>NZ_JBQENN010000016.1:113187-151181 GCF_052044625.1 Pseudomonas sp. 22515
AGGATTCGAACCTGCGACCGCTCGGTTCGTAGCCGAGTACTCTATCCAGCTGAGCTATGAGTCCGCGATTGGCAGTTTTAAACCAGATTACCGCTGGTTGACTGAAATGGCTTTGCAAGCAGAACCACTTCAAGAAAGTGGCGGACTCAGCAGGATTCGAACCTGCGACCGCTCGGTTCGTAGCCGAGTACTCTATCCAGCTGAGCTATGAGTCCGCGATTGGCAGTTTTAGACCAGATACCGCTGGTTGATTGAAGCAGCCTTGCAAACAAAGCCACTTCAAAAGTGGCGGACTCAGCAGGATTCGAACCTGCGACCGCTCGGTTCGTAGCCGAGTACTCTATCCAGCTGAGCTATGAGTCCGTGTCTTGCCGCGCATTATAGGTCGCTGAAACATTTTTGCAAGAAGCTTTTCGTTATAAAACAACTACTTAGCGTTCCTACCGTTTACAGCGCCCTACGCAAATAATGGCGGTGAAGGGGGGATTCGAACCCCCGATACCCTTATGAGGTATACTCCCTTAGCAGGGGAGCGCCTTCGGCCACTCGGCCACCTCACCGCAACACGAGGCGAATATTAAAGAACCTCTTTCACCTTTGCAACCCTTTTTTTGAAAAAAACTTCAAAAAAATTAAAGGCTTGGCTCTTCATCCTTCTCCTTCTTGATCCGCAGGTAGATTTCCTCGCGGTGAACTGCCACTTCTTTCGGGGCGCTCACGCCAATACGCACCTGGTTGCCTTTGACGCCAAGCACCGTCACGGTGATCTCGCCGTCTCCAATGATCAGGCTCTCGGCGCACCGACGAGTCAGAATCAACATAGCTTTCTCCTTACGCAAAACATTCAGGGGTAACAGTCTTGGATATCGGGCCGGGTCGCGGACGACGACCATGGCCCCGGTTACTCGCCGCACAGGGCAGGACAGGGCCTGCGCGGCGAGCAGAAACGCGAAGGGCGCGGCAAGCCGCGCCCTTCCAGGCAGCGCCTTACTCGCCCTGTCGGGCAGGAGCATCCAGATCGAACGCGGTATGCAGCGCGCGCACGGCCAGCTCCAGGTACTTCTCTTCGAGCACCACCGAAACCTTGATCTCGGAAGTGGAGATCATCTGGATGTTGATGCTCTCCTTGGCCAGGGCTTCGAACATGCAGCTGGCAACCCCGGCGTGCGAACGCATGCCGACGCCGACGATCGAGACCTTGGCGATCTTGGTGTCGCCGATCACTTCACGGGCACCGATTTCGCGCGCAGTGTTTTCCAGCACGCTCTGCGCCTTCTCGTACTCATTGCGGTGCACGGTGAAGGTGAAGTCGGTGGTGTTATCGTGAGCAACGTTCTGCACGATCATGTCGACTTCGATGTTCGAAGCGCTGATCGGGCCGAGGATCTTGAAGGCCACGCCCGGGGTATCCGGCACGCCGCGAATGGTCAGCTTTGCTTCATCACGGTTGAAGGCGATACCGGAAATGATCGGCTGTTCCATGGATTCCTCTTCATCAATGGTAATGAGGGTACCCGGACCCTCCTTGAAGCTGTGCAGCACGCGCAGCGGAACGTTGTACTTGCCGGCGAACTCCACCGAACGGATCTGCAGCACCTTGGAACCAAGGCTGGCCATTTCCAGCATCTCTTCGAAGGTGATCTTCTCCAGGCGACGAGCCTGTGGCACGACGCGCGGGTCGGTGGTGTAGACGCCATCAACATCAGTGTAGATCTGGCACTCATCAGCCTTCAGCGCCGCCGCCAGGGCCACGCCGGTGGTATCAGAGCCACCACGACCCAGGGTAGTGATGCTGCCGTGCTCGTCGACACCCTGGAAGCCTGCAACCACGACGACGCGACCTTCCTTGAGGTCGGCACGAATCTTCTGGTCGTCGATTTGCAGAATGCGCGCCTTGTTGTGCGAGCTGTCGGTGAGAATACGCACCTGGTTGCCGGTGTAGGACACCGCTGGCACACCACGCTTGATCAAGGCCATGGTCAGCAGGGCAATGGTGACCTGCTCACCCGTCGACACGATCACGTCCAGTTCACGAGGAACCGGCTGATCGGTGATCTGCTTGGCCAAGTCGATCAGGCGATTGGTTTCACCGCTCATGGCCGACAGCACAACCACCAGGTCGTCGCCCGCTTCACGGTGTTTCTTGACCTTTTCGGCTACCTGCTCGATCCGCTCGATGGAACCGACAGAGGTGCCGCCAAATTTCTGTACGATCAACGCCATTTCAATGGTGCCTCAGCCCATACAGGGCCCCAAAAAACAATCCAACATGAAGGGGTGGACGGGAGTGGCCTGTGTGGCCACTAGACCCTCCACCCCCTCATCTCAAAGTCCCTGCTCTGCGAATGGCACGGCCAGCGCCAGGGCCTGGTCCAGGGCAGCGACGTCGACGCCACCACCCTGGGCCATGTCCGGACGGCCGCCGCCCTTGCCACCCACCGCCGCAGCGGCTTGTTTCATCAGATCGCCAGCCTTGAGTTGGCTGGAGAGGTCCTTGGTCACGCCGGCCACCAGCACAACCTTGCCCTCATGCTCGCTGCCCAGCAGGATCACTGCGTGGCCGAGCTTGTTCTTCAGCTGATCGACCAGGGCCAGCAGGGCCTTGCCATCCTGCCCATCCAGGCGGGCGGCGAGGACCTTGGCACCCTTGACCTCAACGGCCGCGTTGGAGAGATCGTCCCCGGCGGCGCTGGCGGCCTTGGCCTGCAGCTGTTCCAGCTGCTTCTCCAGCTGGCGGTTGCGCTCGAGCACAGCCGACAGCTTGTCGATCAGGTTGTCGCGGTTACCCTTGACCAGTTGTGCGGCTTCCTTGACCTGCTCTTCGGCAGCGTTCAGGTAAGCCAGCGCAGCGGCACCGGTTACGGCTTCGATACGGCGCACGCCAGAGGCTACGCCGCCTTCGCTGATGATCTTGAACAGGCTGATGTCACCGGTGCGCTTGGCGTGGATACCGCCGCACAATTCCACCGAAAAATCACCGCCCATGCTCAGCACACGCACGGTGTCGCCGTATTTCTCGCCGAACAGCGCCATTGCGCCTTTGGCCTTGGCAGTTTCGATGTCGGTCAGTTCGGTTTCAACCGGGGTGTTCTTGCGAATCTCGCGGTTGACGATGTCTTCCAGCTGCTTGATCTGCTCCGGCTTCACCGCTTCGAAGTGGCTGAAGTCGAAACGCAGGCGCTGGCTGTCGACCAGCGAGCCCTTCTGCTGTACATGCTCGCCCAGTACCTGGCGCAATGCTTCGTGCAGCAGGTGGGTGGCGGAGTGATTCAACGAGGTGGCGTGCTGTACGTCGGCATCGACCTTGGCCTCGACGGGCGAACCGATCAGCAGCGCACCGCTGGCCACCACGCCGTGGTGCAGGAAGGCGCCGCCGGTCTTGGTGGTATCACGCACGTCGAAGCGTGCAGCACCTGCCTGCAGGAAGCCGCTGTCACCAACCTGGCCACCGGACTCGGCGTAGAACGGCGTGCGGTCGAGCACCACAACGCCCTGCTCGCCTTCACCCAGCTGGTCAACGGATTGGCCATCCTTGTAGAGGGCGATGATCTTGCCCTGGCCCTCGGTGGTGTCGTAACCGAGGAACTCGGTGGCGCTGTCGACCTTGACCAGGCTGTTGTAATCCATGCCGAAGGCGCTGGCGGAACGGGCACGCTCACGCTGGGCGTCCATTTCACGCTCAAAGCCGGCTTCGTCGATAGTCAGCTCACGCTCACGGGCGATGTCGGCAGTCAGGTCCATCGGGAAGCCATAGGTGTCGTACAGCTTGAACACCACGTCGCCCGGTACCACGTCGCCTTTCAGCTGGGCCAGGTCTTGCTCGAGGATGCGCAGGCCCTGCTCCAGGGTCTTGGCGAACTGCTCTTCTTCGGCCTTGAGCACGCGCTCGATGTGCGCTTGCTGGCTCTTCAACTCCGGGAAGGCTTCGCCCATTTCAGCGGCCAGTGCGGCAACGATCTGGTAGAAGAAGCTGCCCTTGGCACCCAGCTTGTTGCCGTGACGGCAAGCGCGGCGAATGATGCGGCGCAGCACGTAGCCACGGCCCTCGTTGGACGGCAGCACGCCGTCGGCAATCAGGAAGCCGCACGAACGGATGTGGTCGGCGACCACTTTCAGCGAGGCCTGGCCGTCATTGCTGCAACCGATGGCCTTGGCTGCGGCAGCCAGCAGGTTCTGGAACAGGTCGATCTCGTAGTTCGAATGCACGTGCTGCAGCACGGCGCTGACGCGCTCCAGGCCCATGCCGGTGTCCACCGACGGCGCTGGCAGCGGGTGCAACACACCGTCGGCTGTGCGGTTGAACTGCATGAAGACGTTGTTCCAGATCTCGATGTAGCGGTCACCGTCTTCTTCTGGCGAACCAGGTGGGCCACCCCAGATATCCGGGCCGTGATCGTAGAAAATCTCGGTGCACGGGCCGCACGGGCCGGTATCGCCCATGGTCCAGAAGTTGTCGGAGGCGTACGGGGCGCCCTTGTTATCGCCGATGCGCACCATGCGCTCGGCCGGCACGCCGACTTCCTTGGTCCAGATGTCGTAGGCTTCGTCGTCGGTGGCGTAGACGGTGACCCAGAGCTTTTCCTTGGGCAGGTTCAGCCACTGCTCAGACGTCAGGAAGGTCCAGGCGAAGGTAATGGCATCGCGCTTGAAATAGTCGCCGAAGCTGAAGTTGCCCAGCATTTCGAAGAAGGTGTGGTGACGCGCGGTGTAACCGACGTTTTCCAGGTCGTTGTGCTTGCCACCGGCACGCACGCACTTCTGGCTGCTGACAGCACGCGTGTAGGCGCGCTTCTCCGCACCGAGGAAGCAGTCCTTGAACTGGTTCATGCCTGCGTTGGTGAACAGCAGGGTCGGGTCGTTGTTCGGGATCAGCGAACTGGAGGCGACTCGGGTATGTCCCTGCTCTTCGAAGAAGCGAAGGAAGGCTTCACGGATTTCTGCGCTTTTCATAGGTTCTTCCACGGAAACGGCGGCCCTGTTGGGCAAACGCGTCGACGAAACGACGGCAAAGGGCCGCATTATATCGGTCCTGCAGTCTTGATGCAGTGTGTTTATACGATAGAAGCCATCGTTTGGACGGTTTTTCGGGCTATGCAAACGAAAACGACATGACCGGATGCTAAATCCTGTGTTTCGCCACTGGCAAGCCAATTACCGCTTAAGGGAGGGGAAAAGGGAACAGGCGGTGAATTAAAAGGTTTTCATCATGGATAGGATCCGAAACTGTGTCGCCTGGTTCGCGGGTAAACCCGCTCCTACAAGGTATGTGCAAGGCCTTAATGTGGCGCCGTGCCCGTAGGAGCGGGTTCACCCGCGAAACAGGCGACACCGCTCTCACCCCAGTCGCTGCCCCGAATCCGGCACGATCAGAATGCCGGCGCGCAAGCCGTTCTTGACCTTGGGGTTGGGGAAGATGATGCGCGCGCCCTCCTCCTCGACTACCCAGCGCATCTCGGCCAGGTCTTCAGCCAGCAGGTAACCCTTGCTCAGCTCGGAGAAGTTTTCGATGTCCGCCGGCAGGTGCAGGTGGAAGCTGTCGCTGTGCTTGATGATTTCGCGGGAAACACTGAACAGCTGCAGGCCATCCAGCGAGCTTTCGTTTTCGGGCTCGGTAGCCTCAATGATGCGGATCAGCCGCTCTTCGAGCTTGTCGAGGTTCACCTGCTCGTTCTGGCCGAACGGGCGGGCCTTGCCCAACTCCAGGGTGAAAGCTTCAGCCTCAAGCTGTTCGTAGGTGAAAGCACTGAAGGTGATGGACGACTTGCTTTGCAGCAGCACCGCTTCCATACCTGCCGCCGCCAGGCGCGCCAGCTCACGACGGGAGTGCTTGCGCCCCTCTTTATAAGGGTACAAGGCGAATTGCTCGATCTTCGAACCGCGGATGGCAGTATGCAGGTCGTAATGCAGGCGGTTGCGCCCCGGCTTGCTGAAGAACACCCGGGCGAACTGTTCAAGCTCGGCAGCACGCAGTGCTTCGAACCCGCTGGACAGCTCATGGCGACCATTGAACAAGCGGTTGATGTCCTGTTCGATAAAGCGCTCGCCCTTGCGGATCGCCGCCGGGTTGCCGAACAGGAACAGCACCCGTGCCCTGGGTTTGATCTTGCCGTTGGCCACGCCGTGCAGCAGCCGTTCGAGCAATTCGATCGGCGCTGTTTCGTTGCCATGAATGCCGGCGGACAACAGCAAGTCCAGCCCGCAATCTTCGCTTTCGGCCGGACGCACTTCGAGCGCGCCCTCCCCCAGCCATCGCAAACGCGCGCCCCCGGGTGTCACTTGGGTCTTCTCAGCCGGTTCGTGAGCGGTGAGGGTCAGCTCAAGCAATTTGCCAAGGGCGAGCATAGGTGCTTCCTTAGTGGTGGTGACCGCAGTCAGGGCCATGAACGTGATCGTCGTCTTCGCCAAGTTCTGCCGGTTCCATTTCCAGCTGCAGGCTGACCAGATTGGTGGCCATCGGGCGCAGCAGCAAGTTGGCATACTCGGTGTCGTCTTCCTCGACATCCACGCCGATCAGCAACTGGCCACGGCCATCCTGCTGAATCCACACTTCCTTGCCTTGCCAGACCACAGCAAAGCGGGTGCAGGAAGTTTCCAGCTGGGTGCCGTCTTCATCTTCGAGGATCAGGCGCAAGGCGTCGGTCATTACAGAGTCTCTCTTCAAGGTTGGCGTTGGAACGGATACACCGAGCCCAACTTCAGGATCTGGGTCAATTCGTCCAGTGCCGTACGGCATTCCACCAGCAGTTGCGGGTCAGCCAGGTCTGCTTCGCCAAGGCGATCGCGGTAGTGCCTGTCGACCCACTGCAGCAGCGTGTCATACAGCGGGGCCGTCATGATAACGCCTTGGTTGACGGCTGCCAGTTCCGCTTCTTTCAAAGCCACGCGCAAACGCAGGCAGGCCGGGCCGCCGCCGTTTTGCATGCTTTGCTTGAGGTCGAATACCTTGACCTCCTTCACCGGGCCTCCCTGGCTGGTCATCTGGCCCAGATAGGCCCAGACCCGCTCGTTGTTGCGGCACTCTTCCGGCACGACCAGCAGCATGGAACCATCGTCGCGGCTGAGCAGCTGGCTGTTGAACAGGTAGGAACGCACCGCGTCCTCCACCGCCACCGCGGCCCTGGGCACGCAGATGGCCTGGAAGTTGCCACCCTTGCTGGCCAGTTTAGCTCGCAGTTGCCCAAGTACCGCGTCGGTCTCGAGAAACGCGTCCTCGTGGTAGAACAGCACCTCGCCGTTACCGACCGAAATCACATCATTGTGGAACACACCCTGATCGATCACCGCCGGGTTCTGTTGAGCGTAGACCACACCGTCATCGCTCAGGCCGTGCAGCCGGGCCACAGCTTGCGAGGCCTCCAGGGTTTGTCGGGCCGGGTACTTCTGTGGCGCGGGGTAACGGCTGTCGAAGGCACTGCGGCCGTAGACAAAAAACTCCACGCCAGCCTCGCCATAGGCGCGGCAGAAGCGTGTGTGGTTGGCCGCGCCCTCGTCACCGAACTGTGCCACGGCAGGCAGCGCAGCGTGGTGGGCAAAGTGTTTCTCGTTGTTGAACATGGCACCCAGCACGCGGCTGGTGGTCGGGTGTTCGATGCTGCGGTGATATTTGCAGTTGAGGTTGGCGGCAGTGAAGTGCACGCGACCATCAGCAGTGTCGGCACTCGGGCTGACTGTCGCGGCGTTGGCCACCCACATGCTCGAGGCCGAGCAACTGGCCACCAGCAACGGCATGGCCTCGCGGGCGGCGCGCTGGATAACGTCGGCATCGCTACCACTGAACCCCAGGCGGCGCAGCGCCGCCACGTCCGGGCGCTCTTGTGGCGCCAGAACACCCTGCTTGAAGCCCATGTCGGCCAGCGCTTTCATCTTCGCCAGGCCCTGGCGCGCGGCCTCACGCGGGTTGGACGCCTGCTGGCTGTTGCTCTGCGAAGCCACGTTACCGTAAGACAGGCCGCCATAGTTGTGGGTAGGCCCCACCAGGCCATCAAAATTCACTTCATAGGATTTCATCGGCTAGGCTCCGTGACCTGTTGTTATAGGGTGACGCCCGGCGTCAGGGTCGCCGGCAAGGCAAGGCTGGCGGTCTCCAGCGAAGCCACGGGGTAAGCGCAGTAGTCGGCCGCGTAATAGGCGCTGGCGCGATGGTTGCCACTGGCACCCACACCACCGAACGGCGCGCTGCTGGCAGCCCCCGTCAGCTGTTTGTTCCAGTTGACGATGCCAGCGCGACTGCGCAACCAGAAGTACTGGTAGCGGGCTCGCGAATCAGACAATAAGCCGGCGGCCAGGCCATACTGGGTGTTATTGGCTTCATCGATGGCAGCATCGAAGTCGGCGTAGCGGATCACCTGCAACAGCGGGCCGAAAAACTCTTCGTCCGGGCGGTCAGCCACGGCAGTGACATCGACAATGCCCGGGGTCAGCAGTGCAGCATCGGCCTGCGGCTGAGTCATTTCCAGCAGTTTCACGCCACCTTTGGCGGCCAGTTCAACCTGGGCGGCAAGCAGCGCCCGAGCCGCCTGCAGCGAAATCACCGACCCCATGAAAGGCGCGGGCTGTTCATCGAACGCCCCCACCGTGATGGTTTTGCACACTTCGACCAGGCGCGCGATCAGCGCATCGCCCCAGGCGCCTTGCGGCACCAGCAGGCGCCGCGCGCAGGTGCAACGCTGGCCGGCGGAAATGAACGCCGACTGGACAATGGTATACACCGCCGCATTGAGGTCCTTGACCTCGTCCACCACCAGCGGGTTGTTACCCCCCATTTCCAGGGCCAGAATCTTGTCTGGGCGGCCTGCGAACTGTTGATGCAGCAGGTTGCCGGTGCGGCTTGAGCCGGTGAAGAACAGGCCATCGATACCTGGGTTGGCGGCCAGCGCCACACCGGTTTCACGTGCGCCCTGCACCAGGTTCAGCACACCCGCCGGCAGGCCGGCAGCAATCCAGCAGTTGACGGTAAGCTCAGCGACCTTGGGGGTGAGCTCGCTGGGCTTGAACACCACGCAGTTGCCTGCCAGCAGCGCCGGCACGATATGGCCATTGGGCAGGTGCCCGGGGAAATTGTAAGGGCCGAACACCGCCACGACGCCGTGAGGCTTGTGCCGCAGAACAGCCGTGGCATCGGCCAGCGGACCACTCTTTTCGCCGGTGCGCTCGCGGTAGCTCTGTACTGAAATCGCCACCTTGTTGATCATGCTGGTGACTTCAGTCGCAGATTCCCACAGCGGCTTCCCGGTTTCCTCGCCAATGCACTGGGCCATGGCTTCGGCATGCACTTTCAGCTGCGCGGCAAACTTCTCCAGCACATCGATACGTGCCTCCAGGCTCAACTGCGCCCAGGCCGGAAAGGCCTGCCGCGCGGCCTGCACGGCAGCGTCGACCTGGCTGGCGTCAGCGCCCTGCCCTTGCCAGATCACGGCCTGGGTCACCGGGTTGAGCGACTGCAGGGTTTCGCCCTGGCCGGCCTGCCAATTGCCTGCGATGTAATGCGTGGTCATTTACTGGGCCTCCCGGCTGGCCGACAGCGGCACCGCGCGGACATTGTCACCGACGCCCATGCGCAGGCGCTTGGCGGTCAACGGGTCGACCACCAGGGTGCCGGCGGCCAACCGTGCAGGTGCAGCAGTGATGCGGCAATCGTCGCGCTTGCGGTTGTGGATAATGAAAGGGGTCGCGTCATCGCCTGGCGTACCTACCGCCAGCACCAAGGTCTGGCTCTCGCGCACGGCGCGGATCTTGGCAGTGTCACACTCGATGGCCGGGCCGGCATCGAAGATGTCGACGTAGCCCTGGTAGTTGAAGCCTTCCTGCTTGAGCATGGCCAGCGCCGGCTCGGTGTCTTTGTGCACACGGCCGATCACACTGCGCGCCGCTTCGGACAGGAAGCAGGTGTACAGCGGGAACTTGGGCATCAGTTCGGCGATGAACGACTTGTTGCCCACGCCAGTGAGGTAATCGGCCTGGCTGAACTCCATCTTGAAAAAATGCCGGCCCAGGCTTTCCCAGAACGGCGAACGGCCCTGCTCGTCAGACATGCCGCGCATTTCGGCAATGATCTTCTTGCCGAACAGCTCGGGGAACTCGGCAATGAACAGCATGCGCGCACGCGACAGCAGGCGGCCATTGAGGCCCGAGCGGTAGTCGCTACGCAGGAACAGCGAGCACAGCTCGGAGTTGCCGGTCAGGTCGTTGGCCAGGAACAGCGTCGGGATTTCGCGGTAGATCTTCAGCTCCTGCGAGGCGCTGACAGTCAGGCCGACCCGGTAGTTGTACCAAGGCTCACGCAGGCCGACGGCGCCGGCGATGGCACTGATACCCACCACCAGACCTTCGTCGTTTTCCAGCACGAACAGGTAATCGGTGTCGCCACGCTCGGCTTCGCCACGAAAGCTTTTTTCCGCCCAACCAACGCGATGCCCCAGGCGCTCTTCGTTGGCCGGCAGCGTGGTCAGCCCGGTGGTGCCGGTGCTGCGTGCCAATTCGATCAACGCAGGCAAATCGCTGCTGCGTACAGGACGAACGATCATGCTATCTCCTTGTGCGGCGGCATCGGCCGGCGCGAAACTCTGCTAACGCATCAATCCCGAAACGTCTGTTGCCAGACCTCAAACCGCGACCAGGCGCACGCTGGCGCCCTCGCCCACGCCCAGCGCGTCGGCTGCTGCCACGCTCAGGCTGACCGGCTTGCCAGGCACCCAGTCCAGGTCCAGCAACACCGCGCGGTAGTCCTGCAGCAGGCCGTTGCACACCAGGTACGGGCGACCGCCTTTGGCCGGGGCCTCTTCGATCTTCACCGGGACCACCCGGCTCTGGGCGATCGAGCGGATGCCAGAGGTGCGCGCATGCAGGGTCGGGCCGCCGTCGAAGATGTCGATGTAGTGCTCAGTCTCGAAGCCTTCGCGCATGAGTATGTCGAAGGTGATCTGCGCCCGCGGATGTACCTGGCCCATGGCTTCCTGCGCCAGGTCTGGCAACAACGGCACGTAGATCGGGTAGTGGGGCATCAGCTCGGCGAGAAAGGTACGGCTCTTCAGGCCGCACAGGCGCTCGGCGTCGGCATAGTTGAGGTCGAAGAAGTTGCGGCCGATGGCATCCCAGAACGGCGATTCACCCTGCTCGTCGCTGAAGCCGACGATCTCGGTCACCACCGAATCGGCAAAGCGCTCCGGGTGCGCAGCCATGAACAGCAGTCGGCCGCGCGAGTTGAGCTCGGCCCAGCCACTGTTCACCAGCTCCGGCGCCACATAGAAACTGGTCAGCAGGCTGTTGCCGGTCAGATCGTGGCACAGCGACAGCACATGGATCTTGTTGTGTATCTTCAGCTCGCGTGAGGCGTGCACGAATGTTTCGTTACGAAAACTGTAGAACGGCTCGGAGTAGCCGGCCGAAGCGACAATGGCCGAGCAGCCGGCCAACTTGCCTGTTTCACTGTCTTCGAGCACGAAAAAGTAACTCTCTTCACCGTTGAAGCTGACCTCGGCGGCGAAGGATGTCTCAGAGGCGGCAATCTTGTCGCCCAGACGAGCAGTGTCGTCCGGCAGCGAGGTGACACCAATGGGGCTGTCTGCAGCCATGCGCTGCACGTCGTTCAGATCAGCCATTTGCGCGGGGCGCATCACCAGCATGGTGTCACTCCTTTGGAATACGGGCCATTCACGTCGGCACGGAAAAACGGCAGGCACCCAGGCACCTGCACTGGAATCGGGTATCGTCGGCCCGGCGTAGCCTCGGGTTGAGGCTGCGCCGGGACCGGCGAAAGGACCGCTGGCGAATCAGCCTTTGGTCAGTGTGGCCACAGCGCGTTCGAAGCGGTCCAGGCCTTCGTCGATGTCAGCGTCTTCAACCACCAGGCTTGGCGCGAAGCGGACGACATCCGGGCCGGCCTGCAGCACCATCACGCCTTCTTTCTCGGCAGCATTGAGCACGTCCTTGGCCTTGCCTTGCCAGGCCTCGGTCAAGACACAGCCCAGCAGCAAGCCGACGCCACGCACCTGGCTGAACAGGTTGTACTTCTGGCCGATCTGCTCCAGGCGGGTTTTGAAGCGCTCGTGCTTTGCCTTGATACCGGCCAGGGTTTCCGGGGTGTTGACCACATCCAGCACCGCGCAGGCCACGGCGCAACCCAGCGGGTTGCCGCCATAGGTGGTGCCGTGGGTGCCAACGGCCAGGTGCTTGGCCAGCTCGGTGGTGGTCAGCATGGCGCCAATCGGGAAGCCGCCGCCCAGGCTCTTGGCACTGGTCAGAATGTCCGGGGTCACGCCGTAGTGCTGGTAGGCATACAGCGAGCCGGTACGGCCCACGCCAGTCTGCACTTCGTCGAAGATCAGCAGCGCATTGTGCTCATCACACAGCTTGCGCGCGCCTTCCAGGTAGGCCTTGTCGGCCGGCACCACGCCGCTCTCGCCCTGGATCGGCTCGATCACCACGGCGCAGGTCTTGTCGGAAATCTGTGCCTTCAACGCTTCCAGGTCGTTGTACGGCACATGGCTGATACCGGTGATCTTCGGGCCAAAGCCATCGGAGTACTTCGGCTGGCCACCCACGCTGACGGTAAACAGGGTGCGACCGTGGAAGCTGTTCAGGGTGGCGATGATTTCGTGCTTTTGCGGACCGAAGCGGTCATGCGCCACACGACGGGCCAGCTTGAAAGCGGCCTCGTTGGACTCGGCGCCGGAGTTGCAGAAGAACGCGCGGTCGGCAAAGGTGGCGTCCACCAGCTTGTGGGCCAGGCGCAGGGCCGGCTCGTTGGTGAACACGTTGGAGACGTGCCAGAGGGTATTGGCCTGTTCAGTCAGGGCCTTGACCAGTGCCGGGTGGCAGTGGCCCAGGGCATTGACCGCGATGCCGCCGGCAAAGTCGATCAACTCGCGACCCGACTGGTCCCAGACGCGGGAACCCTCGCCTCGCACAGGAATGAAGGCCGCCGGAGAATAGTTGGGGACCATCACCTGGTCGAAATCGGCACGTTGCACCGGGGCTTGCTCAACGGACATCTGAGTCTCCTGAAGAGGAACGCTGGCCTGGAAGTGGCGAGCGATGGGGGGATTGTAAGGACTGATCCGCGCCTGTCCTTGCGGCCAAGCGACAACTTGTTACAGCGCAAAACCCAGTTTTGACAAGGCTTTCGGCAATGCGACAAACACTGTCGCAATCGCGCAGTGTACGGGAGAGAGGGGGCTGGGTGAACGGGTGTTCACACAGGTTTGTGAGGGGGCAGGATGTACGGGTGTTCACACAGAATTTTGAGGGGGCAGGATGTACGGCGATGTTGGTGTGTTGACGGGGAGATCGAGCGCCGCCCGCGAAGCGCCGCGTGGGCGGCGCTCGATTTGCACCCCAACATCAACCCCAAGGCATACACCCCGAACCCAACCGAATCTCAGCCCTTTTCAGCCGGCGCCGAGCTCAATTCAAACGGGCTGCTGCTGCGACGCTGGTTCCGGTCTTCTCGCGGCGTTGCACCAAAGAAGTTACGGTAGGCACTGGAAAAATGCGGCCCCGAGGAGAAGCCACAGGACAGCCCGATCTGGATGATCGACTTGCTGGTCTGCATCAGCATCTGCCGCGCCTTGTTCAACCGCAACTCCAGGTAGTACTGGCTGGGTACACGGTTCAGGTACTGCTTGAAGATACGCTCCAACTGCCGACGTGACACGCACACATGCTGGGCGATTTCGTCGGTGGTCAGCGGCTCTTCGATGTTGGCTTCCATCAGCAAAACGGCCTGAGTCAGCTTGGGGTGACTCGAGCCCAGGCGGTTCTGCAGCGGAATACGCTGGCGCTCGCCACCCTCGCGGATGCGCTCTACCACCAGCTCTTCCGACACCGCCCCGGCCAGCTCCGCCCCGTGATCGCGCGCCAGCACCGCCAGCAGCAGGTCGGTCACGGCCATACCGCCGCAGGCGGTCAGTCGGTCGCGATCCCAGTCGAACAGGTGGCTGGTGGCAATCACCTTGGGGAAGCGTTCGGCAAAGTCATCCTGCCAGCGCCAGTGCACGGCTGCCCGGTACCCATCGAGCAGGCCCAGCATGGCCAGCGGATAGACCCCGGCCGACAGGCCACCGATCAGGCAACCACTGCGCGCCAGTTGCTTGAGCGCGGCTGAAAAGGCAGCCCCCATCGCCGCAGGCGGCTCGTCGGCCAGCAGAAAGAGCTTGTGGCAGCCCTCCAGGCGGCCGGTCCACGGCTCGCCCGGCAGCCGCCAGGCGCCTTCCTGCGCAGGCTCGGCCTGCAGGAAGACCAACTCGTAGACCACATCCGGATGCACACGCTGCGCCACCAGCAACACTTCCTCGGCCAACGCCAGGGTCAAAGGCCTGGTGCTGGGCCAGATGAGAAAACCGATTCGCTGGGTGGTCATAGGGTACGGTCCGAAACCTGAGGTCGTTCGAGTCTGTGCGCCGGGTCAGGCTGCGCTCGCCGCGCAGCATGCCCTATTCTGGTGCAAAAATGCAGCTTTTACTTCAGGCTGCCGGAGAGGAACTGCTGCAGGCGCTCCGACTGCGGATTGGCCAGCACTTCACGCGGGCAGCCGGTTTCTTCCACCAGGCCTTTGTGCAGAAACACCAGCTGGTTGGACACCTCGCGGGCAAAGCCCATTTCGTGGGTCACCACCACCATGGTCCGACCTTCCTGGGCCAGCGCCTGCATCACCTTCAGCACATCACCCACCAGCTCAGGGTCGAGCGCCGAGGTCGGCTCGTCGAACAGCATGACCTCCGGCTCCATGGCCAATGCCCGGGCAATTGCCACACGTTGTTGCTCACCCCCCGACATATGCCCGGGGAAGGCATCCTTGCGATGGGCAACCCCCACCTTGGCCAGGTAGTGCTCGGCCTTTTCCAGGGCTTCCTTTTTGTTCACGCCCAGCACGTGCACTGGCGCTTCGATGATGTTCTCAAGCGCAGTCATGTGCGACCACAAGTTGAAGTGCTGGAACACCATCGACAGGCGCGAGCGCATGCGCTGCAATTGACGCGGGTCGGCGGCCTTCAACGCACCATCCTTGCCGGGGACCAGCTTCAGTTCTTCGTTGTTGAGCAGGATCTTGCCGGCGTGCGGCTGCTCCAGCAGGTTGATGCAGCGCAGGAAGGTCGACTTGCCCGAACCGCTGGAGCCGATGATGCTGATGACGTCGCCGGCCTTGGCCGCCAGTGACACGCCCTTGAGCACTTCGTGGCTGCCGTAGCGCTTGTGCAGGTCTTGGACTTCGAGTTTGTACATGCTGTCGATTCTCACAAAGCGGTCAGTGCTTGCGCGGCGCCAGGTAGCCGAGCCAGCGGCGTTCGGCCATCTTGAACAGGCGCACCAGGATGAAGGTCAGGCACAGGTAGAACACGCCCGCCGTGATATAGGCCTCGAAAGGCAGGTAGTACTGGGCATTGACCGTGCGCGCAGCACCGGTGATGTCGATCAGGGTGACGATCGACGCCAGGCTGGTGGTCTGCAGCATCATGATCACTTCATTGCTGTATTGCGGCAGTGCCCGACGCAGTGCCGAAGGCAGCAGGATGCGGCGGTACATTTTCATGCGCGACATCCCCATGGCCTTGGCAGCTTCGATCTCGCCATGCGGCGTCGCCTTGAGGCTGCCGGCAATGATTTCGGCCGTGTAGGCACTGGTATTGATGCCGAACGCCAGGCAGGCGCAGAAGGTGGCGCTGGACAGCAGCGGCCAGAAGATACTCTCGCGCACCGCCTCGAACTGGGCCAGGCCGTAGTAGATCAGGAACAGCTGCACCAGCATCGGCGTGCCACGGATGACGTAGGTGTACAGCCATGCAGCAAGGTTGACCACCGGCTGCCTGGATACCCGCATCAGGCCCAGCGGAATGGCTGCCAACAGGCCGAAGAAAAGCGAAATCGCCAGCAGTTTCAGGGTGGTCAGCAAACCGCCGAAGTACATCGGCAGCGCTTCCCAGACGACGTTGTAGTCGAAGATCATAGTTCAGCCACCTTGACGCCCACCGAGTAGCGGCGCTCCAGATACTTCAGGGCCAGCAGCGAAACACTGGTCAGCACCAGGTACAGCGCCGCCACTGCCAGGAAGAAGGTGAAGGGTTCGCGGGTGGCGTCAGCCGCCTGCTTGGCCTTGAACATCATGTCCTGCAGGCCGACGACCGAAATCAGCGCAGTGGCCTTGGTCAGCACCAGCCAGTTGTTGGTGAAGCCCGGAATGGCCAGGCGAATCATTTGCGGCACCTGGATGCGGAAGAACACTTGGCGGGGGCTCATGCCATACGCCACGCCCGCCTCGGCCTGGCCTTTGGGAATGCCCAGGAAGGCCCCGCGGAAGGTTTCCGAGAGGTAGGCGCCAAAGATGAAGCCTAGGGTACCGATACCCGCAATCAGCGGATTCAGATCGATATAGTCTTCATAGCCGAGCAGCGGCGCCACCCGGTTGATGATGTCTTGCCCGCCGTAGAAGATCAGCAGGATCAGGACCAGGTCCGGAATACCACGGATCACCGTGGAATACAGATCGCCCAGCCAGGCCAGCCAGCGCACTGGCGACAAACGCAGCGCCACACCGATCAGGCCGAGCACGATGGCCAGGGCCATCGACGACAGGGCGAGCTGTAGCGTCAGCCACGCCCCGTCGAGGATGACTGCCCCGTAGCCTTTCAACATGATGAGGTCCTCGACCTAGAGAATGAAAAATGGTGCAAACCTCAGAGCCTCTGCTGTTTGCACCATTGCACAGGTGAAACCCGACGTCTTACTTCGAGTCTGGACCGTAGATGTCGAAATTGAAGTACTTGCTTTCGATTTCTTTGTACTTGCCGTTGGCACGGATGGCGTCGATCGCCGCGTTGATGCGGTCGACATTGGCCTTGTCACCCTTGCGTACGGCAATACCGATACCGTCACCGAAGTACTTGGCGTCGGTGAAGGCCGGGCCTACGAACGCGAAGCCCTTGCCGGCGTCAGTCTTGAGGAAGCCGTCTTCCAGCAGGGTGGCATCCGCCACGGTGCCGTCGAGGCGGCCAGCTGCGACGTCCAGGTAGATTTCGTTCTGGGTGCCGTAAGGCACCACGGTGGCACCTTTGGCGCCCAGCACTTCCTTGGCGAAGCGGTCGTGAATGGAGCCGCGCTGCACACCAATCTTCTTGCCTTTCAGTTCGTCCAGGCTGTCGCTGACGGTGGTGCCGTCCTTCATGACCAGGCGCGCCGGAGTCAGGTAGTAGCGCTTGGTGAAGTCGACCGACTTCTTGCGGTCATCGGTGATCGACATGGACGACAGGATGGCGTCGATCTTGCGCACTTTCAGCGCCGGGATCAGGCCGTCGAACTCCTGCTCGACCCAGGTACACTTGGTTTTCATCTCTTCGCACAGCGCGTTGCCGATATCGTAGTCAAAGCCGGCGATGCTGCCGTCAGGTTGCTTGAAAGCGAAGGGTGGGTAGGCCGCTTCGATGCCGATTTTCAGCGGTTTTTCATCAGCCTGCGACACCAGGGAAAACACAGACAGCGCCAGGGCGCCAAGCAGTGCGAGCTTCTTCATCAGGTAACTCCATCGGTACGGGGCAATACAAGGCAGGTAACGGCTGCCCGATATGCGAATGAGTACAACGCGAGCCGCGCAGGGTTCGACCAAGGCCGCATACCACGAGCGAGTGAGTGGCATTTTAACGACAGCCCGGTAGTCGATATTTCTTCAAAGCGACAACTACTTATAGAAGCGCTTGAAACCGCCGCGGGCGATGTTGACAGCCAATGCAGAACATGCAATGGCGCAAGAAATAGAACCTATAGACCTAGCAATTCCTGGGCCTATTATTGGCAAACCCTTGTACGACGGCAAGTGCAGCGTGCCTTGATGCACAAAATGCTGACCCCGATGCACCGAAACGGGCCGGAATTGTTTCCTGGCGCCCCGAACCTGTGCGGGACCGGTGACAGAACAGTAACCGATGATTGTCGGGTAACAATGCAAGAGCGGGCTTGACCGCGAATGCATGAGGTCAGGAGACAGCTTAGCCTGAACTGACGCATTCGCGGGCAAGCCCGCTCCTACAGGGGGTATTGCCGGCGAGGGAATTAGGCCGAAGCCAGGTTCATCGCCTTGTGGGTATCGATCAGGTGCTGCACCACACCTGGGTCGGCCAAGGTCGAGATATCGCCCAGGGCGTCGTATTCACCAGTGGCAATCTTGCGCAGGATGCGGCGCATGATCTTGCCCGAGCGGGTCTTCGGCAGCCCTGGCGCCCACTGGATCACATCCGGCGAGGCAATCGGGCCAATCTCCTTGCGTACCCAGTTCTTCAGCTCCAGGCGCAATTGCTCGCTGGCCTCGATGCCGGCATTGAGGGTGACATACACATAAATACCCTGCCCTTTGATGTCATGCGGCACGCCAACCACTGCGGCCTCGGCAACCTTCGAATGCGCAACCATGGCGCTTTCGATCTCGGCAGTACCCATGCGGTGGCCGGACACGTTGAGCACGTCATCCACACGGCCGGTGATCCAGTAGTAGCCGTCCTCGTCCCGGCGCGCACCGTCGCCGGTGAAGTACATGCCACGGAAGGTCTTGAAGTAGGTGTCGACGAAGCGGTCATGGTCGCCGTACAGCGAACGCGACTGACCCGGCCAGGAGTCGAGGATTACCAAGTTGCCTTCGGCAGCACCGTCGATCAGGTTGCCCAGGTTATCGACCAGGGCAGGCACCACACCGAAGAACGGACGGGTTGCCGAACCCGGCTTGAGGCCGGTGGCGCCAGGCAGCGGGCTGATCAGGATGCCGCCGGTCTCGGTCTGCCACCAGGTGTCGACGATCGGGCAACGCTCCTTGCCGACGGTCTTGTAGTACCAGTTCCAGGCCTCAGGGTTGATCGGCTCACCCACCGACCCCAGCAGACGCAGGCTGGAACCGTCGGCGCCCTCAACAGCTGCCTGCCCTTCAGCCATCATGGCGCGAATGGCAGTTGGCGCTGTGTAGAGGATGTTGACCTTGTGCTTGTCGACGATCTTCGATACGCGGGTAATGTCCGGGTAGTTCGGCACGCCCTCGAACAGCAAGGTGGTAGCGCCGTTGGCCAGCGGGCCGTAGACGATATAGCTGTGGCCTGTGACCCAACCGACGTCGGCGGTGCACCAGTACACCTCGCCCGGGCGGTAATCGAACACGCGTTCATGGGTCAGCGCGGCGTAAACCAGGTAACCGCCCGTGGTGTGCAGCACGCCCTTCGGCTTGCCGGTGGAGCCGGAGGTATAAAGGATGAACAGCGCCTCTTCAGCGCCCATTTCCTTGGGTGCGCAGTGGCTGGAGGCGACTTTCATCAGGTCTTCGTACCAGATGTCGCGGTGCTGGTGCCAGGCAATGTCGCCACCGGTGCGCTTGCACACGATGATTTTCTGCACGCTGCTGGTTTCAGGGTTGGTCAGCGCCAGGTCGACGTTGGCCTTGAGCGGTGTGCGGCGGCCACCACGCACGCCTTCGTCGGCCGTGATTACCACCTTGGACTTGCAGTCGATGATACGGCCAGCCAGCGCCTCGGGCGAGAAGCCGCCGAACACCACCGAGTGAATCGCACCAATGCGTGCACAGGCCAGCATGGCGACCACCGCTTCGGGGATCATCGGCATATAGATGGTGACCACGTCACCGCGGTGCACATCCTGGCCACGCAGGGCGTTGGCGAACTTGCAGACCTGCTCGTGCAACTCGCGGTAAGTGATGTTGCGGTGCTCGGAAGGGTCGTCACCTTCCCAGATGATGGCCAACTGGTCACCGCGCTCTTCAAGGTGGCGGTCCAGGCAGTTGGAGGAAACGTTCAGAGTGCCGTCGGCGAACCATTTGATATCGACATGGTGGTCGTCGAAGGAGGTCTGCTTGACCTTGGTGAACGGCTTGATCCAGTCGATACGCTGGGCCTGCTCGCGCCAGAAGCCGTCCGGGTTGATCACCGATTGCTGGTACATGGCCTTGTAGGTGGCCTCGTCGGTCAGGGTAGTGGCCGCAACCTCGGGACGAACGGGATACAGTGGAGCCGCACTCATCTGTGTTACCTCGGTGTAATAGTTGTTTTTGTATGGAACCGTTTGTAACTGTACCAGAGCGACAAAAGCCATTCGACGTTGGTAGTAATTTGGTACACCCGTTCCGGCAAAACGCTCTGGCGCGGGCATTACAGCCTTGCCGACGAAAAAACGAGGGGGTTGCCACAGGATTGTTACAGATTCTGTCAAAACACTTTATCAAAACACCCACTGTTTCAGCATTGGCCACCGCCATAAAATTCACCTCGCCAGCAACGGCAAGGCGATTAACAACTGGAAACAGCCCCCACGAAGGCAAACGTTAATCCCCCTCTAATCCCGATAGTTAACACTCGCTGTACTCGCGGCGCCATNCCGCGTGCCCCCTCACGACCTTAGACAGGTAAATAGAAAATGAAAGCTTTACTGGTATTGGTACTTGGCAGTCTTTGCGGCGCGGCAATGGCCGGCGAAGCCAAAGATGCCGAGCAGATTCCGGTTGAACAGTACAGTTACTCGCAGCACCTGGACATTGCTCGCGTCATTTCCATGAGCGAAGTGCCCAATGTGTGCGAAGTCGTGCCCGCCCGCATGACCTACGAGGACTCCCAGGGCCAGAAGCACATTCTCGAATACCGCGTGATGGGGAACGGCTGCTCTAACGGCTGATACCCTGGAATCGGGGGCCCTGCGGGCCCCTATCGCGNGTGGGAGCGGCCTTGTGTCGCGAAAGGACTGCAACGCAGTCCCAGGTTCTTTGCCCAACAACTAATCCGCCGACTTGTTAAGCGAGTAATCCCTCAACTTGTTGGCAATTGTCGTGTGCGAAACACCCAGTCTTTTGCCCAAGGCCCGACTACTGGGAAACTCACCTATCAAACTTTCCAGCACCGCCTTTTCAAAGCGCCCTACTATCTGCGAAAGATCCCCTTCCAGCGAAAACTCGCCTAACGGTTGCCGCACGCCATAATCCGGCAAGCGGATATGCTCGCTTTTAACCAAGCCGCCGTCACATAACGAAACCGCCTGGAACAACACGTTTTCCAACTGCCTTACATTACCTGGCCAGTGGTACTGCCCAAGTTTGTCCATTGCCGCCGGTGCAAGGCGCGGCATGGCGCAGCCAATCTGTCGACTGGCCTGATCGAGAAAATGCTGCACCAACCCCTCCAGACCATCCATGCATTCGCGCAAAGGCGGAATGTGCAGCGACAGTACATTGAGCCGGTGATACAGGTCCTGGCGAAACTCGCCACGGGCACACAACTCGGACAAATCCACCTGGGTTGCACAAATCACCCGCACATCCAGGTAGACCTCTTCATCGCTACCCACCCGACGGAAGCAGCCGTCCTGCAGAAAGCGCAGCAGCTTTACCTGCAGGCGCGGGCTCATCTCCCCTACCCCGTCAAGGAACAGCGTGCCGCCTGCAGTCAACTCCAGCAGCCCCAGCTTGCCTTCGGCCCGTGCCCCTTCGAATGCCCCAGGGCCGTAACCGAACAGCTCGGTCTCGGCCATCGACTCGGGCAACCCGGCGCAGTTGAGCGCCATCAGCGGCGACTGTCCACGCGGGCTGGCCAGGTGGCAGGCGCGCGCCAGCAACTCCTTGCCGGTACCGGTTTCGCCCTCGATCAGCAACGGTGCATCCAGCGGCGCCATGCGCCGCGCTTCACGCACCACGGCAGCCATCACCCGCGAGCTCTGGAAGATACTGTCGAAGCCACGCAGCTCTTGCTTGCGCACATTGTAGATACGCTCGCCGATTCGGTCGGCGCGGTGCAGGGTAAGCACCGCGCCGGCCAGCGCCTCGCTGTCATCATGCTCGGACTGCAGCGGTGCGATATCGGCCAGGAACACATCGCCTTTGACTTTGATGCGCAAGCCGTTGATGCGCGACTTGTTGGCCCGCACCAGCTCCGGTAGATCGAAGTCTTCTACGTAGCGCGCCAGCGGCATGCCCGGCACCTCGTCAACCCGCACGCCAAGCAGCTGCGCGGCTGCCCGGTTGGCGGCAACGATGCTGCCGCCCATGTCGATCGACAACACCGGGAAGTCCAGCGCCCCCAGCAACGCATTCAGCTCCATGTGCCGGCGTTCGCTGGGCATCAGGCCCACACGCTTTACGCCGAACACCCCGGCAATCGCCTCGAACTTCGGCCGCAGGGCCTGAAATTGCAGGTTGATCAGGTTCGGGCAGTGCAGGTAGATGGCGTTGCCATGGTCACCGCCCACCTCACCGCGCAGCACGTTGATGCCGTACTCAACCAGCAGGTTGAGGATGTCGCGCAGGATGCCAATGCGGTTCTGGCAATGGACTTTGATACGCATGAGGGCTCTCGAAGCGCTGATGTTTTTCAACACCGCGCGGAAAAGTCGTAAAGATAAGCTGACAAAAACCGGGTTTCGATCAACCAGATGCCTCGAATTTTCCGACACTTGCCGAGTTTTGTAAAATTATCGTTACGAAAACCCACATCGGCACCCTTCGCGGCCGAGGCCCACCCCCGTGCAAAACCGCTGGCGAAGGGATATTCCTTTAGGCATGTCCTGCACATAACAAGAAAAGCCCTCACCAGGAGAGCCTCATGAAACAGACGCAATACGTGGCACGCGAGCCCGATGCGCATGGTTTTATCGATTACCCGCAGCAAGAGCATGCGGTGTGGAACACCCTGATCACCCGCCAGCTAAAAGTGATCGAAGGCCGTGCGTGCCAGGAATACCTGGACGGCATCGACCAGCTGAAATTGCCGCATGACCGCATTCCGCAATTGGGCGAGATCAACAAGGTGCTGGGTGCGACTACCGGCTGGCAGGTTGCCCGGGTACCGGCGCTGATCCCCTTCCAGACCTTCTTCGAATTGCTGGCCAGCAAGCGCTTTCCGGTCGCCACTTTCATCCGCACCCCGGAAGAGCTGGACTACCTGCAAGAGCCGGATATTTTCCACGAGATCTTCGGCCACTGCCCGCTGCTGACCAATCCCTGGTTCGCCGAGTTCACCCACACCTACGGCAAGCTCGGCCTCGCCGCGACCAAGGAACAACGTGTGTACCTGGCGCGCTTGTACTGGATGACCATCGAGTTTGGCCTGATGGAAACCGCGCAAGGCCGCAAAATCTATGGTGGCGGCATCCTCTCGTCGCCGAAAGAGACCGTCTACAGTCTGTCTGACGAGCCTGAGCACCAAGCCTTCGACCCGATCGAGGCCATGCGTACGCCCTACCGCATCGACATTCTGCAACCGGTGTATTTCGTACTGCCGAACATGAAGCGCCTGTTCGACCTGGCCCACGAGGACATCATGGGCATGGTCCACAAAGCCATGCAGCTGGGTCTGCACGCACCGAAGTTTCCACCCAAGGTCGCTGCCTGAGCGACCTTGCCGATAACAACTCGAACCGGAAAACACCTCATGAATGCCTTGAACCAAGCCCATTGCGAAGCCTGCCGCGCCGACGCACCGAAAGTCACCGACGAAGAGCTGGCCGAGCTGATCCGCGAAATCCCGGACTGGAACATCGAAGTACGTGACGGCCACATGGAGCTGGAGCGCGTGTTCCTGTTCAAGAACTTCAAGCACGCCCTGGCGTTCACCAATGCCGTGGGCGAAATTGCCGAAGCCGAAGGCCACCACCCAGGGCTGCTGACTGAATGGGGCAAGGTCACCGTGACCTGGTGGAGCCACTCGATCAAAGGCCTGCACCGCAACGACTTCATCATGTGCGCACGCACTGACAAGGTGGCGGAAACGGCTGAAGGCCGGAAGTAATCACCAGAAAGTAGGGGCCAGAGGCCCCTTTTTTCATGGGGCATATGTGCGCTGTTCGCCCGCAAAACCGACAAACGACCGGGAAAAAAACCAAACTGTCATCCAGACTTGTGTATCCTGCCCGAGCTTTTTGAAGCTACGAACGCGCCTGGCGCAGACTTTTCACTCACACTTGCGAGGAACGACGAGATGCATGAAATCCCGAATCTTCCCTTCCCAAGCCTGAACCCAGAAGAGCCATCCGTGACCGTTCACGCCGAACCGGCAGCTGCCGCCGAGCAGGATGGTGACGATCAATCCAGCGCTGACCAGGAATAACTGCGCATCCCCGACTGTGTGAAAACGGCTGACCTGCGGGCTACCCCCGTCATCACGTTTTCACACCGTCTACAATCAACGTTGTAACAACCCACTACCACCTGCCCCGCCCCTGCCCTACACAGACTCGTGCCTCCTACCGCAAAGAGGCAGAGCCATGTCATCCATCACTGACGCCGCCGACCTACTCGCCCGGATAGACACCCTGGACGCCGAAAGCGTGCGCCTGCACAGCGACCTGTCCGGTCCAATGGACCTGGCCACATCGCTGCACGAACATTTCAACCAGGCACTGGGCTTCACAGACCTTTTCCCCGTCGACCTGAGCGATCATGACCTGCGCCAGCAGCTGACCGAAGCTTTCGCCCGTGAACCGGCGCATGAGCACTTCAACCGTATCCTGCGACGCCCCGTCGGCAGCCAAGTGGAGGCGAACCTGGTGGCGACCTTGCAGGCAAAACTGGCCCATATCGTGATCACCGCAACCGATGCCTCACTGATCGCCGGGTTGAACGAAGGCCTGCCGTATCCATGGCCCTACGCCAGTTGCAGCCTTGCCCAGGCACTCTGGGCTCGCCGGGTGTGCCTGACCCAGCGTGACTGCTTCGTAGCGGCCGCCTTGCTGCTGTACCCCAGTTTGCCAACTACCCCCCAGCGCCCACGATCGCCATCCCGTCCACTGGTGCTGGACAACTACCTGGACCTCCCCACACTGGCCAGCCACCTGCTGAAGCCTCCAGCCGGTGTTCACCTTGCCGTCCACCTGTTCAACGCCCTCGGAGCGACAGTCTATGCACAAGGCAGGCGTTACCGCCCGCCCACTGCCCGCGAACGAGCGTCGGGTGTAACACCTGATCAGCATGGAAAGGCGTTTCTCCCAGGCCCGGCATTGAATGTGCCAGCCGCTCAAGCGCTCGACGCCTTGCTGCATTCGTCCCTGTTCACCCGATGGGCCGGCGAACTGGCCGCCTCGGCAGAATGGGACGCCAGCTCCGATCACTTGGCCTTGGCTGAACAAACCTTGATCGACGTGTTGTACCCACCCGATGACCGCCAGCCGGGGCTGATCATGGCATTCGATCTGTTCAGCCCGGACAATGCCACGCTCCCTGTGGAGGAAATCTGCCTTGACCTGATCAACAGCGTGCAAATCCGTCTCGCCTGCACCCCGGCGATTGCGCAACTGGCCGGTGAACTGCTGATGCGCCGCTTCGCGCCCGAACTACTGCTCAGTGGCTACCCGGCCGATTTCAGCTTCGAGCCCGACCTGCGCTGGGCCAGCATCCGCCAGGGAGCCCTGATACTCAGCGCCCGCCAGCAACCGATGACCTTCGACAACGCAGAACAGGTCATGCGCCAGGCCCTGCACGAGGATGACCCTGTTCCCGAAGAAGCACTGCGCCAGACGCTGGCGGTGTGGGCCCCCTTGCGCGGATCATTCGAACTCCCCCCGCCCTGGTCGCACCAGCAATGGCAATTGGCGTTGCATCGCTACCTGGCGGTCAGGGACGTTGAAAGCCTCAACGATCTCCCGGACCGCTTCGAGGAGGCCCGTCGTCAGTTGCTCCAGAGCCGGATAGCGCCAGAGTCGCGCAATGCGGATGGCCAGGTGCACCTGCTGATGTACCTTGACCATGGCGCAGGCTACCGAGGCAATCCCCGCTTGCCGGACGTGACCGCCTGGTATGAAGTGGCCTTCGGCGCTTGGGAACAGCGTGCCATCAACGTCTATCAAGCTATCCTGCACCGCTGCTTGAGCCACCTGCCGGAAGATATCAAGGACCGCCTGCGTGATGGCCCCTGGACCGCCTATGCCGTTACCTGGCCGATCTACGTGGGCCCCGATAACCGACCTGAGTACGGCTCCAGCCCCAGAGCGGACTGGCACATGCAGACGGCCACCCAGGGTTTCGTCGTACATGCCCCGGACACAGAGGGCGATTGGCTTTACGAGCTGTTCCCCGAACGGCTGCACTGGCAAGCCCACTTCGTTACCCACACAGCGCCGACGCGCCTGGCCGAGCAATTGACGCTGCTCTACAGCGAATACAACCAATCACGACTGCCGTGGATCGCTGCCGACTTTCCCGCCTTGCGACAAGTGCTCATGGCCCCCACGCAAGATCGCCTCGATTCACTGGCCAGGCATTACGCCAGCGATATCGCCCTGGGCAATCGGGATGCTTTGCATGCACTGGGCAAAGGCGCTACCCCGCATGAACAATTCCTGGCCAGGCGCCAGTCCGTGAGCACTGGGCGCTACTTGCAACGGTTGTTTTCCAACCTGATACCGGGCTTGAGTTGCCTGAACCCAGAGGATGGCAGCGATGCACTGGCTTGTGTCCTGGACATCGCCGCGCTGAAAGGCGCGGCAGTCACGCTTGGTGGACGGGCCTTCAAACCATTGGCCAAGCTTCCCGGCGTGCTGGGCCAAAGCGCCAACACCGCACGCCTGAACGCCGCGCGCGCCGCCCGACGCTGGAGCAGCATCCCCGTCACGCCCGACTTCAGCGAGCGCCTTACCCCGCCCAAGCGCTGGCGCAGCGCGCCCGAACTGACGACGGTCGCCCCCGAATCCCGGGAACTCATGACGCAGCGAAGGGTACTGCCGGGCCAGACGCCCGATGCCCTGCTACTTGACCAGATACCTGGCAGCCATGGTCCGGTGCCACGCGAGCTACCCGAAACAGCCACACTGATCCCCCGCGACAATGCCACGGTCGATGCAATCATTCATGGCGCCGCCTATCGCCTTCAAACACCGAACACCTCGGGGCTCGTACGTCGGGTTGCCCATGAGCCGCTACTCGGCCAGCCACCCACCGAGGTGCCGCCGCCTTACACCGGCGGCGAAGCGCGAATGGCCCTGAGCTTCTCGCCCTTGCCCAATGACGCCGGCACACCCGTATTCGGACAACACGTCAGTCACGCCTTCCAAACCGTGCGGATCGAGCCGGTACCGATTCGTTACCGCCCCCAGCACACACGCTTCGACATCTGGGCGCAGGTCATGGTGCGCGAGGGCAAGGTCGTCGTACACGCCCCTAATCACCCCAAGCGATTGAAGCCCTTGCCCGTCGAAGAAACCCAGTTACGCCTTGGCGTCATCTCGCCTCCCGTGTACCACAGGCGCATCGTGGTCGATCCATCGCCTGAACTACGCTTTGGCTTGCCTGCGGACATGCCGATCGAGCAAGTCAGGCAAATTACCGACCACTGCCCTCCCGTGCGCCTGGGCGGGCTGGCGCGGACCATCCCCGACCGCCGTACCCTGCGCGGCGCATTGATCGACTGGCGCGGTGAGCAGTGGTTGATCGTCGAGGCCGATCTGGGGATTTTTTATGGCGCCCCCCATCAGCCCTGGGCGTGGCAGACAAGGCTGCTGGATGCCCCGGCACTGCCAGCTTCGCTGCCACATCCGCCCAGAGGGCTGCGTCGCAAGTTCGAGAGAATCACCGACCACGAGGCCATCGAGCGGTACCTGGAAATCAGCGAAACCTACCGCATCGTCGCCGAGCGCCCCAACCTGCAGCGCGATGTCGATAACGTGGTCAGATTGCTGCGCGACTGGATCGAACAAGGGCGAACATGGCAGCTCCGCCACCCCTCGCGATTCCTGCAGTTCATCGAAGCCATGGAGTCGCGCCTGCTCCCGGAATACGCGCGCAACATCCTCACGCAGAGCACAGCCCAGGACGCTTTGGCGGGCCCCGCCAGTCGCGGCATCACAGCATTGAACCGGGAGATAATCCCGATCTGGAGGCAATTCCACGGCACCAGCGCCGCAGACCGCCAACACATCCTTGGCGTATTGGACGATCTGCTACCTGCGCGCGGCGCCACTACCCCCTACACACCGGCAGCAGGGGCGCAGTCGCTCGACGACAACGCGATGGCCGCCTTGCGTCAGCACCTCTACCCAGTCAACCTGGCCTTTGCCAGCGTCACGCTGAAGGACCATAGCCGCGTGGTGTTCTTCGCCCTGTCAGGCAGCCCTGGCAGACGCGCATTGCATATCATCCCGACGCCCCGCCTCACACCGGCAGTGGACTACGTCGATGCACGTCAGGTTAACCAGTTTTTCCCGCCAGACCCGCGGTTTACCGAGCTGCCAACCCTGCGGCGCGCAGATTTCCTGTGGACGCGCGTCCATAAGCGACATCTGGATGCCGAACGACACATCGCCAGCGCGCTGAACCGCAGACTGCTTCACCGCCACACCGAGGTCGAGCGTATCGATGTCTTCACAATGCTCGACGCCTGTCGCTCCTGTGGCGGCTTCGTCCTGCCGCGCTTGCGGCTGGATTACCCGCAAGCCGAGTTCAGTGTGACCTGGATGCTCGATTACACCAACTGACTACAGCCTGACAGCTTCGCCCGCAAACACCCTTGCTGTGGTTAAGATGGCGGCACACACTGCCATCCTTACCGCAGCAACGGATCCCCAATGCCAGCACGCAGCCCCACGTCCCATGCCGTCACTGGGCAAGTCGTCTCCATCGTCCTGTTCACCTTCATCGGCTACCTGAACATCGGCATCCCCCTGGCCGTGCTGCCCGGCTATGTGCACAACGACCTGGGTTTCAGTGCCGTGGTCGCCGGCCTGGTGATCAGCGTGCAGTACCTCGCGACGCTGCTCAGCCGCCCTGGCTCCAGCCTCATCATCGACAACCACGGCAGCAAGAAGGCGGTCATGTACGGACTGGCTGGCTGCGGGCTCAGCGGGGTATTCATGCTGGCCTGTGCCTTCCTCACTCACCTACCTTGGTTGAGCCTGGCTTGCCTGCTGGTCGGTCGCCTGGTGCTGGGCAGCGCCGAAAGCCTGGTAGGCTCGGGTGCGATCGGCTGGGGCATTGGCCGGGTGGGTGCCGCAAACACGGCCAAGGTCATCTCCTGGAACGGCATCGCCAGCTATGGTGCGCTGGCCATCGGCGCCCCACTGGGCGTGCTGATGGTCAAAGGCCTCGGGCTGTGGAGCATGGGTGTGAGCATCATCCTGCTGTGCATACTCGGTTTGCTACTGGCGTGGCCCAAGCAAGCCGCCCCCATCGTCAGCGGTGTACGCCTGCCGTTCCTGCGGGTGCTGGGCAAGGTATTCCCCCATGGCTCGGGGCTTGCCCTGGGCTCGATCGGCTTTGGCACCATCGCCACCTTCATCACCCTTTACTACGCAAGCCGTGGCTGGGCCAATGCGGCGCTGACCCTGAGCCTGTTCGGCGCCAGTTTCATCAGCGCACGGCTGCTCTTTGGCAACCTGATCAATCGCATCGGTGGCTTCAGGGTGGCGATCGCCTGCCTGTCGGTGGAAACGCTCGGGCTGTTGATGCTGTGGCTGGCACCCAACGCCGAACTGGCCTTGGCGGGGGCTGCATTGAGCGGGTTTGGTTTCTCGCTGGTGTTTCCGGCATTGGGCGTGGAGGCGGTGAACCAGGTGTCGGCAGCTAACCGTGGGGCAGCGGTGGGAGCGTATTCGCTGTTCATCGACTTGTCACTGGGGGTGACCGGGCCATTGGTCGGTGCGGTGGCGGCGGGGTTCGGCTTCGCTTCGATGTTTCTGTTCGCGGCGGCTGCGGCAGCGTGTGGGTTGGTATTGAGCCTCTATTTGTACCGCCAGGGGCGTCGGGACAGGGACCGTACAACAGCAGCCTGAAAGCCGGTGCCGGCCTCTTCGCGGCCCACCCCGCCCCTGCAGGGTTGACGCGCCAGCCTGGCGTGCACGATCCCCCCGTAGGAGCGGGTTCACCCGCGAAGGGCTGCAAAGCAGCCCCAAAAGGCCTCAAACTTAGCGCTGAGCGTACTGCAACACCACCTCAAGCGGGTGGCGCATCTTCCGCTCGGTCATGCGCTTGACCTGGCTACGGCACGAGTAACCGGTCGCCAGCGGCTCCCCTTCCTTGTCCAGCTTGGTCGCCCAGCTCTGCTCGAATATGGCCCGCGAGGTTTCCTGGTTGCGGGCTTCGTGCCCATAGGTACCGGACATACCGCAGCAACCCGTGGCCTCGGTCACCAGCTTCAGCCCCAGACGGGCGAACACCTGCTCCCACTGCCGGGTGCTGGCCGGCACGTTGGTCTTCTCGGTGCAGTGCGCCATCAGGCGGAAGCTGCCCGGTGCGGTAGGCGCCTGCTCGGGCAGTACATCCATCAACCATTCCTGCGGCAGCAACACCTGCGGACAACCCTCCAGGCCTGGCACCTTCTGGTACTCCTGGCGATACACCAGCGTCATCGCCGGGTCCAGCCCCACCAGCGGCACACCGCAATCGGCCAGGGCCTTGAGCTGCGTGGCGTTGCGGATCGCTGCCTTGGCAAACGCGCCAAGGAAACCCTGTACGTGCAACGGCTTGCCGTTGGCGCTGTACGGCGCCAGGAATACCCGGTGGCCCAGGCGGTGGGCAAGGTCGATGAAGGCCGACAGCAGCGGTGTTTCGAAGTAGCGGGTGAAGGCGTCCTGCACCAGCACGATGCTGCGCTCGCGCTGGGCCGGGGTCAGCTCGCGCAGGGCCGGCACCGTGGCCATGCCAACGCGGCAACGGGTCAGGGTAGCCTGGAAGTTGAAGCGGCTGATCAGCGGGCTGTCGACCATGCCCACCTTGTCGGCCAGCAGTTGGCTCACCCACTTCGAACCCATCACCGCGTTGTACAGCCCCGGTGCGTGCGCCAGGTAGGGGATGGTGAACTCGAGCGAGCCAATCAGGTAGTCACGCAGCGGGCGCTGGTAGCGACCGTGGTACAGCTCGAGGAAGCGCGAGCGGAAGTCCGGCACATTGACCTTGATCGGGCACTGCCCGGCGCACGACTTGCACGCCAGGCAGCCGGCCATGGCGTCGTACACTTCATGGGAGAAGTCCTCCTGGCCCTGGTGGCGCGCGCGGTTGTTGCGCAGACGCGCCGGCAGGCCCTTGAGCCACGACACCTTGTTGCGCGCCGCAGCCAGCACATCGATGTTCGCCTCGCCCTGCAGGCGCAGCCACTCGCGCATCAGCGAGGCGCGGCCCTTGGGCGAATGCTGGCGTTCGCGGGTAGCCTTCCACGACGGGCACATGGCGTCGTTGGGGTCATAGTTGTAACAGGCGCCATTGCCGTTGCAGTGCACGGCGCTGGGGAAGTCCTGCCATACGCGCTCGTCAATGGTACGGTCAAGGTCGCCGCGCAGGGTCACGCCATCGACCGGGGTAAGGCCCTCGGCGCTGCCCAGTGGCGTGCAGATCTTGCCCGGGTTGAGCTGGTTGTGCGGGTCAAAGGCGCCCTTCAGGCGCTGCAACGCCGGGTACAGCTCGCCGAAGTACTCAGGCACGTATTCCGAGCGCAGGCCCTTGCCGTGCTCACCCCACAGCAGGCCGCCATAACGCTTGGTCAGCGCGGCAACAGCGTCGGAAATCGGCTTGACCAGCGCGGCCTGCGCCGGGTCCTTCATGTCCAGTGCCGGGCGCACATGCAGCACGCCGGCATCGACGTGGCCAAACATGCCGTAGGCCAGGCCGTAGCCGTCGAGCAGTGCGCGGAAGTCGGCTATGTAGTCGGCCAACTGCTCTGGCGGTACCGCGGTGTCCTCCACGAACGGCTGCGGGCGCACTTCGCCTTCGACGTTGCCCAGCAGGCCCACCGAACGCTTGCGCATGGTATAGACGCGGGTGACTGCCTCGGCACCTTCGGCCAAGGTGTGGCCCAGGCGCTCGACGCTGGTGTCGCTTTGCAGGTGCTGGATGAATGCCTGCACCTTGGCGTTGACCTCGGCCGGCTCGTCGCCGCAGAACTCCACCAGGTTGATGCCCAGCGTGGGGCGCTCGGGGTCCGCCGGGAAATACTCGGCCACGCTGTGCCAGACGATGTCTTTCATCGCCAGCATCAGCACCTTGGAGTCGACCGTCTCGATCGACAGCGGCTTGTGCGCCATCAGCGCGTTGGCATCACGCAGCGCATCCATGAAGCTGGTGTAACGCACATTGACCAGCACCGCATATTTGGGAATCGGCAGCACGTTGAGCTTGGCTTCGACCACATAGCCCAGCGAGCCCTCGGCGCCGCACAGCACGCTGTTGAGGTTGAAGCGACCCTGCTCGTCGCGCAGGTGCGCCAGGTCGTAGCCGGTCAGGCAACGGTTGAGCTTGGGAAAGGTGGTTTCAATCAGTTCGGCCTGGGTTTCCTGAATTTCCCGGGCCATGCGGTACACCTCGCCGACCCGGCCCGGCGCGGCGCAGGCCTGCTCCAGCGCAGCATCGTCGATCGGCAGGCTGTGCAGGCGTTCGCCACCGAGCAGCACACTGTGCAGCTCCAGCACGTGGTCGCGGGTTTTGCCGTAGGTGCAACTGCCCTGGCCACTGGCATCCGTGTTGATCATGCCGCCGACCGTGGCGCGGTTGGAGGTGGACAGCTCAGGGGCGAAGAACAGCCCGTGCGGCTTGAGCGCAGCATTGAGCTGGTCCTTGACCGTGCCGGCCTGTACCCGCACCCAGCGCTCTTGCACGTTGATTTCAAGAATGTTGTTCATGTGCCGCGACAGGTCGACGACGATACCGTCGGTCAGCGACTGGCCGTTGGTGCCGGTGCCACCACCGCGGGGGGTCAGCTTGACCTGCTGGAAGCGCGGTTCACCCATTAGCGTGGCGACCCGCGCCACATCGTCGGCATCCAGCGGGAACACCGCCGCCTGCGGCAAGCGCTGGTAGATCGAGTTGTCGGTGGCCAGTACCGTGCGGGTTGCGTAGTCGGCACTGATCTGGCCACGGAAGCCGCTGTTGCGCAGGGCTTCGAGGAATTCGGGGTAATTGGCGCTCGGTGCAACGGTGGACAGCTGGGCGATCATCGAAGGATGGCCTCTTGATATTGGCTAAATCACGGGATCCTTGTCGCCCCGGCATGGGTTGAGGCATGCAGGGATGACGTATAGGCCAATGTTCCTGTAGTTTCGCGTCAGGGGCAAACGGATAATCCTGCCGCTATCAATGACTTTTATGAATGAATTACCGCCACCTGACCCCATCCATGTCACTGCTGCTGGCTTTCGAGGCCGCCGCCCGGCATGAAAGCTACACCCGCGCCGCCGCCGAACTGTCGCTGACCCAAAGCGCGGTCAGCCGCCAGGTGCAAGCCTTGGAGCAGCAGTTGGGCCTGACCCTGTTCCGCCGCGAGGGGCGCCAGGTGCAGCTGACCGATGTCGGCCGCCTGTACCAGCGCGAGCTCAGCGAGGCACTGGGGCGCATCCGCAGCGCCACCTTGCAGGCACTGGCCTATCAGTCGGGGGTAGGCACCTTGCGCCTGGCTACCCTGCCAACCTTCGGCTCGAAATGGCTGTTGCCGAGGCTGCATGCGTTCTACAGCGCTCACCCAGGCATGCTGGTGCACATTCATTCACGCATTGAAACCATCAACTTCGACACCAGCGAAATCGATGCCGCCATCGGCGTGGCCAGCCACGACTTGCCGGGGCTTGTCTGCCATCGCCTGCATGCCGAGGAGCTGGTGGTGATCTTGCCGCCGGAGGCCGGCGTCGGCAGCCAAGGCTGGAGCCCGGCGCGGATCAGTGAAGAGGTGCTGCTGAATGTGGCCAACAACCCGCATGCGTGGGGCGAGTGGTTTTCCCATCATGGCTTGCCGCATCGGGCGATGCGGCTGGGGCCGAGTTTCGAGCTGACCTCGCACCTGATCCAGGCGGTACGTGCCGGGATCGGGATCGGGCTGGTGCCGCGCATATTGGTGGAGGAGGAACTGGCCAAGGGCGAGCTGTACAGCCCGGGTGTGGCGTTTGCCAGCCAGCGTAGTTATTACCTGATCTACCCGCCGAGGAATGAGGCGCTGCCGTCGCTGCGGGCATTCAGGGGGTGGTTGCTGGAGCAGATCTGATTGTTGGCGGGATCACCTGACCTGAGGGCAACGCTGTACCTGTAGGAGCGGGTTTACCCGCGAAGAGGCCCGCACAGGCAACAAAAAACCCGAAGCCAGCCACCTGACTCCGGGTTTTCGCATACTGCTTATGGCGCCTTACTTGGCCACAGTCTCAACAGCACCGCCCGCATTCACCTGGCGACGCGACTTGACCATGTACACCGCCAACATCGCAAGCAGCCACACCGGGATCGCATACACCGACACCTGGATGCCCGGGATCATCAGCATGATGCCCAGAATCAGCACCACGAAAGCCAGCACCACATAGTTGCCGTACGGGTACCACAGCGCCTTGAACAGCGGCTTCTGGCCGGTACGGTCGAGGTGCTGACGGAACTTCAGGTGCGAGTAGCTGATCATCGCCCAGTTGATCACCAGAGTGGCCACGACCAGCGACATCAGCAGCTCCAGCGCGTTTTGCGGCATCAGGTAGTTCAGCAGCACGGCGACGAAGGTCACGGCAGCCGACACCAGGATCGAACGCACTGGCACGCCCCGCTTGTCGACCTTGGCCAGCGACGCCGGGGCATCGCCCTGCTCGGCCATACCCAACAGCATGCGGGCGTTGCAGTAGGTGCCACTGTTGTACACCGACAGCGCCGCAGTCAGCACCACGAAGTTCAGCAGGTTGGCAGCCACGTCACTGCCCAGCAGCGAGAACACTTGCACGAACGGGCTGCTGCCGTAGCTGCCACCCGAGGCGTCGATGCTGGCGACCAGGTTGTCCCACGGGGTCAGCGACAGCAGCACCACCAGGGCACCGACATAGAAGATCAGGATGCGGTAGATGACCTGGTTGATCGCTTTGGGGATCACGGTCTTTGGCTTGTCGGCCTCGGCGGCGGTGAAGCCGAGCATTTCCAGGCCACCAAAGGAAAACATGATGAAAGCCAAGGCCATTACCAGCCCGCTGACGCCGTTGGGGAAGAAGCCGCCGTGTGTCCACAGGTTGGCCACGGTGGCTTCAGGGCCGCCGCTGCCGCTGGTCAGCAGGTAGGCACCCAGGCCGATCATGCTGACGATGGCGACCACTTTGATGATGGCGAACCAGAATTCGGCTTCACCGAAGAACTTCACGTTCATCAGGTTGATGGCGTTGATCAGCACGAAGAAGGCTGCCGCCGTGACCCAGGTGGGGATCTCCGGCCACCAGTAGTGAACATACTTGCCGACCGCCGAAAGCTCCGACATGCCCACCAGGATATACAGCACCCAGCAGTTCCAGCCTGACAGGAAGCCGGCGAACCCACCCCAGTAGGTGTGGGCGAAATGGCTGAACGAGCCGGCCACCGGCTCTTCGACGATCATTTCACCCAGCTGGCGCATGATCATGAAGGCGATGAAGCCGCAGATGGCGTAGCCAAGAATCATCGACGGGCCGGCGGATTTCATCACGCCAGCCGAGCCGAGGAACAGGCCGGTACCAATCGCACCGCCGAGGGCGATCAACTGGATATGGCGGTTCTTCAGGCCCCGCTTTAGCTCGCCTGAATGCATGTTTTGTCCACTCATGAACGAAGTCACCTGCATTGTTTTTATCTGTGACGGAATCGGACCCACCGCGCTCGTGGCGCAGCGGAATGGGCAAGGTGGTTACCTTGGGTTTCTTGACCTCAGGTGCCGCCGGAGCAGGTCAACCAGGCGTGATCAAGAGTGCGCGGTACGCAAGAGGGTCACAGGTAAAACGCGGCGCACTGTATACCCCTGCAAACGCGCAGGCGTCAACGCGTTGCATCGTTTCCTCGGGAAAAAACGCAGCGTTCCTGTGGTACAGGCCTTCATAGGCGAAGTGATCGGCGTACATGGCGCCTCCATTTGTTGTTTTGTCAGCCCGGCTCTTTGGACGGGCTCCTGCACAAGGCAATGGCGGCTATAACACCGTGGGGACGGGGGTTTGGGCAAGGGTGGCTGGCGCCATGGCGACGGCTTTGGCACAGGGGCGCCGGCAAGGTTTGTTTACACGATCGGGCATGATCTGAAATGCGGACTGAAAACGGCTACATTCGTACAGATTTCTTTACAAGGCGGTTCAAGAACTTGCCAGTCGTCCGAAAAATTCTTTTTGTTCAATATGAAAAATTCTTTTTGTTCAATATCTTGGGCTTGGTCCACATTCGCGCAGGATTGAGTAGGAGGCGGGTTCACACCCGCCGTCCTCTCACACCACCGTGCGTACGGTTCCGTACACGGCGGTTCAAGCTATGCGGCTAAGCCGGTTGATCGTATCCAGTATCGAGACCAGTCCGAGTCGATCCCATAGTTTCTTCGGCAGCGCCTGATTCATATGTGGCGCCCCCGAGTTCCACCATGGGCCTCGGCCGTTATAGGCCGATTTACAGGCACGCTCCTCGCTTAAGCCCAGACGCATCAGGTTGCGCGCCCTCGTAGAGGGCTGTTTCCATTGGCGCCAAATGGCACAGCGGAGTTTGTGCCTGATCCAGCCATCCAGCTCCTCAAGTGGCCGCTTGCTCTGGCTGAGCTTGAAGTAACCCGCCCAACCTCGTAGTACGGGGTTTATCCGCTCGATGGTGTTTGCCATCTTGCGGCCCCGCGCGCCGCATAGCAGCTCTGCGAGCCGGTCGCGCAGGCGACTCAGGCTCACCGTTGCCACCCGCAACCTTGGCTGCTGATGCCAGCTCATCCCATAACCCAAGTAATCACACTTCCAGGCTCTCGCGACTCGACTCTTCTTCTGATTCACCGTCAGTTTCAAACGTTGACTCAGGAAGCGCTCGACACTAGCCAGTACCCGTTCGCCAGCCCGAGGACTGCGCACATAAATGTTCGCGTCATCGGCATAGCGCACGAAGCGATGGCCCCGCCGCTCCAGTTCGCGGTCAAATTCATCGAGCAGGATATTCGACAGCAGCGGCGAGAGCGGGCCGCCTTGCGGCGTCCCTTCCTGCCGTGGACTGACGACACCGCCTGACATGACTCCCGCTTCAAGGTAGCGACGGATAAGCCTAAGTACGCACTTATCTTTGACCCGGCGCTCGATACAGGCCATGAGGATGTCGTGGTTGACCCGATCAAAAAACTTCTCCAGATCGACTTCCACGCACCACCGGTGCCCCGATGCCACATGGGCACGGGCCATCTCGACAGCTTGATGCGCGCTCCTGCCCGGACGGAAGCCGTAGCTAAAATCCGAGAACAAAGGATCGAAGAATGGCGTGAGTTGTTGCAGCAATGCCTGCTGGATCAGGCGATCCACGACGCTGGGAATTCCCAGTTGCCGCGTGCCGCCCTGCGGCTTGAGAATTTCAACCGCACGTACGGCTTGGGGATGGTATTCACCGGCCAGCAATCTGCCTTTGAGGATTGGCCAATACTGATTCACATAGCCTGCAAGGTCGGCGACCGTCATGCCATCGGCACCCGGCGCTCCCTTATTGCTGACTACGCGCTTATACGCACGTCTGAGGTTGGCCGGTGCGAGCACCCGCTCCATCAGCGTGTCCGGCTCTGCGTTCGTCCACGCCGATGACGCCGTCGATACCTTTGCGCTGTCAGGCATCATCCTCGGCTTCTGGCCGGGATTCGGAGTGACAGATTCCGTTTTAGGAAATTTCTGCATTGCGGCTACCAACGAGACAGTGACGCCTACTGGCGGCATAACCTGTTCGGCCCTTGGTGACGCGGTTAACCGCCACTTACTACGGCCTCGGCTGACTTCTGCACGCTCATCCCGTCGCCTCTCGACGCTCGGTAGCACCAAGGCAAGCGTACAGATCTCCCAGGGTAATTCGCGTGACCTTCCTGCTTATGCCTGTCGGATTTACGTCGCAGCGTTCCGTGCAAGTATTGGGCTTTGACGATTATGGCCGTCTTGCCCCGCTGCGCCGCCTGATCCGCTTCCTGTTCGTCAGGCCAGCATTTTGCCTCGGGCTTCCTTCAGATTCGTAGTCGCCCACGACACCCTTGCCTCTGGCTAACACTTCCCCTTGCCGGGTGTGTAGAGGACTTTCACCCCCAAGTCACCAGCGAGGCCACCACAGCCAAGCTGGTTGCGCTATCGCGCAACGCGCCATGCCTGGCGCACCA
>NZ_JBQENN010000017.1:0-62111 GCF_052044625.1 Pseudomonas sp. 22515
CCCGGGAGGACCGCGCTGCAGGCCCCATCCTGGGGCCCAGCGCTTGACGGGCATCCATGCCCGTCACCTCCCTTCGCAAGCCCTGCGCTCGGCCTCCTGAAGTCGCAATCCGCGGCGCCTGGGCTATCGCGCGCTTAGAAGCAAAATCAAAATCAAAAGCCGAAGCGAGAGCGAGAGCGAGAGCGAGAGCGAGAGCGAGAGCGAGAGCGAGAGCATCGGGATCTTGCCTTGTTTAGCTCAATGCCCCGCCGATGCCGGGCCCGCCTTGGCGGTAAAGGGTGGCTTGGCGAACAACACCAGCAGAATCAACCCGGCAAACACCCAGCTCATCAAGGTGAAGTAATCCACCGTCGACATCATGTAAGCCTGCCCATTGAGTATCTGCTCCAACTGCGCATAACTCTGCGGACTGGCCCCGCCCAACTGCTCAAGGGTATGCCGCGTCGTCGGGTCGAACTGGCTGATGTGCTCGCTCAGGTAGGCATGGTGCTGATCCGCCCGACGAATCCAGATCCAGGTAGTCAACGAAGCCGCAAAACTCCCGCCCAAGGTTCGCAGAAAAGTCGCCAGCCCCGAACCGTCGGCAATCTGGTGCGGCGGCAAGTCAGACAGCAGAATGCTCAAGGTCGGCATGAAGAACAACGCCACGCCAATCCCCATGAACAACTGCACCAAGGCCACGTGCTGGAAGTCCACCTCGCTGGTGAAACCGGCCCGCATGTAGCAACTGGTGCCGATCGCCAGGAACGCCAACCCAGCCAGCACCCGCAGGTCGAAACGGTGCGCATATTTGCCCACGAACGGCGACATGATCACCGGCAGCAAACCGATCGGCGCCACCGCCAGGCCCGCCCAAGTCGCGGTATAGCCCATCTGCGTCTGCAACCACTGCGGCAGGATCAGGTTGATACCGAAGAACCCGGCATACCCCCCGACCAGCACAATGGTGCCAATGCGGAAGTTGCGGTGCACAAACAGGCGCAAGTTGACCACCGGGTGCCGGTCGGTCAGTTCCCAGATCACGAATACCGCCAGGAACACCACCGAAACCAGGCTGCCGACAATGATGAACGACGACTCGAACCAGTCCAGATCGTTGCCCTTGTCCAGCACTACCTGCAAGGCCCCAACGCCGATAATGAGGGTCAGCAGGCCAATGTAATCCATCGGCTGGCGGCTGGTGACCACCGGGCGCGTACGCATCTGCTGGCGCACCACGGCAGCAGCGAACAGGCCGATGGGCACGTTGATGAAGAAGATCCATGGCCAGCTGTAGCTATCGGTAATCCAGCCCCCAAGGATCGGCCCGGCAATCGGCGCCACCACCGTGACCATCGCCAGCAGCGCCAGTGCCATCCCCCGTTTTGCCGGGGGATAGACAGCAATCAGCAGGGTCTGCGTCATCGGGTAAAGCGGCCCGGCGACCACACCCTGCAAGACGCGAAACCCGACCAGCTCGGGCATCGACTGGGCAATACCGCACAGGAACGAAGCCAGCACGAACAGCAGCGTGGCCCAGATGAACAGTTTCACTTCACCAAAGCGCCGGCTCAGCCAGCCGGTCAGCGGCAAGGCGATAGCGTTGCTCACCGCGAACGAGGTGATGACCCAGGTGCCTTGCTCGTAGCTCACCCCCAGGTTGCCGGAAATGGTCGGCAGGGCCACGTTGGCGATGGTGGTGTCCAGCACCTGCATGAACGTCGCGAGCGACAGGCCGATGGTGGTCAGCAGCAGACTTGGCGGCGTGAACTGGGCAGCGGCGTTGTTGCTCATCGTTGCGCCGTCTTGCCGGTTGCACTGTTCTCGTGAATCAGCCGGGCGATCAGGTTGTCGGCTTCGATCATCTGGTGGTCATACACCTGGGTGGTGTAGCTGGCCTTATGCGGTGGCTGCTGGGCCAGGGTCGGGCCGCTCTGGTCATGCAGGTCGACTTCAACCACGGTGGACAGACCGATACGTAGCGGGTGGTCCTTGAGCTGGTCGGGGCTAAGGTGGATGCGCACGGGTACTCGCTGGACAATCTTGATCCAGTTACCGGTTGCGTTCTGCGCCGGCAGCAAGGCAAAGGCGCTGCCGGTGCCCGCCCCAAGGCTGTCGACCGTGCCGCTGTACTTGACCTCGCTGCCGTACACATCAGCGGTGATTTCCACCGGCTGGCCGATGCGCATCTCTCGCAGCTGGGTTTCCTTGAAGTTGGCATCGATCCACACCTGATCCAGCGGGATGACCGCCATGGTCGCGGTGCCCGGCTGCAGGCGCTGGCCCAACTGGACGGTACGCTTGGCGACGTAGCCGGTGACCGGCGCGACCAATGTGGTGCGGGCGTGGTCGAGGTAGGCCTGGCGCAGGTCGGCAGCTGCAGCCATGACATCGGGATGCGAGGACACCACGGTGTCGTCGACCAGCGCGCTGCTGGTGCTGAGCTGTTGGCGCGCGCTGTTGACGGCAGCCTGGGCAACGCTCAGGTCGTCGCGGGCATGGGACAATTCTTCGGCGGCAATCGCACCGCTGTCAGCCAGCACCTTGCGCCGGTTGAAGTCCTGCTGCGCCTTGCGCAGTTCGGCTTGGCGCGTTTCCAGTTGAGCCTTCAGCGAGTCGACGTTGCTATACAGCCCGCGCACCTGCCGCACGCTGCGTGCCAGCTTGGCTTCAGCGGACTGCAAGGCCACTTCGCTTTCGGCCGGGTCGAATTGCAGCAACACCTGGCCGGCGTGGACCAGGTCGCCGTCATCGGCCCCGATGCTGATAACGGTGCCAGCGACCAGCGGGGTGATCTCCACCACGTTGCCGTTGACATACGCATCGTCGGTGCTTTCGTGCCAACGCCCGACAATGCTGTACCAGGCCCAGGTGCCTACCCCTGCCAGGATCAGCAGCAACAGCAGGCCAAGCAACCAAGCCTTGCGCTTGCGCGACGGCTCGGGCGAGACGGAGGGAGTCGGGGTGTCTGCGGGAGTGGCCATGACAATACCTTGGATAATTCGTTACAGGGTTCAACGGTCGCCGAAGCGGCGGATCGTCAACGGGTCGCCAGCACCGAGCAGCACCTTGGCCAGCAGGCCTTCCAGGGTCTTGAGCTCCTCTGGTGCCAGCACGCCGCACAACTCGTTCATGGCGGCGGCGCCAATTTCCGGCAGGCGGTTGGCCAGGCGCTGGCCGTCGGCGGTGAGTGCCAGGCGCACCTGGCGACGGTCGTCGGCGCAGCGGTTGCGCACAATCAGTTCCTTCTGCTCAAGGCGGTCGAGCATGCGGGTCATCGATCCGCTGTCCAGGCCCAGGTAACGGCACAGTTCGGCCGGGGTATCCACCTGGTACTGGGTGACGATGATCAGCACTTTGAACTGCGCGGCGGTGACGCCCTCTGACTCCAGGTGCCAGTCAAGAATGCGGTCTTTGAGAATCGCAGCACGGCCAAGCAACATGCCGATGGCGCAGGTCTGGAAGTTTTCGGGAGAGAAATGGGCCATCGTTGACTGCTCAGTTAAGTGTGTAGAAATATTACTGCCTAGGCAGTTAATGTCAAAGCTTTCATTAGCCAGCTATGAAATAGTGGGTGTTTTTTAGCTGTCACACCGCCCCCAGCAGGCGCGCATCGCGGCCCATCGCGACACACAACGCCGCCCCTGCCAGGGGCTACGTAAAGGCGGCTACCGCGCTCGCAGGCCCAGCGCCTCCACCGCCCCGCAAGCAATCGCCATCCCCACCAGCTCTGCGAGGCTGCCCGCCTGCAACCGCTTCATCACCCGGCCTCGGTACAGGTCCACGGTCTTTACGCTGATGCCCAACTGCTCGGCAATCTCGCGGTTGCTCAACCCTTGGGCCAACGGTACGAAGACGTCTCGCTCACGCGGCGTCAGGCCGTCGATGCGCGCCTGCACCAAGGCCAGCGCCTGATCGCCCTGTCGCGCCAGCCCGGCGTGCTCCAGCGCAGCCTGAACGCTGTCGAGCAGCAACTGGTCGTTGTAGGGTTTTTCGATGAAGTCGCAGGCGCCGGCCTTGAACGCCCGCACCACGATCGGGACATCGGCATGACCGCTGACGAAGATCACCGGCACCATCAGGCCACGCTCGCGCATCGCCTGCTGCACAGCCAACCCGCCCAGCCCCGGCATGCGCACATCCAACAGCACACACGCGGGCCCATCATCGACGCAGGCGTCGAGAAACGCCTGCCCGCTGGCGAATGGCAAGGCTTGCAGGCCCACCGACTGCAGCAGCCAGACCGTAGAGTCGCGCATACCCTGGTCGTCATCGACCACATACACTTTTGCTTGCAACACTGCCTCCCCTTATTCCCTGCTGACCGCCAGCCGGCAGCACAGTACCAGACCGCCGCTGTCACCCGCCCGCGCCCACAGGCTGCCACCGAAGCCTTCGATCAGGCTGCGGCTCATGCTCAAGCCCAAGCCCAGGCCGTCGGCCTTGCTGGTGGTAAACGGCGTAAAGATTTCATCCAGCCGCTCCGGTGCCACGCCCGGGCCCTGGTCGGCGACCTCGACCAGCACCCCATCGCCATCGCGCGCCGCGCAGAGCAGGATACGTGACGGCCGCTCACCCTGCTGCTCGCGATTGGCATCGATGGCATTGCGCAGCAGGTTGAGCAGCACCTGCTCCAGCAGCACCCGGTCGGCATACACCAAGGGCAGTTGAGCGCTCATGCGAAGTTCCACCTGCACCTGGTCCCGCGCGGCTTCCCAGGCGCACAGGCGCATGGCTTCGCCGGCCAGCTCGGCCACGTCCAGTGCCTGCAGGCGGCGCGGTTCCTTGCGCAGAAAGGCACGCAGACGGCGGATCACTTCGGCGGCATGGGTGGCCTGTTCGCTGATACGCTGCAGGCCCTGGCCAACCCGCTCGCGCGCCTGGGGATCACGTTCCAGGCCCTGCAGGTAACGCTGACTGGCGTTGGCATAGTTGACCACCGCGGCCAGTGGCTGATTGATCTCGTGGGCGATGCCCGAGGCCAGCTCGCCCAAGGTCGCGAGGCGGGCACTGTGCGCCAGGCTTTCCTGCGCTTCGATGCGCAAGGTGATGTCGCGGGACACGCTGACCACCTCCACCACCGCGCCGGTGTAGGTCTCGCGGATCGCCCGGCTGGCGATTTCGAACCAGCGGTAGTCACCTGTCGCCTGGCGTACCCGGCAAGTCATCGTGTGGTAGCCGTCCTGGTCCAGCGCGGCAGCGGCCTGACGCAGCACCTGACGCCGTTCGCGCGGATGCAGCAGGGTATGTACAGGCATGCCACGCAGCTGCTCGGGCCACAGGCCGAGCAGGCGGTAGGCTGCCGGTGAGGCATCGAGAAAGCGGCCATCGGGGCTGTGCCGGGAAATCAGGTCGGTGGTGTTTTCGATGATCAGCCGATACAGGCGCCGGGCGCGGCTGGCTTCGCGTGCGCCATGGCGCTCTTCACTGGCATCGCGGCAGCGGCCCAGCACCTGCTGGCCCTGGTTGTCCGGCATGAACGTCCACAGCACGATGCGTTCGCCGACCTGCACTTCCACATCGCTGATTGCCCGATGCTGGCGCAGACAGGCACGCACCAGGGCCGCGCAATTGGCCGGCAGCCAGCGAGCCAGCTCAGGCCCTTCGGCGACCCAGGCCTGCAGTGCCGGGTTGAGTGCCAGCGGGCTTGCATCACTGGCCAGTAACAGACTGGGTTGTGGATCTTTGGCGAGCAAGGGGTAAGCAGTGTCATCCACAGTAGGCGGCCCATTTTTTATAGTAGTTTTACTATATTGCTATAGTCGATATTCCTAATACCATAGCGACTCGCGTAAAACTGCGACAGAGGGGGCGGCCCACCGTCCGCCCCCTGCACCCTGAACAGAGCTAACAATCAGCCATCGGGGGCCAGGTGCACAGGCTGCGTCTGCCTCCCTTACAGGATTACCGCATGTCGATCTATGCCCAGGGCCTGATGCCCGCTGCCGTCAACCATGTCGCCCTCACCCCGCTGAGCTTCATCGAACGCACCGCTGCCGTTTACGGCAACTACCCGGCCGTCATCCACGGCGCCATCCGCCGCAACTGGCAAGAAACCTACCAACGCTGTCGGCGCCTGGCCAGCGCTCTGGCCGGTCGTGGCATTGGCCGTGGCGACACCGTGGCAGTGATGCTGCCCAACACCCCGACCATGCTCGAGGCGCACTTCGGCGTACCCATGACCGGTGCCGTGCTCAATACCCTGAACGTGCGCCTGGATGCCGAGGCCATCGCCTTCATGCTGCAGCATGGCGAGGCCAAAGTGCTGATCACCGACCGCGAGTTCCATGCGGTCATCGAAGGCGCTCTGGCACTGCTTGAACACCCGCCGCTGGTGGTTGATGTGGATGACCCGGAGTACGGCGAAGGCCGCGCGGTCAGCCAGCTGGACTATGAGGCCCTGCTCAACGAAGGCGACCCGGAATTTGCCTGGGAATGGCCCGATGACGAGTGGCAGGCCATTTCGCTGAACTACACCTCCGGCACCACCGGCAACCCCAAGGGCGTGGTCTACCACCACCGTGGCGCCTACCTGAACGCACTGGGCAACCAGATGACCTGGGCCATGGGCCACCGCCCGGTGTACCTGTGGACGTTGCCGATGTTCCACTGCAACGGCTGGTGCTACCCCTGGACCATCACCGCCCTGGCCGGCACCCATGTGTTCCTGCGCCGGGTCGACCCGCAGAAGATCCTGACCCTGATCCGCGAGCACAAAGTCAGCCACCTGTGCGGTGCGCCGATCGTGCTCAACGCGCTGGTCAACATGCCCGAGGCGGCCAAGGCAGCCATCGAGCACCCGGTGCAGGCCATGGTCGCCGGCGCCGCTCCACCGGCCAAGGTCATCGGCGCCGTGGAAGAAATGGGCATCAAGGTCACCCACACCTACGGCCTGACCGAGGTTTATGGCCCGGTGACCGTGTGTGCCTGGCATGACGAATGGGACACGCTTTCGCTGGAAGAGCGTGCACGCATCAAGTCTCGCCAAGGCGTGCGCTACCCGACCCTCGATGGCCTGATGGTCGCCGACCCGCAAACCCTTCAGCCAGTACCCCGCGACGGCAATACCCTGGGCGAAATCTTCATGCGCGGCAACACGGTGATGAAGGGTTACCTGAAAAACCCTGAAGCCACCGCCGAAGCCTTCCGTGGCGGCTGGTTCCACACCGGCGACCTGGCCGTGTGGCATGCCGACGGCTATATCGAGATCAAGGACCGGCTCAAGGACATCATCATTTCCGGTGGCGAAAACATCTCCACCATCGAGGTCGAAGACGCCCTGTACAAGCACCCGGCAGTGCTGGAAGCCGCCGTGGTGGCACGCCCGGATGAAAAATGGGGGGAAACCCCGTGCGCCTTCGTTGCCCTGAAGCCGGGCCGAGAGGACACCCGTGAAGCCGACATCACCAGTTGGTGCCGCGAGCACCTGGCCGGGTTCAAGGTGCCGAAGACCGTGGTGTTCGGCGAACTGCCCAAGACCTCGACCGGCAAGATCCAGAAGTACGTGCTGCGCGACCGGGCCAAGGCCCTCTGATGCCGTAGCCGCTCCCCTTCAGGTGCAGCACACGCCTGCGCCTGAAGGTTCAGCGCACGCCCAACCCTCCCCCACTATTGCAAGAGCTGCCGATGACCACCTATTCCGCCCCCCTGCGCGACATGCGCTTCGTCCTGCATGACGTGTTCAACGCTTCAGGCCTGTGGGCCCGACTGCCCGCCCTGGCCGAACGCATCGATGCCGACACTGCCGACGCCATTCTCGAGGAAGCATCCAAAGTCACCGGCCAGCTGATCGCCCCGCTCAGCCGCAACGGTGACGAGCAAGGTGTGTGCTTCGACGCAGGCCAAGTCACCACCCCCGAAGGCTTTCGCGAGGCCTGGAACACCTACCGCGAAGGTGGCTGGGTCGGCTTGGGTGGCAACCCGGAACACGGCGGCATGGGCATGCCAAAGATGCTCGGCGTGCTGTTCGAAGAGATGCTCTACGCAGCTGACTGCAGCTTCAGCCTGTATTCGGCATTGAGCGCAGGCAGTTGCCTGGCGATCGATGCCCACGCCAGCGAAGCGCTCAAGGCCACTTACCTGCCACCGCTGTACGAAGGCCGCTGGGCCGGCACCATGTGCCTGACCGAACCCCATGCCGGCACTGACCTGGGGCTGATCCGCACCCGCGCCGAGCCTCAGGCCGATGGCAGCGTGCGCATCAGTGGCAGCAAGATCTTCATTACCGGCGGCGAGCAGGACCTGACCGAGAACATCGTCCACCTGGTGCTGGCCAAGCTGCCGGATGCGCCCGCCGATGCCAAAGGCATATCGCTGTTTCTGGTCCCCAAATTCCTGGTCGAGGCCGATGGCCGCCTGGGCGAGCGCAATGCTGTCCATTGTGGCTCGATCGAACACAAGATGGGCATCAAGGCCTCGGCGACCTGCGTCATGAACTTTGACGGTGCCATCGGTTACCTGGTGGGCGAACCGAACAAGGGCCTGGCAGCGATGTTCACCATGATGAACTACGAGCGCCTGTCCATCGGCATACAGGGCATCGGTTGTGCCGAAGCCTCCTACCAGAGCGCCGCCCGCTATGCCAACGAGCGCCTGCAGAGCCGCGCAGCGACTGGCCCGCAGGCACACGACAAGGTGGCCGACCCGATCATCCACCATGGTGATGTGCGGCGCATGCTGCTGACCATGCGCACCCTCACCGAAGCAGGTCGGGCGTTCGCCGTCTACGTTGGCCAGCAACTGGACGTGGCGCGCTATGCCGAGGACGCTGGCGAACGCGAGCATGCCCAGCGCCTGGTGGCACTGCTGACACCGGTGGCCAAGGCATTCTTCACCGACAACGGTCTGGAAAGCTGCGTGCTTGGCCAGCAGGTGTATGGCGGTCATGGCTACATTCGCGAATGGGGCCAGGAGCAACGGGTGCGAGACGTGCGCATTGCGCAAATCTATGAAGGTACCAACGGCATTCAGGCCCTTGATCTGCTGGGGCGCAAGGTGCTGGCCGACGGTGGTCAGGCGTTGGCCAGCTTTGCCAGCGAAGTGCGCGCCTTCAGTGTGGATGCGCCCTTGCACCGCGAGGCCCTGCAGGCGAGCCTGGCGCGGCTCGAGGCCACCAGCAGCTGGCTGCGGGCGCAGGCTGGCGAGGATGCCAACCTGGTCAGCGCGGTAGCCGTTGAGTACCTGCAGCTGTTCGGGCTGACGGCCTATGCGTACATGTGGGCGCGGATGGCGGCGGTGGCGCTGGCCAAACGTGATGAGGACGAGGCGTTTCATGGTGCGAAGCTTGCCTGTGCGACGTTCTATTTCCAGCGGGTCTTGCCGCGGGGGTTGGGGCTGGAGGCGAGCATTCGGGCCGGTAGTGGCAGCCTTTATGGGCTAGAGGCCGCACAGTTCTGACCGGTGTTTCACTGACGCGCTTGTTGCAAGGGCAGCCGTGTGCTGCGAAGAGGGCCGGTTACCGAATCGGTACTGCAAACACTGACCTCTTCGCCGCACCAGGCCGCCCCGGAAGCGATTGCAGACATCGTCTTTTGCCCGCGAAGGGTTCTCAAACGCTGAAAAACCGTGGTCAATCCGACGAAAAACCGGCACAACTGATAGTCATTCGCCAGTACATTGGTTCTCGGGAGCCCTCTCGCAAGGGTAGAATGCGCAAAACCCGGAGCCGCAATGAACCACGACCGCCTCAATCCCAGCCCAGACGATGCCATCACCGACGCCGCAGCGCATTGGTGCATGCGCCTGCACGCCGACGACTGCACGCAGGCCGAGCGTGAAGCATTCGCTGGCTGGTTGGCGGCCGACCCGCGGCATGCCGAAGAATATCAGGCGATGCTGGAAATCTGGCAAACAGCCGACCTGCTGCCGCGCAGCGCCACCGTCATCGACTTCAACTCACCCGCCAAACACGCCACCCGCCCCCGCAGCTGGCGGCCGCTGGCGTCTGCTGCGGCCATCGCCCTGGCAGTGCTGCCGCTGGCCGGCTGGATGGGGTGGGAACAGGGCTGGTTGCCCAACCACTACCAGCACGTCGAAGCCGGTGACCGCATGCAGACCGTGGAGCTCAGCGACGGCAGCACGGTACAGCTCAACCTGCACACCGAGCTCACCTTCCTCAACTACAAGGACCAGCGCCAGGTCACGCTCAAGCGCGGCGAGGCGTTCTTCAAGGTGCGACACGACAGCAGCCACCCGTTCATCGTGCGTGCCGGCAGTGGCCAGACCCGGGTCACCGGCACCCAGTTCAACGTGTGGAAGTACCAGGACCAGGTGAAGGTCACCCTGGTGGAAGGTTCAGTGCTGGTGTCCAGTGAGGGCAGTGCCGGTGGCTATCGCCTTGGCCCTGGCATGCAGGCCAGCTACCACAAGGGCGACTTCGAGCCGCAGCTGGAGCAAAGCGACGACTATGGCAACAGCCTGGCATGGCGCAGCGGCAAGCTGGTGCTCGACAACCTGAGCCTGGAACAGGCGCTGCCGGTGATAAACCGCTACCTCGACGCCCCGCTGCTACTGGCCGATGCCAGCACCGGCCGCATTCGCATCAGCGGCATCTACAACACCCGTGAAGTGGGGCGCCTGGTCAACAACCTGCCCAAAGTCCTGCCGGTCTACCTGACCCGCAGCAAGGACGGCAGCACCGTGCTCAATCGCATCTCGCCGCCGCCCGACAAGGGCTGACGCCCTCCCCCGCCTTACAAGGTCATCGCCGCCAACCAACCGAACGCCAGCAGCGGCAGGTTGTAATGGATGAAGGTCGGCACCACGGTGTCCCAGATGTGGTGGTGCTGGCCATCCACGTTCAGGCCCGAGGTCGGGCCCAGGGTCGAGTCCGAGGCCGGCGAACCTGCATCACCCAGCGCACCGGCAGTACCAATGATGCACACCGTGGCCAACGGGTCGAAGCCCAGTTGTACGCACAGTGGCACGAAAATCGCCGCCAGGATCGGCACGGTGGAGAACGACGAGCCGATCCCCATCGTCACCAAAAGGCCTACCAACAGCATCAGCAGGGCACCGACGCCCTTGCTGTGGTCGATCCACTGCGCCGAGGTTTCCACCAGGCTCTTCACCTCACCGGTGGCCTTCATCACCTCGGCAAAACCGGACGCGGTAATCATGATGAAACCGATCATGGCCATCATCTTCATGCCTTCGGTGAACAGGTCGTCGGTCTCTTTCCACTTGACGATGCCCGACAGCGAGAAGATCAGGAAACCGACCATGGCACCGATGATCATCGAGTCCAGCAACAGCTGGACAATGAAGGCTGCAGCGATCGCCAGCCCGGCCACCAGCAAGGTCTGCGGGTTGTACTGCACGCTCACCTGCTCCACCTGCTGGATCCGCGCCAGGTCGTAGTCACGCTTCTTGCGGTAGCTGATGAACACCGCCACCAGCAGGCCGACGAGCATGCCGGCAGCCGGGACGGCCATGGCGTGGGTGACGTTGACGCCGCTCACATCGACACCCGCGCGGGCCACATTGGCCAACAGGATCTCGTTGAGGAAGATGTTGCCGAAGCCCACCGGCAGGAACATGTACGGGGTGATCAGGCCAAAGGTGATCACACAGGCGATCAGCCGGCGGTCGATACGCAGGCGCGTCAGCACGTACAACAGAGGGGGTACCAGCAGCGGAATGAAGGCAATGTGGATGGGCAGGATGTTCTGGGACGACACGGCCACCACCAGCATCAGGCCGATCATCAGCCATTTGACCTTGCCGCCCTTGGCGTCGCCCTGTCGGTCGATCATGGCCAGGGCGCGGTCGGCCAGCGCATGGGCCAGGCCAGACTTGGCGATTGCCACGGCAAAGGCACCCAGCAGTGCATAGGACAAAGCCACCGTGGCACCACCGCCGAGGCCACCGTTGAAGGCCTTGAGCGTGCCTTCGATGCCCAGGCCGCCCACCAGCCCACCGGCCAGGGCGCCGATGATCAGGGCGATGACCACGTGCACGCGGGACAGGCTGAGTATCAGCATGATGCCGACCGCGGCGATCACTGCATTCATGGTTGGCTTACCTCATTACGACAGAAAAAAGCGCGAACTCTGAAGCAGTAGGCGGCAGATGTCAAAAGCGCCTTGATGCGGGGCATTAGTGGCGGTCAAATTTAAATTGAATGTTTGAATAAAGAAAAAACGGCAGGGGCCGATATTGAGGGAGGCAGCGAGGTGCCTGGCCGCAGCGCTTTGGCACCTCCCGGCCCCACCGCAGATAAAGCCATAACCCTTAATGCCAAAAAAGGGATCCGCCCCCATGCCTTTGCGACAACTTTCCATCCAGTGGAAGATCACCCTGCTCGCCGGTCTCTGTCTGGCCGCTATCGTCACCTTGCTCGTCGGCCTGTCGCTGTACCGCATGGATCACAGTTCGGACCTGGTCAAGGCCAGCAGCATGCAGATGCTGACCGAGGCGGCGCAGTCGCGTATCGAGTCACAAGGTGAAGTGCAAGCGCTGAACATTCGCCGCCAGTTCATGGATGCCTACCAGTACGGCGCCGGCTTCGCCCGTCAGGTGCTGTTCCTGCGCGAGCAGGCCGAAAAGCGCTTTCTCGATGCCTTCGACCTGCGCGAGGACATGACCCGCCAGGTACGCGCCGCACTGCAAGCCAACCCCGACCTGCTCGGCCTGTCACTGGTATTCGAGCCCAATGCCCTGGACAACAAGGACAGCCTGTTTGCCGGCAAGGCAGAATTGGGCAGCAACGAAACCGGGCGCTTTGCCCTGTACTGGTCGCAGCCACGCGCCGGCCAGTTGACCGCGATGGCCCTGCCCGAACATGACATGGCCAACACCGAGATCGGCCCCAGCGGCCAGCCGGCCAACACCTGGTGGGTATGCCCACGCACCTCCGGCAAGGTGTGCGTGGTAGAGCCGTACTTCTACGACATCGATGGCCAGCAGGTGCTGATGACCAGCATCGTGTTCCCGCTGGCGGTCAACGGCAAGATCATTGCCACCCTGTCCATCGACATCAACCTCAATAGCCTGCAGGCGCTGAGCCAAGAGGCCAGCCGCAGCCTCTACGAAGGCCGCACCACGGTCGGCATTCTGACCCCGGTCGGCCTGCTGGCCGGCTACAGCGCCGATGCCAGCAAGCTGGCCCAGCGCTTCGACCAGGTAGACACGACCAAAGGCGCCGAGCTGGTGCGCAAGCTGGCCGATGGCAAGCTGACCATCCTCCACGACCGGCAGCGCCTGAAGGTACTGGCGGCATTCCGGCCAATCCCGGACGCCCAGCCCTGGGGCGTGTTGCTGGATGTGCCGGAAAACGCCCTGACCGGGCCGGCCGAAACCCTGAAGCAGGAACTTGACGCGCTCAATACCAGCGGCACCTTGCTGGAACTGAGCCTGGGCCTGGCCGCCGCCATTGTCGGCCTGCTGCTGGTATGGCTGATGGCCCGCGGCGTTACCCGGCCGATCCTCGGCGTGGCCGCCATGCTCAAGGACATTGCCAGCGGCGAAGGCGACCTGACCCGTCGCCTGACCTACCAGAAACAGGACGAACTGGGCGAACTGGCCGGCTGGTTCAATCGCTTCCTCGACAAGTTGCAGCCAACCATTGCCGAGGTCAAACGCTCGGTGCAGGCCGCCCGAGGCACGGCCGACCAGTCCTCGGCGATTGCCACTGAAACCAGCGCCGGCATGGAGCAGCAGTACCGCCAGGTCGACCAGGTGGCCACCGCCTCGCATGAAATGAGCGCCACCGCCCAGGACGTTGCCCGCAGCGCCGCCCAGGCGGCACAGGCGGCGCGCGATGCCGACCAGGCCACCCGCGAAGGCTTGGCGGTAATCGACCGCACCACCAGCAGCATCGGTGCCCTGGCCGCCAACATGAGCGACACCATGGCCGAAATAGAAGGCCTGGCGCAGAACAGCGAGAAGATCGGCTCGGTACTGGAAGTGATCCGCTCGATCGCCGAACAGACCAACCTGCTGGCACTCAACGCTGCCATCGAAGCTGCCCGCGCCGGAGAGGCCGGCCGTGGCTTTGCCGTGGTCGCCGATGAGGTGCGCAACTTGGCCCAGCGCACTCAGGAGTCGGTGGAAGAAACCCGGCAGGTCATCGAAGCCCTGCAGAACGGCACCCGCGAAGTGGTCGGCGCCATGGACCACAGCCACCGCCAGGCCCAAGGTGGCGTGGAGCAGGTCGGCCAAGCCGTCACGGCATTGCAGCGCATTGGCCAGGCGGTGACGGTGATCACCGACATGAACCTGCAGATCGCCTCTGCCGCCGAGGAGCAAAGCGCGGTAGCCGAGGAAATCAACAGCAACGTGGCGACCATTCGTGATGTCACTGAATCCCTGTCAGGCCAGGCCAACGAGTCGGCGCGGGTCAGCCAGTCGCTGAACAGCCTGGCCAACCAGCAGCAAGCGCTGATGGACCAGTTCCGCGTCTGAAGCGAACGGGGCCACGCCAGTGGCCCTGAAACTGACAAAACCTCGTCGTCTACACTTGCCCCCACCGCCAAGGCGTGGCGAACGACGAGGTTTACATGAAGAGATTTCCAGCGCTGCTGGCCGGGCTGCTGTTGACGGTGGGCCTGGCCAGCACGGACAGCGCCGCATCGGCAGAACAGCCTGCGCCTATCCATTTTGGTGCCATCGGCTGGGAAAGCGGCGCCCTCACCACCGAGATCCTGCGCCTGATCGTGGAGCGCGGCTACGGCTACAGCACCGACACCCTGCCTGGCAGCACGGTCAGCATGGAGGTGGCCCTGGCGCGCAATGACCTGCAAGTGATCGCCGAGGAATGGGCCGGGCGCAGCCCTGCCTGGGTCAAGGCCGAACAGGCCGGCCAGGTATTCGCACTGGGCGATACGGTCAAAAATGCAGAGGAAGGTTGGTGGGTACCGGCCTATGTGATCGAGGGCGATGCCGCACGCAACCTGAAGCCCGTGGCGCCTGAGCTGCACAGTGTCGAGGACCTCAAGCGTTACCCGCAGGTATTTTCTGACCCCGAATCGCCCGGTAAAGGGCGTTTTCTCAACAGCCCAAGCGGCTGGACGTCTGAAACTGTCAACAGCCAAAAGCTCAAGGCCTATGGCCTGGATGGCCTCTACAACAACTTCCGCAGTGGCTCCGGCGCCGCGATGGACGCCGAGATCGGTTCGGCTATCCGGCGCGGCAAACCTGTGCTGTTCTACTACTGGAACCCGACCCCGCTGATGGGGCGCTACAAGCTCATCCGGCTGGAAGAACCCCCGTTCGATGCCCAGGCCTGGGCCACCCTCACCGACCCCGCCACCCCCAACCCGAAAGGCAGCCGCTCGCTGCCGGCAAAGTTGTCGATTGGCGTGTCCAAAGCCTTTCGCGAAAACTACCCAGACCTGGTCAGCGTGTTCGAACAGGTCAACCTGCCCATCGATCGCCTGAACAAGGCCCTGGCCGTCATGAGCGAAAAACGCACGCCCCCGCGCGAAGCCGCCCTCACCTTCCTGCGCGATCACCGCGAGGTGTGGAAAACCTGGCTGCCGGCGGACATCGCCGCCAAGGTCGAGGCCAGCCTGTGAGCAGCGGTTTCCCGCAGACCCTGCAGTTTTCCTTTGCCGACAGCATCAACCGCCTGGTCGACGGGTTGGTATTGAACTACGGCGACCACCTGCGCAGTTTTTCTGACCAGTTGCTGCAACTGCTGGTCGGCCTGGAGAACCTGTTGCGACTGTTGCCTTGGTGGCTGTTGTTGTTGCTGGTGGGTCTGCTGGCCTGGCACGCCAGCCGCAGCCTGCTGCGCAGCGCCGTGCTGGTCGCGCTGCTGGCCTTGATCGGTATGCTCGGGCTCTGGGACAAGCTGCTGCAGACCCTGGCCCTGGTGCTGGTCAGTACCGGCCTGTGCGTACTGGTGGGTGTACCGCTGGGCATCCTGCTGGCTGCCCGGCCACTGGCCAGGCGGCTGCTGTTGCCGGTACTCGATGTGATGCAGACGCTACCTGCGTTCGTTTACCTGATCCCGGTGCTGATGCTGTTTGGCCTGGGCAAGGTGCCTGCCGTGTTCGCCACGCTGATCTACGCCCTGCCGCCGCTGGTGCGGTTGACCGAGCTGGGCTTGAGCCAGATCGACCCCTCGTTGTTGCAGGCCGCACACGGCCTTGGCGCCAGCCGCTGGCAGCGGTTGCGGCGCATCGCCCTGCCCCTGGCGCTGCCGAGCATCATGGCCGGGCTCAACCAGTCGGTCATGATGGCCTTGTCGATGGTGGTCGTGGCGTCGATGATCGGCGCCCGTGGGTTGGGTGAGAATGTGCTGGCGGGGATCCAGACCTTGAATGTTGGCCAAGGGATGGAGGCCGGGCTGGCAATTGTCGCCCTGGCCATGGTGATCGACCGGATCAGCCAGGCCTATGGGCGCAGTCGTCGCTGAGCCGTATCGCCAAGGCCTGGGAGCAGCCTTGTGCTGCGAGAGAGCCGGGCCTGACAATACGCCTCTGTCAGCTGAGAACCGGACCTCAACCGCATGTCCCTGAAAGCCCTGCGCACCTTGGTGACCATCGCCCGCCACGGCACCTTTGCCCGCGCCGCCGACCTGCTCAGCCTCACCCCCTCGGCGGTCAGCCTGCACATCAAAACCCTGGAAGACGAACTGAAGGTGACCTTGTTCGACCGTAGCCGCAGGCAGGTGGTGCTGACCGAAGCCGGCCAGTTGGCGGTGGCCCGCGCCGAAAGCCTTCTGGCTGCCTATGACGAACTGGCCGATGCCCTGGCCAGCGGCCCAAGCCTGCGCGGCCGCTTGCGCCTGGGGGCGATACACACGGTGCTGGCGCGGCGTTTGCCCAAGGCGCTGGTGTGGATCAAGGCCCATCACCCGCAGCTACACATCAGCGTGGCCTCGGGCATGTCGGCGGAGCTGGCGCGGCGCGTGGAAGACGGTGAGCTCGATGCCGCGATCACCACCGAACCGGTCAGCCCTTACCCGCAAAACCTGGACTTTACACCGCTGTTCGAGGACCGCTTCTGGGCCATTGCCAGCCCTGAGCTGGCCGGGTATAGCGTGCCGCAGTTGCTGGCCAGCCAGCCTTTCCTGCGCTTCGACAAGCGAGCCTGGGCCGGCCGGCAGATCGAGCAGGAACTACGCCGCCAGCAGGTGCAGGTAAGCGAACTGATGGAACTGGACAGCCAGGAAGCCCTGGCGCGCATGGCGGTGATGGGCCTGGGCGTGGCGGTCATCCCCATGGCAGATGACGACCTGCAACGCTTGCCACCCGCCACCTGCCTGCCGTTTGGCGAGCCGCAGCTGACCCGGCGGGTGGTGTTGCTGGAGCATGAAAAAAGCCAGCGGCGGCATTTGAGTGCGGTGTTGAAGACCGCCCTGGAAGCCTGACCCCAGGCTGCTCCAAAGCGCGATCTGCACCCACCAACATGCATTTTTCCTCAACGGTCACTGAAGAAAACAACGTTTTTACAGATTGATCCGCCCCCGTAGTCTGTGCACGTACCCGACCACGGAATGCTGACCATGCTGCACTTGCTGCTGACCACCCTGCTCCCCATCATCCTGCTGATAGCGCTGGGTACCTTCCTGCGCCTTCGCGGTTTTCTTGCCGAGAGCTTCTGGCCTGGCGCCGAGCGCCTGAGCTACTACGTCCTGCTACCGTCGCTGTTCCTCCATGGCCTGGCCACTGCCAACCTCGATGGCATACCGGTGCTGGGCATGGCCGGCGCACTGATGCTCTCGACCCTGGCCGGTGCCGTATTGCTGATGCTGTATCAGGGCGCGGCGAACCATGAGGGTGCCGACTTCACTTCGGTGTTTCAGGGCGGTATCCGCTTCAACAACTACATCGGTGCCACCCTGGCTGCGGGCATCTACGGCAGCGCCGGGATTGCCCTGGCGGCGGTGGCCAACGCCGCCATCGTGCCCTTGGTCAACCTGCTCTGCGTACTGGTGTTTGCCCGCTTCAGCGCCCGTCACAGTTCGCCCGCCACGGTGCTTCGGGCGATCTTCGCCAACCCGTTGATCGTCGGCTGCGCAGGGGGGCTGGTGCTACGGGCCACGGGGCTGGGCTTGCCGGCCGGTATCGACGCCACGGTCAAGGCCTTGGGCCAGGCCGCACTGCCTTTGGGCCTGCTGTGTGTCGGCGCTGCCCTGGGCGGCGCCAGCCTCGGCCAGCAGGTACGGCCGCTGATGGCAGCATCGACGTTCAAGTTCCTGGTCATGCCACTGACCACCTGGGGCGTTTGCCGGCTGCTCGGCCTGAGTGGCCAGGCAGCGGTGGTGGCAGTGTTGTTCCAGGCGCTGCCAACCGCTTCGTCATCTTACGTCATGGCCCGGCAAATGGGCGGCAACGCGCCACTGATGGCCACCCTCATTGCCCTGCAGACCGTGGCTGCCGCCGCCACCCTGCCTTTGGTATTAATACTTACGCTTGGCTAGACTGAAATTCTGCCCACTGCCTGGTAATGTGCCCATGCGCCTTCACTTGATGCTGATCGGCTTGACCTCGGCCCTGCTCGCAGGCCCCCTGTATGCCGCTGATCCAGCCAAGGCCGCCGTTGCCGAGGACAAGGCCGCAGTGCTTGAAGAAAAGGTCGTCGAAGATGCGCCGCCCCCCAGGAAAGCAGAGAAACTGACCCCAGGCGAAACGCAAGCAGTGGACCCGGCTGGCCAGGCGCCGCTGGATGACAGCATCACCTGCCTGGCACGTACCATCTACTGGGAAGCCAAGGGCGCCGACGCCAAAGACATGACCGCGGTGGCCAGTGTGGTGCTCAACCGCCTGGGCCACGATGGCTTTCCCGATACCATCTGCGCGGTAGTCAAACAGGGGGTGGAGACCAAGGCCTGTCAGTTCTCATGGTGGTGTGACGGGCGCCCGGACCAGGTCGAGGAACCGCAACGCTACAACGTTGCCAAAGAGATCGCACGCAAGGCGCTGAACCAGCAGTTGAAAGACCCCACCGGCGGTGCATTGTACTTTCACGACCGCACGGTGCGCCCCGACTGGGCGAAGGCTTATCGCAAGACCGCGCAGACCACCCACTTCTTGTTCTACAAGCCGAACCAGGCGTTGGCCCATTGACGCGTAAACGGCTGACAACGCGGGCTCGATACGAATGACTGGTACCTGACCGCACTTTTCCACGGGCCTGGAGTCTACCCCCTCTTTTGCCGCCAGTAACGATTGCCGGTGTTTTCATTGCCTTGCACGACCTCGGGCCAAAAGCCCCGGGCTTGTGTAGGATGAGCAGCGCACACCACGACGCTGCCAGTCATAGGGAGATCCACATGCGCGTCCTGACATCCGTTGTCGCCTTGTCACTGGGCCTGGTCGTTTCGACCGGGGCGCTGGCAGCCACCGGCGAAGAGGCGCAGTTGATCGATTCGATCAATGTCTACCGCAGCAAGGCCCAGCCCTGCGGTGGCGAGGCGTCGTTGGAACTGCCGCCGCTCAACAGCGACACACGCCTTGCGCTGTCGCCAGAGGGCACCCGCGACCTGCAACAGGCCATGACCCGCGCCGCCTACCCCATGGTCAGCGTCCAGGCCATCAGCCTGTCGGGGCCACGCGACGCACGCGCCGCCATGCATGCCATCGAGGAAAGCTTCTGCCAAGTGGTGCTCGACCCGCAATTCGTCGATATCGGCGTCAGCCAGGAGGGCCGCGACTGGCGCATCGTGCTGGCACGGCCGCTGCTCAGCGGCCGCCTGGGCGACTGGCAGGCCGAGGGACAGAAGGTGCTGCAGGAGGTCAACGCCGCGCGCAAGGTGCCACGGCAATGCGGTGGCCAGCCGTTTGCCGCGGCCCCGGCACTGAGCTGGAGCACAGTGCTGGCCGGGGTCGCCGCCAACCACACTCGGGCCATGGCCAACCAGAACTTCTTCGACCACATCGACAAAGATGGCCGCACACCCGGTGACCGGGCGGAACTGGCCGGGTACCTGTACCAGCAGATCGGCGAAAATATCACCGCCGGGCGTGACACCGCGCAAAAGGTCGTCAACGGCTGGCTGGACAGCCCGGGGCACTGCGCCACGCTGATGAATCCGGACTTCCGTGAACTGGGCGCTGCGTATGCGATGGACCCCAAGAGCGATGCAGGGATCTACTGGACAGGGTTGTTCGGGACGCCGCAGTAGATCACGTGAGCGGGTAATGACCTGCACGCAACTGCAGGGCCGTACACCCAAACCGACGCCGCACGCACTTGCCAAGGTAGCTGGCATCACCCAGGCCCACCTCATCGGCAATCTGCGCCAGGCTGTGGCTGGAGTTGAGCAAACGCCAGCGCGCCTGCTGCAAGCGCATCTCCAGCCACCAGGCCTTGGTGCTCATACCGTGGCTGGCCTGGAATTGCCGGTCCAGTTGACGCCGGCTGATGCCCAGTTCTGCGGCCAGTTGCTCCACGGCCAACGGTGTACCCAGGTGATGACGCATCAGTGCTTGCGCCCGTTGTACCTGGCGCCCCTGACCAGCACCCAGCTCCAGCGAGCGCAAGGCGTGACGGCTGTCGCGGGTCTCGTCCACCAGCATGTCAGCCAGCCCTTTGAGCGCACGGGTTCGCCCGCAAGCGCGTGACAGTAGTGCAACGGCCAGGTCTATGGCGGCAGTGCCGCCGGCGCACGTGATGCGGTTGCCATCGATGCAGTACAACTGCTCGCGCAGCAGCTGCAACTGCGGAAAAGCAGCACGAAACTCGGCTTCGTGACGCCAGTGCACCACCACCTTGTGCCCCTGCAGCAGGCCGCAGGCAGCCAGCAGGAAGGCGCCATTGTCGACCCCCACCAGCTTGACTCCCGCCTTGGCGGCCTGCCTGAGCAACGCCTGGTAACGTGGCGCCAGCGCCGCGGTGGCCATGGCACTGCGACCACCGAACACCACCAGGTAGTCGAAAAGGGCGAGGTCGAGCTGATCGGCAATGGCCTCGACCTGCAGCACCGCGCCACTGCTTGACGGTACCGGCTCGAGGCTGAGCCCCGCCACTGTCCAGCTGCAATAGCGTTGCTGGCTGTAGTCCTCGTCGTCGGCGCTGAAGCGCAATTTGTCGAGAAAGGCGCCAAACGGCAGCAGGGCAAAATCCGGTAACGGCATGATCAGCAAGCGGATGTCGGGCGGCATGAAACCACGTCCAGAAAAGACCCTTGTATGACCAGATAATACTCTTTCAGCTCGAGCGTTGCGCCATAGACTGACGCCTTCTCTCGAACAAGGCAGTTTTCAACATGGCACTGGACACCTGGCTCATCTACCTGCTGGCCAGCATCGGCCTGTCGCTGACCCCGGGGCCCAACAGCCTGTTGGCATTGACCCATGGCGCGCTTTATGGCGCACGGCGAACGCTGTTCACCATCGTGGGCGGGGTATTGGGTTTCAGCGCCCTCATCGCCTTGACCATGTTCGGCCTCAGCGCACTGCTACAGACCTCGGCGGCAGTGCTGAGCGTCCTGAAGTGGGTGGGTGGGGCTTATCTGATCTGGCTGGGCATTCAGCTGTGGCGCAGTCCAGGCCTGCAGCTGGAACTGACCGCGCACAACGCGCGGCTGGGCAATGCCGGGCTGTTTCGCCAGGGCCTGCTTTCGGCCATGGCGAACCCCAAGGTGCTGCTGTTCTATGGTGCCTTCCTGCCGCAGTTCATCGACCCACAGCGAGGGCTGGTGCTGCAATTTGCGGTGATGGCCGCGACCTTTGCCAGCGTCGAGTGCCTGGTCGAATACCTGCTGGCGCGCCTGGCGTTTCGCATTCGGCCATGGCTGGCCAAGGGTGGCAAAGGTTTCAATCGCTGCTGCGGGAGCCTGTTTGCCTTGATTGGCCTGGCGCTGCCGCTTGGCCGATAGCGGGCCCGCGAACACGGGTGAAACCCGTGCCACCACCGCGTAACGGTTCAACCCTGGCGTGCTTTGAGTAGAAACACAACCAGCGCCACACCCGGCAACCCCGCCCCCACCAGTGCCACGCCATGCCAGCCAAACTGGCTGAACAGCGCACTGGCCACCGCCGACCCCAGCGCCCCGCCGAGGAAGATGCTGGTCATGTACACCGCATTCAGCCGCCCGCGGCTGGCAGGGTCCAGTGCGTACACTTCACGCTGGCCGATGACCATGTTCATCTGCACCGCAAAGTCCAGCAACACGCCGGCAAGGCCCAGGCCAATCACGCTGTATCCCGGCACTGTCAGCCCCAGCAACAAGGTCGCCGGCGCCAGCAACAGCGCCAGCAGCGAGCCGGCCCGGGCATGCCCGGCATCGGCCAGGCGGCCGGCCATGGGCGCAGCAACGGCACCCACCGCGCCGACAAGGGCGAACACAGCGATCTGGCTTTGTGACAGGCCATGCTCACCGGCAAGCGCCATCGGCACTGCCGTCCAGTAAAGGCTGAACGCTGCAAACATCAATGCCTGGTACAACGAACGCTGGCGCAACAGCGGATAACGACGCAGCAGTGTGAGCAGCGACAGCATCAGCCCGGCATAACTGGCTTTGTGCTCGGGCCGCCGCTGCGGCAAGGTCAATGACAGCAACAGGATGATCGCCAGCATTACCCCGGCGGCGCCAATGAACACCGCACGCCAGCCGAAGTGGTCGGCCACCACGCTCGACAGCGGTCGCGCCAGCAGGATGCCCAGCAGCAAGCCGCCCATGATGTTACCGACCACACGTCCACGCTGCTGCTCCGGCGCCAGATGCGCCGCCAGCGGAATGAGCATCTGCACCGACACCGAACTGAAGCCGATCAGCAATGCGTAACCCAGGAACAGTTCCCCCTGGCCACTGCTGCTGGTGCCCGCCAGCAGCAGGCTGACGCACGCCAGGACCGCGGTGGCCACCATCAGGCGGCGGTTTTCCAGCAGGTCGGCCAGCGGCACCAGCAATAACAGGCCCAGGGCATAGCCCAACTGCGTGAGCGAAACGATGAGGCTGGCATGCTCGGTGGACAGCCCCAGGTCGGGGGCGATCAGCCCGACGATGGGCTGGGCGTAGTAGATGTTGGCGACGATCGCGCCGCAGCAGAACGCCAGCAGCACTACCAGAGCCCGGCTCAGGCTGGCGGCTGCCGGTTGCGCTGTCGCAAGGGAGGGGTTCATGCGAAGTTCCTCGACAAGGGGTGGGTATATGCCGGCCACCTTACCCATGGACGTCAGCGCCGAGAATCCGGCGGTGGCGCAATGCGGCTTTGCGCGCTGCGCAACACTAGTTGCCGTGTATGAGCAGATTTTCGCAAAAGTCGATGAATGCGTTTACCCGCCGTGAGCCCCGGTGGTTGGGCATATACAGGGCATTGATGCTGTTATTGGCCATGCCAGGACTGGCCTGCCAGTCGGGGAAGACCCGCTGCAGGCGCCCTGCCAACACATCCTCGCGTACCAGCCAATCGGCCAGCAGTGCGATACCACTGCCTGCCAGTGCCGTTTCACGCAACATGTCGGCATTGGCGCTGCGCAGTGGCCCACTTACGTCCAGTTCCAGGCTGTCCTGGCCACAGGTCAGGCGCCAGGGGCGCGCTTTCTGCCCATAGCGAAAGCGCAGGCAGGCATGGTCAAGCAACTGCCGGGGATGCTGCAGTGGCTCACGCCCTGCCAGGTAAGCCGGGCTGGCCACCAGCCAACGCTGAAAACGGCCGAGCCGGCGGCACACCAACTCGTCATTGGGCGAGGGGTCGCCCAGGCGAATCGACAGGTCATAGCGCCCGTCAAGCAAATCGTCCAGCCGGTCACTGAGGTCGATGTCCAGTTCCAGCGCCGGGTGCTGCGCCAGGAATGGCCCCAGGTGCGGGGCAATGACCCGCCTGCCGAACTCCACTGGCAGGCACAGGCGCAGCACACCGACAGGCTCCTCGCCGCGATCGGCGATGCTGGCATCAGCCTCGTCCAGTGCTTCAAAAATGCCCCGTGCGCGCTGGTAGTAACGGGCGCCAGCCTCGGTCAGGCTGACCTGCCGTGTCGAGCGGTTGAGCAAGGTGGCACCCAGCGACGCTTCCAGGGCATCGACCAGACGTGTCACCGACGATGTCGCCAGCCCTAGCCTGCGCGCGGCAGCAGAAAAGCCTTGGGCATCGACAGTGGCCACGAACATTTTCATCGCCAGCAGCTTGTCCATGTTCAGCCCGTCTTCCAAAACTCGGAAAGTTCTTACAAACAGCCGGGCGGGTCAAGCCGCGCGCGTCAAGGCGATTGCGTCCATAGTGGAATCACCCCATTTCCAAGGAGGCTTACCATGACCCTGAACAACCTGCTGACCGCCCTGCCGCCCTGCGATCCCGCCAGCGCCGAACGTGTCGACGAATTGCTCAGCCGCCCGGGCATCCGCGTGGAGCGTATCGTCTCCAGTGGGCAGGCCAGCCCGCCCGGCTTCTGGTACGACCAGGCCGAAGGCGAGTGGATCATGTTGCTCAGTGGTGCTGCCGCCCTGCGTTTCGAGCACGAGCACCACACCCGCCTGCTGGCGCCGGGCGATTGTCTGGACATCCCCCCGCACGACCGCCACCGCGTGGAATGGACCGCGCCCGGCACGGCCACCATCTGGCTCGCGGTGTTCTATAGCAGCAGCACCCCATGGCCGGCCTGAAGGGGGCCAGCCTGCCCGTGCACAAGGCGCAGTTGTCCCGTCGCCGTGCAAGGTTGGGCTTACGACCAAAGCATGAATACAAATCGAAGAGGCGTCATAAACGCCACGTTCAATGCGTTTTTCAGCACATTATCTATACTTTTAGCCACATCTTCGTAAGTTCAGCCCTGCGACAATCAGCCTCGCTCAATTATGTACCAACTTGTTAATTAGCAAGCTAAGGGCTTAAACTGCGCGCATTCCACCTGCTGAGATCCCTGGCATGAAAGAAACACCGCGCGCCTCTGGCGCCACACACTTCATCCTCGTCGGCCTGGGCGTGATCATCGCCCTGCTCGGCCTCCTCCTCGCTGCTGGCGGCGTCAAGCTCGCCGGTCTGGGCGGTTCCTGGTACTTCCTGATCGGCGGCTTGGCCATGGCCATCGCCGGTGTCCTCATTGCTCGCCGCAAGAAGGCGGGCGCCTGGCTGTATGCCGTATTCCTGGTCGGTACTGCCATCTGGGCACTGATCGATGCGGGCCTGGTGTTCTGGCCGCTGTTCTCGCGCCTGTTCATGTTCGGTGCAATCGGCATGGTCGTGGCGCTGGTCTACCCGCTGCTGGCGCGTGCCAACGGCGCCAGCGCCGGGCGCGGTGCGTACGGCGTAGCCGGGGTAATGGCCGTGGTACTGGTGATCGCTGTCGGCAACATGTTCGTTGCCCACCCAAGCGTCGCCCCCACCGGCAAGGGCCCGGGCATGACCCCGGTCGAAGCCGGCAAGGAACAGAAAGACTGGGCCCACTACGGCAACACCGAAGGTGGCAGCCGCTTCGCCGCGCTGGACCAGATCAACCGTGACAACGTCAACAAGCTGAAAGTGGCCTGGACCTACCACACCGGCGACGTCGCGATCAGTGACGGCAACGGTGCCGAAGACCAGCTCACCCCGCTGCAGATCGGCAGCAAGGTGTTCATCTGCACCCCGCACAACAACCTGATCGCACTCGATGCCGACACCGGCAAAGAGCTGTGGAAGAACGAAATCAACGCCCAGTCCAAGGTCTGGCAGCGTTGCCGTGGCATGGCCTATTTCGACGCCACTGCTGCCATCGCCCAGCCAACCCAGCCGAACAGCTCGCCGATCACCGGCGTTAGCGTAGCGGCCGGTGCCAACTGCCAGCGTCGCCTGCTGACCAACACCATCGACGGCCGCCTGATTGCCGTCGACGCTGACAACGGCGAGTTCTGCCAGGGCTTCGGCAACAATGGCCAGGTCGACCTCAAGGCCGGCCTGGGTGATGTACCGGACTCTTACTACCAGCTGTCCTCGGCACCGCTGATGGCCGGCACTACCGTGGTGGTCGGCGGCCGTGTTGCCGACAACGTCCAGACCGACATGCCTGGCGGCGTGATCCGTGGTTTTGACGTGATCACCGGTGAAATGCGCTGGGCCTTCGACCCGGGCAACCCGGAAGATCGCCAGGCACCACAGGCCGACAGCACCTACGTGCGCAGCACCCCGAACAGCTGGGCGCCGATGTCCTACGACCCGGCGATGAACACCGTGTTCCTGCCCATGGGTTCGTCGTCCACCGACATCTACGGCGTAGAGCGCAGCAAACTGGACCACACTTACGGCGCTTCGGTGCTGGCTCTGGACGCCACCACCGGCAACCAGAAATGGGTGTTCCAGACCGTGCACAATGACCTCTGGGACTTCGACCTGCCCATGCAGCCAAGCCTGATCGACTTCACCAAGGACGACGGCCAGTCGGTACCTGCGGTGGTGATCGGCACCAAGGCTGGGCAGATCTACGTGCTCGACCGCGCCACCGGCAAGCCGCTGACCCAGGTCGACGAAGTACCGGTCAAGCCAAGCAACATCCCGAACGAGCCGTACTCTCCTACCCAGCCCAAGTCGGTGGGCATGCCGCAGATCGGCGCGCAGACCCTGACCGAATCGGACATGTGGGGCGCCACCCCGTATGACCAACTGCTGTGCCGCATCGACTTCAAGAAGATGCGCTACGACGGCCTGTACACCGCGCCGGGTACCGACCTGTCGCTGAGCTTCCCGGGTTCGCTGGGTGGCATGAACTGGGGCAGCATTTCTACCGATCCGGTGCATGGCTTCATCTTCGTCAACGACATGCGTCTGGGCCTGTGGATCCAGATGATCCCGTCGCAGAACAAAGGTGGCGCGGCTTCCGGTGGCGAAGCACTGAACACTGGCATGGGCGCGGTACCGCTCAAGGGCACCCCGTATGCCGTGAACAAGAACCGCTTCCTGTCGGTCGCCGGCATTCCATGCCAGGCACCGCCGTTCGGCACCTTGACCGCCATCGACATGAAAACCCGCCAGGTGGCCTGGCAGGTCCCGGTGGGTACCGTTGAAGACACCGGCCCGCTCGGCATCCGCATGCACCTGCCGATCAAGATCGGCCTGCCAACGCTGGGCGGCACCTTGTCTACCCAGGGCGGCCTGGTGTTCATCGCCGGCACCCAGGACTTCTACCTGCGTGCCTACGACAGCAGCAACGGTAACGAAATCTGGAAGGCTCGCCTGCCAGTAGGCAGCCAGGGCGGCCCGATGACCTACGTCTCGCCGAAGACCGGCAAGCAGTACGTGGTGATCACCGCTGGCGGCGCCCGCCAGTCGACTGACCGCGGCGACTATGTGATTTCTTACGCTCTGCCGTAAGACCGCGTCGCCTGCTTCGCGGGCAAGCCCGCTCCTACAAGGCCCCTGTAGGAGCGGGCTTGCCCGCGAATGCCCCTCAAAGACAACCCGAGATTCTGTAATGCCATCCGCAACTCGCATCACCCCCACCCTGCTGCTGGCCTTGGCCAGCACCACTGCCCTTGCCAGCGACGACCTCATGACCCGCAGCACCCTGACCGGTGACTGGGGCGGCCTGCGCCATCAACTCGAAGAAGATGGCGTCAAGATCACCGGCGACTACAGCGGTGAAACCGCCTACAACGCCCACGGTGGCCTGCACCGTTCGGCGCGCTATTCGCAGAACGTCAAGCTGGGCGTGCAGTTCGACCTGTCGAAACTGTACGGCCTGGACAACGGCGGCAAGGTCCAGCTGACCATCAACGACCGTCGCGGTAACAGCGCCTCGGAAGACCTGGTCGGCAACCGCCTGCCAATCCAGGAAAACTACGGTGGCCTGTACACCCGCCTGACTGAGCTGAGCTACGAGCGCACGCTGTTCACCCCGGCGCTCAACGTAAAACTCGGCTACATGGCCATGGGCAACGACCTCGGCGGCCTGGACAGCGGCATCCTGTGCAACTTCATGAACGCCGGCTTCTGCGGCCACCCGCTGAACATGTCCGGCGGCAGTGGCTGGACCAACTACCCCAACGCCCACCTCGGCGTGCGGGTGAAGTACGACCTGTCGCCAGCCTGGCAGCTGCGCGTGGCGGCGTTCAACGTCGACCCCGAGAGCAACGGCAACTCCAGCCGCGCCTGGCACCTGGGGCCCAAGCACACCACCGGCACCGTGGTACCGGTTGAACTGGTATACAAGCTGCAGGGTGAACTGCCAGGCGAGTACAAGCTTGGCTACTACTACGACAGCTCTGATGTGAAACGCATCGGCAGCGATGATGAAGTGTCCGGCCGGGGTGGCCATTACCTGCTGGTCGACCAGGCGGTGTGGAACGACCAGGCCTCCCCAGGCCGAAGCCTGCACGCCTTCGGCCAGTACTCGGCGTCGAGCAAGGCCGCTTCGCCGTTCACCAAGTGGTATGGCGCCGGCGTGGTGCTGTACAAGCCGTTCGAAGGCCGCCCGAAGGATACCGTGGCACTGGGTTACGGCCGCGCCGTGCCCAACCCGCGTAGCCGCGATGTGCTGGAGGATGCCGCGTTCAACGCGGGCCAGCAGTTCCCGGATATCGACAGCGCTGAGCAGTTGATCGAACTGAGCTACGGCTACCAGGCCACGCCATGGCTGAACCTGCGCCCGGATGTGCAATACATCATCGAGCCAGGGGCGTTTTCGGGCAAAGACATCGACAATGCACTGGTGGTTGGCCTGCAGGTCAAGGCGACCTTCTGAGTCACCGGGGCCGCACTGCGGCCCATCCACCGTCGCAACCCTCAAGCCTGCTTGAGGTAGTCCACCAGCCTCAGCAGCATGGCATCACAGCCGAGCAACTGCTCGACACTGACAAACTCATCCGGCTTGTGGCCCTGGTCCATGCTGCCAGGCCCGCACACCACGGTGGGGATGCCCGCCTGGTCGAACAAGCCACCTTCGGTACCAAACGCTACCGTGCCGAACGTATCCGAGCCGCTGAGTAGCGCCACCAACCGCGCAGCCTCGCTGTCTTCCGGTGTCGCCAGCCCCGGATAGGCACTCAGCGGCGCCAGGCGAATGGCGCTGGCGGTATTGACCTTGCGCATACGCGGCAGCAACTCGGCTTCAGCATAGGTTTGTAAGTGGTCGGCCACCGCCTGCGCCTCGAACCCTGGGAGCGCGCGCACTTCGAAATCGAACTCGCACTCGGCTGGCACGATGTTCAGCGCCCTGCCCCCTTTGATCACGCCGGTCTGCACCGTGGAGAACGGCGGATCGAAGCGCTCGTCGTGATGAGCCGGCAGTGCCAGGGCATCGCCGATTTCACCCAACTTGCCAATCAGTTTCGCCGCATACTCGATGGCGTTCACCCCATACGGCGCGTACGCCGAATGGCACGCCGCGCCCTGTACCTGACAACGCATTGCCAGCTTGCCCTTGTGCCCCAGCACCGGTTTGAGTTCGGTGGGTTCACCGATCAGACACAGCCGTGGTTTACACGGGCGCTGTTCGAGGGCAGCCAGCATCGAGCGCACGCCCAGGCAACCGACTTCTTCGTCGTAGGAAAACGCCAGGTGTACCGGCATGCGCAACGGCTGCGCGAGAAACGCGGGCACAGCAGCCAACACCGAGGCGATAAAGCCTTTCATGTCGGCCGTGCCGCGGCCATACAGACGGCCGTCACGCTCACTCAGGGCGAACGGCTCGACCGTCCAGGCCTGGCCATCCACCGGCACTACATCGGTATGCCCAGACAGCACCACACCACCCACATCCCTGGGGCCGACAGTGGCGAACAGGTTGGCCTTGGTGCCCTCCGGGTTATGGAACAGCTCGCACTCCACCCCCAGCTCGGCCAGGTAATCACGGATAAAACCGATCAGCGCCAGGTTGGAGTCGCGGCTCACCGTGGCAAAGCCGATCAGCCGGGCCAGCAGCGCGCGACTGGCAAATTCACTCATCGCCCGGCACCCCATAGCTTGGCGCGGCGGTCGGGTTGAGGGCGCGGGTGACGTAATCCTGCATCTGCGGGCGATAGGCTTGCCACAGGCCATCGAGCACGCCGATCGGGTCGCTATCGGCCCAGTCGACGCGCAGGTCCACCAGCGGCCAGGTCAGCTCGCCAGCAATCTTCAGCGCCGCCGAGTGCACGGGCCCGGCTTCGCCACCCGCTGCCATCGCCGCGTGCATGGCTGCCAGCAGGCGGTCGGCCAGGTGGCCGCCGGCCTGCTCGAAGGCCAGCACCATGGCTTCGATCACCTGGGTCGAGGACAGCAGGTTGCCGGCCGCCGCGCATTGTTCGCCGGCCATTGCATGGTGTGTTCCCAAGGCTTCCCGCCCGGTGAACAGGGCCACCTGGCCGTGGCTGTCGATCACCGTGACCTGGCGGTACTCACTCCAGCCATTGGCACTGAGCACCCTGTCCAGCGCAGCGGCGGGCGGCAACTGGCCATGCTCCAGGGCATCGAGAATCTGCGGGCCCAGCGCCGGCAGGGTGATGTTCTGGGTCGAGACCGCGCCCACACCGGCACGCACCCAGGGGCAACGAGCCCCCACGGCGATGCTCGACGAGCTGATGGCGATACCGACCTGGCCGGTTTCCTGGCAACGACCGATGATGGAGAACGTCATGTCATGGTTCCTGTTGTGCTGTGCGATACACGGCATTCTGAGTGGAACCTTCGGGCGGGCGAAACGACCTTTTTCCGAGGGGGTAGGCAGGAAAAAACTAGGCTCACGGGCCCGCTCTCTGCACCCGCTCGAAAAACCACGTCACCCACCCGGCCAACCTGCCCCACAGGCCAGAGAACTCAAGGCCTTCGCCGTTTTATCGGCAAGCACCAGCTAAATACTATTTTCGCCATTTCCACGGCATCCCTAGTCTGGCTCCAGGTAACGGCGGTCCTCCAAACCGACCTGACAAAAACCGCCTGAACAAGGGCTCGGACATGACACTGAACAACCTCGAAATCGACACCCTCGTCGTCGGCGCCGGCCAGGCCGGCGTGGCCATGAGCGAACACCTGAGCAAGCTTGGCGTGCCGCACCTGGTACTGGAGCGCAACCGCATCGCGCAGGCCTGGCGTACCGGCCGCTGGGACTCGCTGGTCGCCAACGGCCCGGCCTGGCACGACCGCTTCCCGGGGCTGGAATTCAACCTCGACGCCGATGCATTCGCCGGCAAGGACCAGGTGGCCGACTACTTCGAGCAGTACGTACGCAAGTACAACCTGCCCGTGCGCACCGGCATTGAAGTCAAGCGCGTGGTGCGTAACAGCGACCGTCCTGGCTTCACCATCGACACCAGTGAAGGCGTGATTCGCGCCAATCGCGTCGTGGCTGCCACCGGCCCGTTCCAGAAACCGGTGATCCCGGCCATCGCGCCGAAAGACAGCAACCTGCACCAGATTCATTCCGCCGCTTATTTCAACCCAGAGCAGTTGCCTGAAGGCGCGGTGCTGGTGGTCGGTGCCGGTTCTTCCGGTGTGCAGATTGCCGAGGAATTGATGCGCGCCGGGCGCCAGGTGTACCTGTCGGTCGGCGCCCACGACCGCCCGCCGCGTGCCTACCGCAACCGCGATTTCTGCTGGTGGCTGGGCGTGCTGGGCGAGTGGGACGCGGAAATTGCCAAACCCGGTCGCGAGCATGTGACCATCGCGGTCAGCGGCGCCCGTGGTGGCCACACCGTGGACTTCCGCGCCCTCGCCCACCAGGGCATGACCCTGGTCGGCCTGACCCAGTCGTTCGAAAACGGCGTCGCGCGCTTCCAGGACAACCTGGTCGAGAACATCAACCGCGGCGACGACAACTACCTGGCCCTGCTGGATGCGGCCGATGCCTACATCGAACGCAACGGCCTGGACCTGCCGGAAGAGCCCGAAGCCCGCCAGCGACTGGCCGACCCGGAGTGCATGCGCAACCCGCTGCAGCAGCTGGACCTGGCCAAGGCCGGCGTCAGCAGCATCATCTGGGCCACCGGTTACGGCGTGGACTTCAGCTGGCTGCAGGTAGACACCTTCGATGCCAACGGCAAGCCCCAGCACCAGCGTGGTGTGGCCCGTGAACCGGGCGTGTACTTCCTCGGCCTGCCGTGGTTGTCGCGCCGTGGTTCATCGTTCATCTGGGGGGTGTGGCACGACGCCAAGCACGTCGCCGGCCACATCGCCACGCAACGTACCTACACCGCCTACCGCGACCGCGAGCAACGCGCAGCGGATGAGCAGCAAACCGCCAAGATCAGCAATGTCAGCACCCTCGGAGCCCACTGATGCCTACCCATACTCGCATCCGCATGTTCAACACCAAGGAAACCTACCCCAACCAGACCCTGGACAACGACTTGTGCCAGGCCGTGCGGGCAGGCAATACCATCTACGTGCGTGGCCAGGTCGGTACCGACTTCGAAGGCAAGCTGGTAGGCCTGGGTGACCCGCGCGCACAAACCGAACAGGCGATGAAGAACGTCAAGCAACTGCTTGAAGAAGCCGGCTCGGACCTGTCGCACATCGTCAAGACCACCACCTACATCACCGACCCGCGCTTCCGCGAGCCGGTGTACAAAGAGGTGGGCAAGTGGCTCAAGGGCGTGTTCCCGATTTCCACCGGGTTGGTGGTGGCCGGGTTGGCCCAGGCCGAGTGGCTGATGGAGATCGACGTGATCGCCGTGGTACCCGATCAGGAATAACCACAGGCCTGAATGACGGCGGGTGACTGCCACCTGCCCGTCCAGTCACGCCTGGGTTGCCCGTGCCGCTGCTTGCAAGCGTTGAGGTGCGGGCACGCCAACGGACGACGGCACTTGCACACTGAGACGTCGCCCGCAGTTCGCGCGTGGCTGGCTACCCGGCGCAGCTCCAACGCCATCGGGCGTACCACACCCAGTCCATTCAGTAGGTCGCCCTCCCGCCGCTGAGGTCAAACACAAAGCCAGTGGTAAAGCTGCACTCAGGCCCGGCGATCCAGCTGACCATGTTGGCAATCTCCTCGGCCTTGAGGAAGCGCCCCATGGGGATCTTGGCCTTGCTCGCGGCAATATGCTCGGCCGTCATCTCGGCCATCAGCGGCGTCTCGACCATCGCCGGTGCCACGCAGTTGAGCAGCACGCCATCCTGCGCCAGCTCCTTGGCTGCCGCCTTGGTGAAAGCGATGACCCCGGCCTTGGCTGCCGAATAGCCCGAGATGTACTGCACACCCTCCTTGCCGGCCATGGAGGCGATATTGACGATGCGCCCGTAGCCGCGCTCACGCATGTGCGCGATGGCGGTGCGGCAGCAATAGAACACACCGTTCAGGTCAATGGCGATGACCTTGTCCCAGGCGTCTGGCGGGTACTCCCAAGACGCCACCACCGGACCGTTGATGCCGGCATTGTTGACCAAGACCTGCACCTGCCCCAAACGCGCCAGCGTCTGGGCAAAAGCCGCCTCCACCGAGACCAGCGACGACACATCCACTGCCTGGCGCAGCACCGGCTCGAAGCCGTTTTCCGTGCTGTTCCAGCCATCGACGGCAAGGTCCCAGATCACCACCTGGGCGCCGGCGACATGCAAGCGGCGGGCAATCGCCAGGCCGATGCCACGCATGCCACCGGTGACGATAGCGGTTTGGCCTTGCAGGTACTGGCTCATTGTTCAGCTCCATTTTCGACAGAAGGAATATCCGGCAAGCAACGCAGGTCACATGCCCTTTGGGGCGCTAGCCGAGACGATCCTCCAGGCCATGGAGGATGCCGCCCGGGACGGGTGTTCTGTTCAGTGTTCATCACGATTGCGCGCTTGTTGTTGGAAGGGCAAACAACGGAGGGGCTAGGCGAACCCGAACAATCGCCGAGGGGTGTCCCACATCACTGTGCGGCGCAGCCGGGCATCCGGCATCAGGCGCTCGGCCAGCTTCAGCAGCGGGCCGTAGTCCACCCGCGCGGGTTGGCGAATGAACGGCCAGTCCGACCCCCACACACAGGCTTGGGCGCCAAAGGCTTCGAGCAGGGCCTGCACGTATGCACTGCTCTGTTCGAACAAGGCATCCGCTGCGGCAAACTTCTGCATGCCTGACAGCTTCACGCAGGCGCGGCCGCTGTCAGCCAGCCGCAGCAACGCCTGGAAGCCGGCTTGCTGCACACCGGCAGCGACATCCGGGCGGCCGCAATGGTCAATCAACAGACGAGCCTGCGAGCCTTGCAGCAGGCTGTGCAGGTCCAGCAACTGGTCGTCACACACCTGCAGCTGGGCGAACATGCCAAGCTCGGCGAGCTTGCCGAACAGCCCGTCAACGCCCTTGAGGCTGGCTACCCCGTACAGCGCGGGGTTAAAGGCGATACCCACCACGCCTTGCGCCTGTAACGCCGCCAGCGCGTCGAGGTTGATGTCCGCCTTGACCACCGCCACCCCCTTGAACCGCCCCTGCCCGCTGGCCAAGGCATGCAGCAGGCAGCGGTTGTCGGTGTGGTAGCCGCTGTTGGGGCCCACCAGCAAGGCATGTTGCACGCCGTAAGCCTCCATCACCCGGGTGAACTGCGCCTGGGTGGCGACCTCCTGGCCGGAGGGCGCGTAGGGTGCATCGGGGTGATAGGGGAAACGGGCGGGGTCAAACAGATGGTTATGGCAATCGATCTTCGCTTCGTCAAATATGTTCACGCAGCACTCCCGTCAAGCGCCACTGCGCTTGTCTGCAGATCTTGTTATTGTGCGCCGCAAGGGCAGTTAGGCTGGGATTAACGATACTGTGTGGCCGGCTTTGACGCTCATACCCAGATGGCGAAAACCATAACCGAAGGTAATACACATGCTGCTTGGCAACGAAGGCGCAGACGCAAGCCCCATGGTGTTCAAGCTGCGGCACATGGAAGTGTTCAGGGCGGTGATGCTGACGGGCTCGATCAGTGCGGCGGCCAAATTGCTGTATGTGTCGCAGCCGGCGGTGAGCAAGCTGATTCAGTACATCGAAGCGCGCCTGGCCTACCCGCTGTTCGAGCGCGTCAACAACCGCCTGGTGCCGACGGCCGAAGCGCAGGTGCTGTTTCGCGAGGTCGAGCGGGTGTACCAGGCAGCGTTGCAGGTCAACGAATGTGCCCTGGCGCTGGGCGCTGGCGGCCAGCGCAAGTTGCGTATCTCGTGCAGTGCATCGTTGTCCACGGTGGTGATCCCGATGGCCCTGGCCCAGCTCAAGCGTGAATCACCGTCACTGAATATCGAGTGGCAAACCTCGTTGATGGGCGAAATGCCCAACCAGATCTTGTCGAAGAAGGTCGACCTGTCGATCGCCGCCCTGCCGGTGGTGCACGACCACCTGCATTCGCAAGCGTTCATGCGTGGACGCATGGTAGTGGTGATGCCGCCGGGTCACCCTTTGGCCGGTCAGCCCGCGCTGACCCTGCAGCAGCTGGAGGGTCATGCGTTGCTGCTGTTCCGGCCCGACATGCCGTTTGGCAAGCTGTTGGCCGAACACATCGGGCGCCGCGGGCTACAACTGAAATCACTGTTGTCATTCACCAATGCCAACGAGGCTGTGGCGTTGGTCAAGCAAGGCATGGGCATCAGCGTGATCGACGAGTTCGTTGCACAGGACAGCGGGCTGGCGGTGGTGCCGTTGGCCGATGAGATTCACTTCGATATCAGCTTCGTCTATTCGCGCTTCGAGCCGCCCTCGCATGCAGCGCTGCAGTTGATGCGGGTGTTGCAGGGGCAGGCGCAGAAGCTGGGGCGGGCGCTTGCGCCGGGCTGATCATCTACGCAACTGCTCCCCTGTGGGAAAGGCTTCAGCCGCGAACACTGCCGAAGCCGGTGCCATGCACCGAGTCGCCAGATTCGCGGGCACGTCCGCTCCCGCTGGGTATACAAGGGTACGGTTTAAAAGCCGACCGTGGCCGAGAGCAGATAGGTCCGCGGGGTGGACAGGGTCAACCCCGGCTCACTGTCATCCGACGCCCCTGCCGAGCTCCAGTAGCGATCATCGAGCACATTCTCGACACTGGCCCGCAAGGTAACCTCGGTGGCGTCCACCTTGAAGGCATAACGTGCACCCACGTCATAACGCTCCCAGCCATCGATGCGTTTGCTGTTGTTCTGGTCCAGGTACTGCGAGCTGGAGTGAGTGCCGCGCGCTGTGAAGGTCAGGCCGTTCACCCCTGGCACGTCCCATTCAGCCCCCAGATTGACGTTGTATTCGGGCGTGGCCGGCGCACGGTTGCCATCGTAGGCACCGCCGACGGTGTCGGTCAGCTCGCTGTCGATATACATCACCCCACCCAACACCCGCACGCCTTGCACCGGCTCACCGAACACACTCAGCTCGATGCCGCGGTTGTCACGCTTGCCATTGGGGCCGAACACCCGCGAGGCGGGGTTGGTCTCGTAGGCCGGCTGGCGAATGCGGAAGGCGCTGGCAGTAAAGGCCACCTGGCCGAGGTCGTACTTGGCCCCCACCTCGATCTGGCGGCTGGTGAACGGCGGGAAGATCTGGTCTTCGTTGATCGAGGTCGAGGGGGCGATCTTGCCTTGGCTCAGGCCCTCCATGTAGTTGGCATACAACGAGAGCTGGTCGGTGACCTTGAGCAATACGCCCCCAGAAGGCGAGACTTTTTCTTCGTCATAGCCCGTATCGCCTTTGACGCCGTCGCTCCAGTCATCCACCTGCACCCGTTGCCAGCGCGCACCCAGGGTCAACAGCAGGCGGTCGTCAAAAAAGCCAAGGGTGTCGGCCAGGGCCACGCCGGAGAAGCGGTTTTCCGTGTAGACCTCGGGGTCGAGGCGGGTTGGCGTACCGGGTGTCGGTGCGGCCACCGGGTTGTAGAGGTTGCTCGGCGCCGCGGCATAGCGCGCCCCGCCGTTGGTGAAGTCCATGTAGTAATAGGTGGCGGCCAGGTTCAGCGCGTGGCTGACCGGCCCGGTATGGAACCAGTGACGTAAACCGGCCATGGCGGTGCGCACCGACTCGTCCCGGGTAAAGTCACGCGGCTGCACGGTGAAGTCGCCAGCATCGTTGGTGATCGACACGTTATGGCGCAGGAAGTCGTGGTTGCTCTTGCGCGCACCGACCGCACCATAGGCCAGCAGCGATTCGCTGATATCGTACTCGGCGTTCAGCGCACCGAAGGTGTCGTTGGTACGCGCCTTGCTCCAGGCCTGGGCGTAGTTGTGGCGTACGTCATTGGCATTGGGCACCTTGGCATTGGCACCGACCAGCACACGTTCCTGCGGGGCGTCGGTATCGCGCTCGGTGTGGCCAAGGTCTGCCGAGAGACGCAGGCGCTCGCCTCGAAAATCCAGGCCCAGCACCGCCATTTCGCGGTCGACGCGCTGGTGGTCCCATTCGGTATCACCGGCCTGCTTCACCCCATTGAAGCGCACGCCGAACTGCTGGCCTTCACCAAAGCGACGGCCGATGTCCACGGCGCCGCCAGCCTGGCCGGCCGAGGCGTAGCTGCCGGTGAACTCGGTGATCGGCTTGTCAGCGGCTCGCTTGGGCTGCACATTGATACCGCCGCCCACGCTGCCACGCGGCGATATGCCATTGATCAACTGGCTGGGGCCTTTGATGATGTCGACCCGGTCGGCCATTTCCATGTCGATCGAATACGTCGGCAAGATGCCATAAAGACCGTTGTAGGCCACATCACTGTTGAACAGGCTGAAGCCGCGAATGGTGAACTGCTCGAAACGCCCGCCCGCCGGGTTGGTAGCACGCACTGAAGGGTCACTGGCAATCAGCTCGCCCAAGGTGCGCGCCTGTTGGTTCTTGACCAGGTCGCTGGTGTAGCTGGTGATGCTGAACGGGGTTTCCATGAAGTCGCGCGAACCGAGCAAACCTTGTGCCCCTTGGCGTGCCACTTGGCCACCGGCATACGGCTGCGCTTCGTTGCCTGCGGCCAGGCCGCCGACAATGCGGGTGGGGGCGATTTCCAGCGCGCCACTGGCCTGGGGGGCTGGCATCAGGGTGAAGGCCCCCTCACCCACTGGTAGCGCCTGCAGGCCGCTACTGCGCAGCAACTGGTTGAAGCCTTCATCGACACTGTAACGACCGGACAAGCCGTTACTTTGCCGGCCCTCTACCAATGCCGGGTCCAGCGAAAGGCTGACACCGGCCTGGTCGGCGAAATGGGTCAAAGCGGCACCCAGGCTGGCTGGCGCCACCTGGAACGTACGCCGGGCCGGCTCATCGGCCCAGGCGGGTGCACACAACAGCAGGCTCATCGCGAACAATGGATGTGCTGCGCGCGCCAGTGGGCGCAGGCGGCAAGTTTTTACTGCAGGCATTGAACAAGGCTCCCCTTTTATTTTCTCCTACCGGTAATGACCGGCGAGTGAAAAAAAGGGGACAGCCTCATGCTCGATGTTCTCGTGCGGCCAGGCTCACCCAATAACGCGTGCGGGTCTGCACCTGCAACGGCAGGCTGGCGGCGAGCAGGGCCAACACCCGGTCGGTGTCGTCAAGGCGGAACGTGCCGGTAACACGCAAGCGCTCCAGTTCTGGTGCCCAGCGCAGTACGCCGGGGCGATACCTGCGCAGTTCGTGCAGCAACTCGCCCAGCGGGCGGTCGTCCAGCCGTAGCGCACCTTCGCGCCAGCCCAGTTGCCATGCGTCGAACGCTTTGACAGGGCCAACGCCGACCGCCTGCAAACTGGCCTGTTGGCCGGCCTGTAGCATCACGGCTGGACCCCGCAACGGCTGCAGGCTGACTGAACCCTCGATCGCCGACACCCGGCAAGCCTCATCAAGCAGGCGCAGGCACGCCTCGCCCTCACTGAGCACCACCCGGCCATAAGGCACCTGCAAGGTGAGGCTCAGGTTAGCGGGCACGCTGACGGCCACTTCACCGCGCAGCAGTGCCACGCGGCCTGCACCCAGCTCGATATCGACCGCACTGTCGGTGTTCAACTGCAACAAGGTGCCGTCGCTCAGCAGTGCCTGCCTGCGCTCTCCTACCGCGGTGCGCATGTCGGCGGTCCAGGCATCCAGCGGCAGCTCACGGCTCACCAGCCAGGCCATCGGCAACAACACCGACACACCCAGGGCTTGTTTGAGCAGTACCCGACGACCGGCATCCGGGCGATCCAGAGCGGCCATCGCCAATGCGCCGGGCAACCCGGCAAACCGCGCTCGCAGCAGCGATGCCTTTTGCCAGGCGTCTTCGTGCAGGTGACTGCTGGCGCGCCATTGCGCCAGACGCTGCAGGTCAGATTCGCTTGCGTCGCCAGAATCCAGTAATGCCAGCCAACGGGCTGCAGCACGCAGCGCCTCGCGGGTTTCTGGGGGGTGGGGGCTCATTGCAACTCGGCCAACAGGCAATGTTCGTAAGCCTGCGCCATGTAGCGTTTCACCGAGCGCTGGCAGACGCCCAGGCGCTGGCCAATCTCGGCGTAGCCCAAGCCTTCCAGCTGGCTCCAGAGAAAGGCCTTGCGGATCGGCGGCTTGAGGCCGTCGAGCAATTCATCCAGTGCTTGCAGGGTTTCGAGCAGTACCCAGCGCTGTTCTGGCGACGGCACGTGTTGCTCGGGCAACTGCGCCAAGGCATCAAGGTAGGCCTGCTCCAGGCTACGTCGCTGGTGGAAATTGCTGAGCAAACGCTTGCCCACGGTCAGCAGGTAGGCACGCGGTTCGCGTATGTCTGCCAGCGGCTGGGCGCTGGCCAGGATGCGCAGAAAAGTATCCTGACTGAGGTCGGCGGCATCCCAGGCATTGCCCATACGCCGGCGCAGCCAGGTTTCAAGCCAGCCGCGATGCTCCCGGTACAGGGCAGGCAGGCCAGGCTCCGGTGGCGGCGCGGCGTCGATCATGAGGAGGGTCCTGCGGCGGAGTAAATAAGATTAATTCTAATTTACATCACACCACAGAACCAAGCGGTTTGTTACCGGTCAGGCAATGGCTTCATCGACCAGCACTTGTGCTTCCTGCACCAGACGCTGCAAATGCGCCTCGTCGATGAAGCTTTCGGCGTAGATCTTGTAGATGTCTTCAGTACCCGACGGGCGCGCGGCGAACCAGCCATTGGCCGTCATCACCTTAAGCCCGCCAATCGCCTGGCCATTGCCTGGGGCGTGGCTGAGGATCTGCACGATCGGCTCACCGGCCAGTTCGGTCGACTTCACCTGCTCCGGCGCCAGCTTGCTCAGCAACGCCTTCTGCCGCGCATCGGCCTTGGCCTCGACACGGGTGGCGAACGGCTTGCCCAGCGCGTCGGTCAGGTCGGCATAAGCCTGGCTCGGGTTACGCCCGGTACGGGCGGTCATTTCGGCGGCCAGCAAGGCCGGGATCAACCCGTCCTTGTCGGTGGCCCACACCGAGCCATCGCGACGCAGGAACGAAGCCCCTGCACTTTCTTCGCCACCAAAACCGAGCGAACCGTCGAACAGGCCCTGGGCGAAGAACTTGAAGCCCACCGGCACCTCATACAGATCGCGGCCCAGGCGTTGGGTAACGCGGTCGATCAGGCCGCTGGAGACCACGGTCTTGCCCACGGCGGCGTCGGTGCGCCACTGCGGACGGTGGCGGAACAGGTAGTCGATGGCCACGGCGAGGTAGTTGTTGGGTTGCAGCAGGCCGTCAGGGGTGACGATGCCGTGGCGGTCGTGGTCCGGGTCGCAGGCGAAGGCCACGTCAAAGCGCTCGCGCAGGCCTATCAGGCCCTGCATGGCATACGGCGAGGAAGGGTCCATGCGGATCTGGCCGTCCCAGTCGACGGTCATGAAGCGGAAGGTCGGGTCGACCTCGGTGTTCACCACTTCCAGGTCCAGCTGGTAGTGCTTGGCAATGGCCGACCAGTAGCGGACCCCTGCCCCGCCCAGCGGGTCGACGCCCAGGCGCAACCCGGCGCCACGGATGACATCGAAATCGATGACGTTTTCCAGGTCGGCCACATAGTTGCTGACGTAATCGTGGCGGTGGGTGGTCGGCGCCTGCAGCGCCTGGGCATGGTCCATGCGCTTGACGCCCGCCAGGTTAGCCGCCAGCAGCTCGTTGGCCTTGCCCTCGATCCACTTGGTCACGTCGCTGTCGGCCGGGCCGCCGTTGGGCGGGTTGTACTTGAAGCCACCGCTTTGCGGCGGGTTGTGCGACGGGGTGATGACAATACCGTCAGCCAGGCCCTGCGTGCGGCCACGGTTGTGGCAGAGGATGGCGTGGGAAACCGCCGGCGTCGGCGTGTATTCGTCATCCTTGGACAGCATCACCTGCACGCCGTTGGCGGCCAGCACTTCCAGGGCGCTGGCGGTCGCTGGCGCTGACAGGGCGTGGGTATCGGCGCCGATGAACAGCGGGCCATCGATGCCTTTTTCCTGGCGGTACAGGCAGATCGCCTGGCTAATGGCCAGGACGTGATACTCGTTGAAACTCAATTCAAGCGAACTGCCCCGGTGCCCCGAGGTGCCGAAGGCCACGCGCTGGGCCGCCACGGCAGCGTCTGGGCGGCCCGTGTAATAGGCGGTAAGCAGCCGGGGAATATCGACCAGCACGCTGGCTGGAGCCGGCTTGCCTGCCAAAGGACTGAGCGTCATGCAAAAACCTCGAGTTCAACGGATGTTGGTGTTGGAACGTGCAGTGTACTGAGAGTTGCAATGCCGTGCGATGGGGGACTCAAAGAAACCCCAGCCCCTGCAGGGTATTGCGCATCCCGCCCAACCCTATGACGGTCTAGAGTACAAGCCATACCCCTTGTGAATGAGGCCCCATGGCTTTCCATCGCCTGACCCGCACACACCCCCGCCTGAGCCTCGCCGCTGCAGTCGGCCTCGCTGGTGCCTGGCTGATCCCCGCCGGTGATACCGTGCAGCACATCCTCGCTGGCTGGAACCTGGGGGTGTGGCTGTACCTGCTGCTGGTGCTCTACCTGAGCTGGACAGCCAGCCCGGAAAAGGTCCGCAAGGTCGCCGGCGTCGAAGACGAGAACGCCGGCCTGGTCCTGCTGACCGTGTGCATCGCCGCCATCGCCAGCCTTGCCGCGGTCACCCTGCAACTGGTCTCCAGCCGCGGCCTGCAAGGCACGGCCCTGGCCGTGCACTATCTCTACACCGGCCTGACCGTCGCCGGTTCCTGGCTGCTGATCGGCTGCATATTCACCCTGCACTACGCCCGCCTGTTCTACACCGGGCAAAACCACGAACCCCCACTGCGCTTCGCTGATGGCGAGCGCAACCCGGATTACTGGGACTTCCACTACTTCTCGTTCACCATCAGCGTGGCGGTGCAAACCTCGGACGTGGGTGTCGCCGGGCGTGGGTTGCGGCGGGTGGTGCTGGCGCATTCGTTGGTGGGCTTCGTGTTCAATACGGCGATTCTGGGGTTCACTATCAACATCGCCGCCGGGTTGCTGGGTTAACCAAGCCGCTCGTCTGAAAAACCTGCGCGTCGAACGTCCGCGAACGTCACCAAACCCGATGGTTACCTGGCACCTTGCGGCCGGGAAAACGTTTGCCATGCAGCCAGTCGTCACACTGCGCCCATGACAAGGGTGTGACCAGTGTCAAGCATTCGCACATTTGTCGTACTTGCAAGCGAAAATCGCGCGTAGCAGGTGCTATCTTTAATTTCCCGGCGGCCGCATCGATGTGGCCACCCGCTCATCACGTCCAGGTACGGACAAGGAGGCTGGCATGAACAAGATGACGTTCCCCAACGCCTGCCAGGTGATGCGCTGGCATTTCCATCCGTTGGGTTTCGAGGCCAGCATGGATGCGCCACGCAGCATGGTCGCGCGGCTGTTCGACCGCGCCAGCGGTGAAACCCTGCTGGCGATTGCGGGCATCCCCTGTGCAGCGATCATGGCCGCCGCCGATGTAGAGCGCATCATCGAGGCCGTCGAGGCGGAAATGGACGCCTTCATACCCGCCTTTACCTTGCGCGATGCAGTCTAGGCTCTGTTTTCAACCCAGCCTCACCAAGTATCAAGGCTCTTCATACAGCGCCTAGCCCGCAGCAGTGAGTTCCGGGCCCATGGCCTGCAACTTGCTCATAAACTGCTCGGCCGGCACGGGCTGGCCCAGCAGGTAGCCCTGCAACGAATCACACCCCAGACGGGTCAGGAAGTCCTGCTGTTTGTCGGTTTCAACCCCCTCGGCAACGATACGCAGGCCTAACGCCTGGCCCAGTGCGACAATTGCCGAAACAATCGCTGCATCGTCACTGTCCTGCTCCAGGTCGCGTACGAAACCGCGGTCGATTTTCAGCTCGTTGGCTGGCAGGCGTTTGAGGTACATCAGGCTGGAATAGCCCGTACCAAAGTCATCAATGGACAAGTCCACGCCCATGTCGGACAGGCGCTGCAGCACGGTCAGGCTGGCGTCGGCATCGTGCATGGCGGTGGTTTCGGTAATTTCCAGTGTCAGGCAGTTGGCTGGCAAGCCGTTCTGCTGCAGGGCGCGGGCCACGCTGTCGACCAGACCGGCATGGCAGAACTGGATGGCCGACAGGTTCACCGCCATGCGCCAGCCATGGTGCCCCTGATCCAGCCACTGACGCATCTGACGGCAGGCCTCAGTGAGTACCCACTCACCAATGGGGATGATCAGGCCGGTCTTTTCTGCCAGGCCGATGAAGCGGTCAGGCAGCAGCAGGCCCTGCTGCGGGTGCTCCCAGCGCAGCAATGCTTCGGCACCGATCGGCTGGCAGGCCTGGGCGTCGAACTTGGGCTGATAATGCAAGCGGAACTGGCGCTGCTCAAGCGCCAGGCGCAAGTCCTGCAGCAGCTGCAACTGCTGGCGCGCGTTGCTGTTCATCGACACATCGAAGAAGCTGTAACCGTTCTTGCCGGCGCTCTTGGCATGGTACATGGCAGCGTCGGCGTTACGCAGCAGCTCATGCTGGTCCTGGCCATTGCCCGGGTACAGAACGATGCCCAGGCTCGCCGACAGTTGCAGGTCGTGCTCGGCCACGCGGAAAGGCCGGGACACCAGGTTGACCTGCTTGACCGCCACGTCCATGGCATCGTTCGGCTCCTGCAGTTCCACCAGCAGCACGAATTCGTCGCCGCCAATCCGTGCCAGCGTGTCCTGGCTGTGCAGGTGGCCGCGCAGGCGGGCCGCCACCGCTTTGAGCAGAAGGTCACCGATATGATGGCCAAAGGCATCGTTGACGGGTTTGAAGCCGTCCAGATCAATGAACATCAGGGCAAAACAACCGCCCTGCTCCGCCACTTTGGCAATGGCCTGTTCGATGCGGTCCGCCAGCAGGGTACGGTTGGGCAGATCGGTGAGTGTGTCGTGCAAGGCCAGTTGGGTCAGTTCCTGGTTGGCCAAGGTCAGCGAACGGGCCAACTCGGCAGTACGCGCCTCGAGACGCGCGTCCAGCACCGAAGTCAGCAAAGCCACTGCCAGTACTGCCAGCGTGGTGATCAGCACCAGGTAAACCAGGCTGTCCCCCTGCAACCCGCCCCCCAGCGCGCCGCAGAAGCTGCCCTCGGGGAAGTTTGCCGCTGCCATGCCGGTGTAATGCATGCCCACGATGGCAACGCCCATGACCACCGCCGCCAGGCCGCGGATCTGCCGTACATAGGGGGTGTGTCTGCGCAGGCGGAAGGCAATCCACAATGCCGCCGCCGAGGCGCCTACGGCAATCAGCAGCGAAGCGCCGAACAACGTCGGGTCGTAATCGATGCCCGGCAGCATGCGCAGGGCAGCCATGCCGGTGTAGTGCATGCAAGCGATACCGGCGCCCATGATCAGCGCGCCAAACCCCAACTGCAGCGCTGGCAGGCTCGGCTGGCTGACCAGCCACAAGGCAAAGCCCGAGGACAGCACAGCGATCAGCAACGAGAACGCGGTCAGGGCCAGGTCGTACCCCAAGTCAATGGGCAAGCTGAAGGCAAGCATGCCAATGAAGTGCATCGACCACACGCCGATGCCCATGGCCAACGCACCACCGCCCATCCACAGGCAGGCAGCGCGGCCCTTGGCCGTGGCAATGCGGCCGGTCAGGTCAAGGGCGGTATAGGATGCCAGGATCGCCACGCACAGCGAAATCAACACCAGCGAAGAGGAGTAGCTACCGGTCAGCATTGAGAGTTCCAGCGCCGGGACAGGGGGCCCGACAAAAGCTGACGATTGTACTCAAGCTTAAGCGAAACGCACGGGGTTTTTGCGAATGGGAATGGATCCAATAACCGCTGCCTACCCCCTCTGCGTTCGGTCAATTCTGCTCGGCAAACGCCTGTTCTGCATCCCAGCCGCCGCCCAACGCAGCCACCAGTTGCACGCTGGCCACCAGGCGCCCTTGCAGCAGGTTCAGCACACTGCGCTCGTTGCTCAGCGCCGTGGTTTGCACGTTGACCACATCCAGATAGCCGATCAGCCCGGCACGGTACTGGTTTTCGGTCAGGCGCAACGACTCCCGGGCGGCGTCAAGCGCCTCTTGGCGCACCACGGCTTCATCGCCATACACCTTCAGTTGAACCAGCAGGTTTTCCACTTCCTTGAAGCCGTCCAGCACGGTCTGGCGGTACTGCGCCACCGTCTGGTCATACACGGCCACCGTGCGGTCGACCTCGGCGCTGCGTTTGCCGGCGTCGAACAGGGTCAGCGCCAACTGCGGGCCTACCGACCAGTAGCGGTTGGGCAACTCGATCCAGTTGCTGAAGCTGCTGCTGGAATAACCACCACTCATGCTCAGGCTGAGGTCCGGGAAGTAGGCTGCCCGCGACACCCCGATGTTGGCGTTGGCCGCCATCACGTTGCGTTCGGCCGCAGCGATGTCCGGACGCCGCTCCAGCAGCTGCGAAGGCAGCGAAACCGGTATTTGCGGCAACGCTGGAATCGCCTTGCTGTCGGCCAGGGCGAAGTCGGCAGGTGTCTTGCCCAGCAGCACGGCGATGGCGTTTTCGAACTGCGCACGCTGCCAGATCAGGTCAATCAGGTCAGCCTGGGTGCTTTTGAGCTGCGTACGGGCCTGGGCCACGGCATCCGGGCCGGCGACACCGGCGCGGTACTGGTTTTCGTTCATTCGCAGCGAGCGCTCATAAGCCGCCACGGTGGCTTCCAGCAAGCGCTTCTGCTCATCGATCACCCGCAATTGCAGGTAGTTCTGCACCAGCTCCGACTGTTGGCTCAAGCGGATCGACGCAAGGTCGGCGAAACTCGCTTCGGCACTGGCCTCGTTGGCATTCAGGGTTTCGCGCAGCTTGCCCCACAGGTCGATCTCCCAGCTCACGCCCAACTGCGCGTTGTAGGTGTTGCGAATGCCGCTGCTGTTATTGGACAGGCTGGAACTGGAGCTGCCGGTGCCCTGCGCCGAACGGTTCTTGCTGGCGCTCAGGTCCAGGCTGGGGAACAGCGCCGCACGGCTGCTGCGCACCAGCGCCTGGGCCTGGCGGTACTGGGCTTCTGATTGCGCCACGGTCTGGTTGCTGCGGTTAAGCTCTTCGACCAGCGCGTTGAGCCCGGCATCACCGTAGATTTCCCACCAGGCGCCACGGGCGATGGCGTCGGACGGCGAGGCCTGGGTCCAACCTTCGGCATGCTTGAACTGCGCCGCCGTGCTGTTCAGCTCGGGGCGGTGGTAGTCCGGGCTCAGGGTACAGGCACTGAGCAAGGCCACGCACAACCCGGCACCAAGCAGGCGCGAGCCACGGCCACGGGTCAGTGCCTGCAGGGCACGGTGAAGTGGGGTCTGGGCAAAAGTCATAGCGGGGTTTCCAGGGCGGCGTCGGTGCGCACGCCGCGCCAACGGTTGAAACGGTGGCGCAGGCGGTCCAGGTACAGGTAAACCACCGGCGTCGTATAAAGGGTGAGGATCTGGCTGAACACCAGGCCACCGATGATGGTCAGGCCCAGCGGCTGACGCATTTCTGCGCCTTCAGCCTGGCTCAGCAGCAACGGCAATGCGCCAAGGATCGCTGCCAGGGTGGTCATCAGGATCGGCCGCAGGCGCAGCAGGCAGGCCCGGCGGATCGACTCTTCCGGCGAAAAGCCCTGATGGCGCTCCAGCTGCAACGCCAGGTCGATCATCAGGATGGCATTCTTTTTCACCACCCCGATCAACAGGAACAGCCCCAGCAACGAGATCAGGCTGAACTCGCCACCGGTGACGTACAGCGCCAGCAAGGCACCGACGCCCGCCGAAGGCAGTGTCGAGAGAATGGTCAGCGGGTGAATGTAGCTTTCATACAGAATACCCAGCACCAGGTACACCAGCAGCAGTGCGCCAAGGATCATGAATGGCTGGCCCTGCTGGGTCTGGGCAAAGGCATCGGCAGTGCCGCCGAGCTTGGCAATCACCTCCTCGGGCAGGCCCAGTTTGGCCACCGCGCGCTCCAGTGCCGCCATGGCCTGGTCGGGGCTGTAGCCCTCGGCGACGTCGAAGGCGATGTCTTCCGAAGCGAACTGGCCTTCGTGGCTGACCCGGTCGTTGGCCAGGCTGTTCTCGTAGTGGGCGATGGTCGACAGCGGCACCCGGGCGCCGTCGGCTGTGATCACCTGCACTTGCTCCAGCGTGCTCGGGTCCCAGGCGTATTTGGGGTTGATCTCCAGTACCACCTGGTACTGGTTAAGGCTGTCGTAGATGGTGGAGATCTGCCGCTGGCTGTAGGCGTTGTTCAGTACTGCGGTGACCATGTCCATGTCGATGCCCAGGCGCTTGGCCTGGTCACGGTCGACCACCAGCGTCACCTGCTGGGTACCGGCACCATCGCGGGCGTCGATGGCGGTCAGCTCAGGCAGTGCACGCAGCGCCGCGACCACCTTGGGGAACCATTCGCGCAACGCCGCCAGGTCGCCGCTTTGCAGGGTATACAGGTACTGAGAAGAGGTCTGGTCACGCCCACCGCCACCCAGTTGCAGGTCCTGGTCGGCCATCAGGAACAGGCGCCCTCCGGGCACTTTAGGCAGCTCCTTGCGCAGGCGCTCGATCACCTTCTGCGCATCGATCTTGCGCTCGCTGATCGGTTTCAGGCGCACCAGCACAAAGGCGTTGTTGGTACCGCTGTTGCCACCGATGAAACCGGCGACGCTCTGGACTGCCGGGTCGGCCAACAAGGCGCGGCGGTAGATCTCCATCTTCGGCTGCATCACCGTGAACGACAGGCCGTCGTCCCCACGGATGAAGCCCATCAACTGGCCGGTATCCTGCTGGGGCATCAGCGTCTTGGGCACCACCACATACAGGGCGATGTTGATGCCGATGGTGGCCAGCAGGCTGAGCAGGGTCAGGCGCTTGTGGCGCAAGGCCCAGCCCAGGCTGCGGTCATAGGCAGCAACCATGCGCTGATGCAGCTTGTCGCTCCAGCGCTGCAGGCGTGTCTGCTCGGCCTGTTGCGGCTTGAGCCAGCGGGCGCAGAGCATCGGTGTAAGGGTGAGCGACACCACCAGCGAGACGATGATCGCCGCCGCCAGGGTGATGGAAAACTCCTGGAACAGGTTGCGCACGATGCCGCCCATGAACAGGATGGAGACGAACACCGCCACCAGCGACACGTTCATCGACAGCAAGGTGAAGCCCACTTCCTTGGCGCCCAGGAAGGCCGCCTTCATCGGCGGCTGGCCGTTCTCGATGTGCCTGGAGATGTTTTCCAGCACCACGATGGCATCGTCCACCACCAGCCCGGTGGCAAGGATCAGCGCCATCAGCGACAGGTTGTTGAGCGAGAAACCGCACACGTACATGACTGCGAACGTACCCACCAGCGATACCGGCACCGCCAGGCTGGGGATCAGCGAGGCGCGCAGGCTGCCGAGGAACAGGTAGACCACCAGGATCACCAGCACCACGGCGATCAGCAGGGTGTGCTCGGCCTCTTTGAGGGTGGCCTTGATCACGGGCGAGCGGTCCATGGCCACGTTCAGTTGCACGCTGGCGGGCAGCAACGACTGCAGTGCCGGAAGCTGCGCCTTGATCTGGTCGACCGTTTCGATGATGTTGGCGCCGCTCTGGCGGTTGACCACCAGCAACACCGCTGCCTGGTCGTTGAAGAAGCCGCTGTTGTAACGGTTTTCAACGCCGTCGGTGACAGTCGCCACGTCAGACAGGCGCAGAATGGTGCCGTTCTGCTGGCGAATCACCACCGGCTCGTAATCCTTGGCGCTTTCCAGCTGGTCGTTGGCCCGCACCTGCCAGTTGCGCTCGGTGTCCTCGACAAAGCCCATGGGCCGGCGCTGGTTGGCGTTGGACACGGCGGTGCGCACTTCGTCCAGCGACAGGTTGTACTGGTTGAGCAGTTGCGGCTCGACGGCAATGCGCACGGCCGGCAGCGAACTGCCGCCGATCTGCACCTCCCCTACCCCCGATACCTGAGCCAGGCTCTGTGAAAGGATGGTGTCGGCCAGGTCATACAGCTGGCCCTTCTGCAACACATCCGAGGTCAGCGACAGCACCATGATCGGCGCCTGCGACGGGTTGATCTTCTTGTAGGTGGGCATGCTACGCATGCCACTGGGCAACAGGTTGCGGGTAGCGTTGATCGCCGCTTGCACCTCACGGGCTGCGCCATCGATGTCACGGCCCATCTCGAAGCCGATGATTACCCGTGTCGACCCCTGGTTGGAGCTGCTGGTGAGCGTGGTGACGCCGGCGATGCTGCCCAGCTTGCGTTCCAGCGGTGTGGCCACGGTGGACGCCATGACCTCGGGGCTGGCACCAGAGAGGTTCGCCGACACCACGATCACCGGGAAGTCCATTTGCGGCAGTGGCGCCACCGGTAGCAAGCCAAAGCTGACCCCACCCAGCAGCATGATTGCCAGGCTCAGCAGCATGGTCGCCACCGGGCGACGGATGAAAGGCCCGGACAGGTTCATGCCTGGGCCTGCTTCACGTCAGTGGCCGGGCGCAGGCGGCGGGCCAGGCGATCGAAGTACAGGTAGATGACCGGGGTGGTGAACAGCGTCAGCACCTGGCTGACCAGCAACCCGCCGACCATCACCAGGCCCAGTGGCTGGCGCAGTTCGGCACCGGAACCGGTAGCAAGCATCAGCGGCACCGCACCAAACAGCGCGGCCAGGGTGGTCATCAGGATCGGCCGGAAGCGCAGCAGCGCCGCCTGGTAGATGGCATCGCGCGGGCTCATGCCCTGATGGCGCTCGGCCTCCAGGGCGAAGTCGATCATCATGATCGCGTTCTTCTTGACGATACCGATCAGCAGGATGATGCCGATGATGGCGATCATGCCCAGGTCGTTCCCGCTGATGAGCAAGGCCAGCAAGGCGCCGACCGCCGCCGACGGCAGGGTCGAGAGGATGGTGATCGGGTGGATGTAGCTCTCGTACAGCACCCCCAGCACGATGTACATGGTCACCACCGCCGCCAGAATCAGCAGCAAGGTGCTCGACAACGATGCCTGGAAGGCCTCGGCCGCACCCTGGAAGCGGGTTTGCACACCCAGCGGCATGCCGATGTCCTGCTGCACCTGCTCGATCACCTGCACGGCTTCGCCCAGCGACGCGCCGTGAGCCAGGTTGAACGACAAGGTCACTGCCGGGAACTGGCCGATGTGGGAAATAGCCAGCTGGGCTTGACGCTGCTCGATCCGCGCCAGCGCCGAAAGGCGCACCTGGCCGCCATCGGTGGCCTTGACGTGGATCGACTCCAGCGCCTGCGGGCCGATCGTTGCGGCGTCCTTGGACTGCAACACCACGCGGTACTGGCTGGCCTGAGTGTAGATGGTCGAGATCTGCCGCTGGCCGAAGGCGTCGTACAGGGCATTGGTGATCTGCGACACGCTGATCCCCAGGCGGCTGGCCATGTCCCGGTCGATGACCAGGTACACCTGCAAGCCCTTGTCCTGCAGGTCGCTGGCCACATCGGCCAGTTCCGGACGCTGCTGCAGCGCCTGCACCAGCTTGCCACTCCACTGCGCCAGCAGGTCGGCGTCCGGCGACGACAGGCTGAACTGGTACTGGGTCCGGCTGACCCGGTCCTCGATGCTCAGGTCTTGCACCGGCTGCATGAACAGGCGGATGCCCACCAGCCGGTCGACCTGCGGCTGCAGGCGGCTGATCACTTCGCTGGCGCTGACATCGCGCTCGCCGTGGGGCTTGAGGTTGATCAGCAGGCGACCACTGTTGAGCGTGGCGTTGTCGCCGTCTACGCCAATGTAGGACGACAGGCTTTGCACGGCCGGGTCTTGCAGGATGACCTTGCTCAGGGCCTGCTGACGTTCGCTCATGGCGGCGAACGAGGTGGACTGCGGCGCTTCGGAAATACCCTGGATCACCCCCGTGTCCTGCACCGGGAAGAAGCCCTTGGGCACGACCATGTACAGAAACACCGTGAGCACCAGGCTGGCCACCGCCACCAGCAAGGTCAGCGGCTGATGCTTGAGCACCCACTGCAGGGCACTGCCGTAGTGCTTGATCAGCCAGTCGATCCAGGCGCCACTGGCACGGTAGAAGCGGCCTTGTTCTTCTTCCTTGGGCTCGCGCTTGAGCAGACGCGCGCACATCATCGGTGTCAGGGTCAGGGACACCACCAGGGAAATCAGAATGGCCACTGCCAGCGTGATGGCGAACTGGCGGAACAGGCGACCGACCACGTCCGCCATGAACAGCAACGGGATCAGGACCGCAATCAGCGAGAAGGTCAGCGAAATCAGGGTGAAGCCAATCTGCCTGGCACCCTTGAGCGCCGCCTGCATGGGCGTCTCGCCCTCTTCGATATGCCGGGAGATGTTCTCCAGCATGACGATGGCATCATCGACCACAAAGCCGGTGGCGATGGTCAGGGCCATGAGTGTCAGGTTGTTGACCGAGAACCCGGCCAGGTACATGACCCCGAACGTCCCGATCAGCGACAGTGGCACGGCAATCGACGGAATGAGGGTGGCGCTGAAGCGGCGCAGGAAAACGAAGGTGACCATCACCACCAGAACGATGGCGATCAGCAGTTCGTGCTGCACGTCCTTGACCGCGGCACGAATGGTCTGGGTGCGGTCGGTCAGCACCGAGACATCGAGGCCGGCCGGCAGGTTGTCGGTGATCGACGGCAGCAGGCCCTTGATGCGGTCGACCACTTCGATCACGTTGGCGCCTGGCTGACGCTGGATGTTCAGCAGCACAGCATGGTTCTCGTTCGCCCAGGCGGCCAACCGCTCGTTCTCGGCGCCGTCGACGATTTCGGCCACATCTTTCAGGCGCAGCGGCGCACCGTTGTTGTAGGCCAGGATCAGGTTGGCGTATTCCTCGGGAGAGCGCAGCTGGTCGTTGGCATCAAGCATCGACACCCGCGTCGGGCCGTCGAAGTTGCCTTTGGGCTGGTTGACGTTGGAGGCACCGATCAGCGTGCGCACGTCATCCAGATTCAAGCCATTGGCCGCCAGGGCGTCGACGTTGACCTTGATGCGTACCGCCTGGCGCTGGCCACCGGCAATACTGACCATGCCCACGCCGCTGATTTGCGCCAGCTTTTGCGCCACGCGGGTATCGACCAGGTCGTTGAGCTTGGGCAGCGGCATGGTCTTGCTGGAGATGGCCAGGGTCAGCACCGGGGTGTCGGCCGGGTTGACCTTGTTGTACACCGGCGGTGCCGGCAGGTCACTGGGCAACAAGTTGCTGGCGGCGTTGATCGCGGCCTGCACCTGTTGCTCGGCAACGTCCATGTTCATGTCGAGGTTGAAACGCAAGGTCAGCACCGACGCGCCGCCAGAACTGGTCGAGGCCATCTGTTCCAGGCCCGGCATCTGGCCGAACTGGCGCTCCAGTGGCGCGGTGACAGCGCTGGTCATCACCTGCGGGCTGGCGCCGGGGTACAGGGTCATGACGCGAATGGTCGGGTAATCCACCTGCGGCAAGGCGGAAACCGGCAGCAACTTGTAGGCGATCAGGCCTGCCAGCACGATGGCCAGCATGCTCAGCGTGGTGGCGACCGGGCGCAGGATGAACAGGCGCGAGAGGTTCATGCGCCCGCCTTGCCTGCTGCGTTGCCAGGTTGTGCTTCATCTGTTTGCGCCGCGCCCTTGGCTTCCTGCCCTTGCAGGTGCTGGCCCGGGGTGGTCGGCACTTGCGAGCTGTCTTCGACCACTTCCACCTGGGTGCCTTCGCGCAGGCGGTCGGTGCCTTCCAGCACCAGGCGATCGCCGGCCTTCAAGCCGTCGAGAATGACGCTGTTCTCGCCATCGCTGGCGCCCACCTTGAGCTTGCGGACATTGACGGTGCTCTTCTCGTTGACCACATAGGCAAAGGTGCCATCGTTGCCAAACTGGATGGCCGCGGCCGGGGCCATGACCACCTGCTTGAGGGTGTCGGCCAGCAAGCGCACGTTGACGAACTGGTTGGGGAACAGGGCCAGGTCCTTGTTCTCGAAGCGGCCTTTGAACTTCAGCGTGCCGGTGGTGGTGTCGATCTGGTTGTCGATGCTGCCCAGCACACCGGTGGACTGCAGCTTGCTGTCACCGCGGTCCCAGGCCTCGACCGGCAGGCTGGCGCCACTGCGGTAGCGCTCCAGCACAGTGCTCAGTTCGGTTTCCGGCAGGGTGAAGGCGACGTTGATCGGCTCGGTTTGGGTGATGACCACCAGCGCGGTGGTGTCGTTGGCGGCCACCAGGTTGCCCAGATCGAGCTGGCGCAGGCCCACACGGCCACTGATCGGCGCACGGATCTGGGTGAAATCGAGGTTCAGGCGGGCGTCGTTGACCTGTGCCTGATTGGTCTTGACCAGCCCCTGGAACTGCGCAACCTGGGCTTGGGCAGTGTCCAGGGTTTGCTTGGCGATGCTGTCTTCGGCGTACAGGCCTTTATAGCGGGCCAGGTCGACCTGAGCATTCTTCAACTGCGCCTGGTTCTGCGCCAAGGTGCCTTCGGCCTGCTGCAGGGCGATGCGATAAGGGCGCGGGTCGATTTCGGCCAGCAGGTCGCCAGCCTTGACGCGCTGGCCTTCCTTGAAGTGGATGTTCACCAGTTCGCCAGCCACGCGGCTGCGCACATTGACCGTATTGGTCGCGGTGACCGTGCCCAAGGCTTTGTAGTAGAGGGGGAAGTCGCCTGTCCGCACCGGCACGACACGTACGGGTACCGGGTCACTGGAGCCGCCAAAACCTGGGCGGCCGCCGATCATGCCCATGCCCTTGCCACCGCGCATGCCACTGGCTTCTTTATGCGCAGGCGTCGCTGCGGGCCACAGCCACCAGGCCAGTGCAGCCACCAGCAGCAGGATCAGCAGGCCGACGAGCCAGCGACGAAGGGAACGGGAATTGGACGCTTGCATGGGTTGAACGAACCTTGTTCGGAATGACGACTTGGGGAGGATGAACGATAAGCACTGCCATCGTTTTAGCAAAGGGCCTTTACCAGAGGTTTACCTTTGCCTGACGTTGCCAAGCGGCGGAATTTTAAATGAAAACGGCCCGGAACGTGTTCCGGGCCGTTACAGGGTGTTGCTTGGAGCGGTGGCGGGCCTGAAGGTTCGGTTGCCTGGTCTGGCCCCTTCGCGGGTGAACCCGCTCCTACGGGGATGTCACAGCCGTTGAAACCCGTGCCGCACGTTGTAGGAGCGGGTTTACCCGCGAAGAGGCCATCACAGGCTACAGACGCCCGCCCTGCCCCACGCAATCCTTACTTCAGTACAGCCAGCGCCGCGTCGTAGTTCGGCTCGTCAGCAATTTCGCCAACCAGTTCGCTGTGCAGCACCTTGTCGTTCTCGTCCAGCACCACCACGGCGCGGGCGGCCAGGCCGGCCAGCGGGCCGTCGGCGATGGCTACGCCGTAGTTTTCGAGGAACTCGCGGCCACGCAGGGTCGACAGGTTCTTCACATTGTCCAGCCCTTCGGCGCCGCAGAAACGTGCCTGGGCGAACGGCAGGTCAGCCGAGATGCACAGCACCACGGTGTTGGCAACGTCGTTGGCCTGGGCGTTGAACTTGCGCACCGAGGTGGCGCAGGTTGGGGTATCGACGCTTGGGAAGATATTCAGCACCTTGCGCTTGCCGGCGTAGTCTTTCAGCGACTTGTCAGCCAGGCCTTCACCTACCAGGGAGAAAGCCGGAGCCTGGGCGCCGGCCTGTGGCAGGTTACCGTTGACCTGGACCGGGTTGCCTTTGAGAGTCACTTGAGCCATGACGAAATCCTTATGCGGGGTTTGAAAAGGACACTGAGTTAAGCATGAAGGCAGCCGGGTGCCTATGGGGGCAGGTGAAATTGTTCCATTGCCGGACGATTTTTGTGGACAAAAAATGCCGATAGCCGCGGTTACGGCCAGTTGCCTCACCGTTGCCGAACGCCCATCCCGGCCTCTCCCTACAATTCCTACACCTCTATCGGAAGTTTCGCTACCAAGCTCACCTTGTACATCTTTAGCGTACTGATTTACTGGATGACGAAAGCTATTTCTTGCAGTTCCAATCGAGGAGTTAATGGCATGAACCGCCCCGCGGGTTCGCTTCGGCGCCACCTGTGCTCGACGCTGCTGATTTTGTTATGTCTGCTGGGTGTGTTTCCTCTGGACGTAATCCTCCCATCATTCCCTGCGCTCTCAGATGAGTTTCGGGTCGACACAAAACAGATTGCGTACTCAGTGAGCTTTTTTGCTGTGGGTGTGGCCATGGCGCAAATCGTGGTCGGCCCACTGTCGGATGGCATCGGGCGCAAGCGTTTGTTGCTCGCTGGGTTGAGCGTATCCATTGTGGGAGCGCTCGGTTGCGTATTTTCAACCCACTATGAAACGTTCATGGCCTTTCGCTTGGTGCAGGCCCTGGGTTGCGGCAGCCTCGTGCTAGGCCAGGCGCTTGTGCAGGACCTCTACAGCGGTACACAACGCAATGCCATGCGCATCCTGTTAACAAGCGCGAGCGGGTTGTTCATCTCCCTGTCACCGCTGGCAGGTGCTTTTCTTCAACAGGCTTTTGGCTGGAAGGCAAGCTTTACGGTATTCGTGATCATCGCTGCAATCGTTTCACTTTTATCGTGTGTGCTGCTCCATGACACACCTGCGTCGCGCGACCGGGCGCCAAGCATGTCCAGTTATCGGGCGATGCTGCGAGACACGGACTATCTCGCGCATTCCATGCTCTCCAGCCTCGCCTTTGCCTGCCATTTTTCCTTTATCGTCATAGCGCCCTTGCTGCTGATGGGCAGGCTGGAGCTGACGGCCTATCAATTCTCTCTGGTCTTTATCGGCTATGGGTTGGCATACATCGTCGGCGGCATGGCTGCGACCTACCTGAACAGTCGCGTAAGCCCGCAAGCTCAAATAAAAGCAGGCTTGCTGCTTATAAGTACTGCGGGCATCACCCTTTTGATTTGGGAATGGGTGGCAGGGTTATCTGTGCTGGGGGTTCTACTGCCGATGATTGTCTGTACCACCGGGACAACCCTGGTACGCCCCGCCGCAACGACCCAGGCTTTGGCGCGCTATCCGCGTCAGGCAGGTGCGGCAGCGTCGCTCAACACGACGTTGCTGTTCGCCGGTGCCGGTTTGACGAGCAGTGTGGTCGCAGGTTTGGAAAGCGAGCTACCGGCAGGCTTGGGCGTGCTGTTCGTGGTGGCCAGCCTGTGCGGAGGGTGGCTGCTTGCATGCACCAAGGACGATGGAATGCAACGCTGCTGAAACCTTGATCAGGCAAAAAAATGCCCGGGTGGCGACAAGCGACCCGGGCATTCTTGAATGAAACGGGTGAATCAGCTTACAAGGCCGTACACCACCGAAGTCAGCGCAACCAGGCCGACCACAACGACGAACACATTGGAGGCCGCACCGCTGTACTTGCGCATCGATGGCACACGGCGAATGGCGTACATCGGCATCAGGAACAACAGCACCGCGAGAATCGGGCCGCCGAGCGACTCGATCATGCCGAGAATGCTTGGGTTGAGGGTGGCAACGATCCAGCACACCACCAGCATCAGTGCGGCAACCACGCGGTCCAGGGCCTTGGCGCCTGGGCGCGCACCGGTCTTGGCGATGATGCCCTTCAGGCCTTCGCTGGCACCGATGTAGTGGCCGAGGAACGACTTGGCGATGGCCACGAAGGCGATCAACGGCGCAGCGAACGCGATGGTCGGGTTGCTGAAGTGGTTGGCCAGGTACGACAGGATCGACAGGTTCTGCGCCTTGGCTTCGGCCAACTGGGCGCTGCTCAGGGTGAGCACGCAGCTGAACACGAAGAACAGCACCATCACCACCATCAGCAGGTGGGCACGACGCAGGATCTGGCCGCTGCGCTCGTCGGCGTGCGCGCCGTAACGGCGCTTCTGGTCGACGGCAAAGGCCGAGATGATCGGCGAATGGTTGAACGAGAACACCATTACCGGAATGGCCAGCCACAGGGTGTGCAGGAAGGCCGAGGCCGGCGGCACCTCTGTGGCGCTGTCGAGAATGCCACCGGTCCAGTGCGGCACCAGGTACAGGCCCAGCAACGCCAGCGCAACGATGAACGGGTAGACCAGCAGGCTCATGACCTTGACCGTGGCCTGCTCCCCGCAGCGCACGATGGCCAGCAGGCCGAGGATCAGCACGAATGACAGGATTGCCCGAGGCGGCGGCTGCATGTGCAGCTGGTGTTCCATGAAGCTGGACACGGTGTTGGTCAGCGCCACGCTGTAGATAAGCAGGATCGGGAAGATGGCGAAGAAGTACAGCACGGTGATCGAGGCACCGGCGGTGATGCCGAAATGCTCCTTGACCACTTCGGTGATGTCGCTGCCATCGCGCCCGGAAAGGACGAAACGGGTCAGCCCGCGATGGGCGAAATAGGTCATCGGGAAGGCCAGCACGGCCAGGATCAACAGCGGCCAGAAGCCGCCAAGGCCGGCGTTGATCGGCAGGAACAGTGTCCCGGCGCCGATGGCTGTGCCGAACAGGCCCAGCATCCAGGTGGTGTCGTGACGCGCCCATGTGCCGAGGGCGGCGGGGGTCGATTCTGCAAAGCGTTGTTCAACGCTTGGGGCCTGCTCATTCATTCCGGGTGAAGCTCCACTCGCAAGACTGCAACAGGCTGAGAATGGCGAAATAGACGTTTCGCCCAACTCAACCGGAAAAGAGGGGCGCGATTGTGCACGGAAAGGTTGCACTTGCGAAGCCCTTTTCCGAGGAGCGGTTGCACTTGTCTTTACAAGTGGAAGGCATTGCGGGTGTCGTTCGGTGGAATGTCGCGGCCTGGGGGCCTGTGGGAGCGGCCTGTGGGAGCGGCCTTGCGTCGCGATAGGGCCGCAAAGCGGCCCCAGCAATGTCAGCGGCAAAGCTGCAANGGCCGCTCCCACAAAGTCCAACCGCGCCCCACAGGAGGGGCCGCAGCTGGCCCCTTGGCGAGTTACTTCTGAACGGCAGCGAACGCTTCGGCAACCCGTTGCAGGTTGGCCGGGCGCAGGCCGGACATGCACACACGGCCGCTGTCGATCAGATACACGCCAAACTCGTCACGCAGGCGACGGACCTGCTCGACGCTGAAGCCGGTGTAGCTGAACATGCCGCGCTGGCGTAGGAAGAACTGGAAGTCCTGGCCCGGCAGCAGCACGGCCAGGGCATCGACCAACGCCTGGCGCATGTCGAGGATACGCTTGCGCATCACTTCGACTTCTTCGGCCCACTGGGCATTCAGGCCAGCATCGCTCAGTACGCCGGCAACCAGCTGGGCGCCGAAGTTGGGCGGGCTGGAGTAGTTGCGGCGCACGGTGGCCTTCAGCTGGCCAAGCACGCTCTGGGCAGTGGCCTCGTCATCGCACACCACCGACAGGCCGCCCACCCGCTCGCCATACAGCGAGAAGATTTTCGAGAAGGAGTTGCTGACCAGGCACGGCACGCCGGCACGGGCCATTTCGCGGATAGCGTAGGCGTCTTCTACCAAGCCTTCGGCGAAGCCTTGATAAGCGATGTCGAGGAACGGGATCAGCTGGCGCGCCTTGACCACTTCGACCACTTGTTGCCACTGGTGCTGCTGCAGATCGGCACCGGTAGGGTTGTGGCAGCACGGGTGCAGCAGCACCACGCTGTTGGCCGGCAGGCTCTGCAAGGTGGCCAGCATGCCGTCGAAGTCCACGCCACGGGTGGCCTGGTCGAAGTACGGGTAGGTGTGCACCTTGAAGCCTGCACCTTCGAAGATGGCGCGGTGGTTGTCCCAGGTCGGGTTGCTGACCCAGATTTCGGACTGCGGGAAGTAGCGCTTGAGGAAGTCGGCACCGACCTTCAGGGCGCCGGAGCCACCCACGGTCTGTACGGTGGCCACCCGGCCGCCGGTCACGGCCGGGTGATCAGCACCGAACAGCAGCGCCTGGATGGCTTGGCGGTAGCTGGCCAGGCCTTCCATCGGCAGGTACAGGGAGGCTTCGTGGTCCTGACCGGCAATGCGTTTTTCCACCGCATCCACCGCCGCCAGTTGCGGCACCACGCCGGCCTCATCGTAGTACAGGCCAATACTCAGGTTGACCTTGTCGGCGCGCGGGTCGGCCTTGAAGGTTTCCATCAACGAGAGGATCGGGTCGCCGGCATAGGCATCGACATGTTTGAACACAGCGTGCAGCTCCTTGGATCAGGACGGTACGGAAAGTCAGTGTTGAGCATACCCGCAGAGCGGGCTCAGGAACATCCACTATTGTGCAAGGTTGTCTATGCAACATTGCATGACCGGGGATGAGGGCTGGATTCTTCGCGGGTAAACCCGCGAAGGGGCCAGATCAGCCAAGCAGCTCCTTCAGGCCTTGCAACTCCTGCTCGGTCACCGCCACGCCCTGCTCCTCGGCCACCTCGCGCTCACGGTAGCGCCGCTCGCCCGGCATGCGCGTCAGCCCCACCGCCTGCATGTGCTCCACCAGCTCGCGGCTGCGCTGGGCAAAGCGCTGGCCTTCGGCCTTGCCCGGGTCGATAACGATGATCAACTGCCCGGTCCACGGCGTTTTCGCGCCCGGATGCCCGGACCAATCAAACTCCCAGGAGAAATGACCGCCGGTCAGCGCCGCCGCCAGCAGCTCGACCATCATCGACAACGCCGAGCCCTTGTGCCCGCCGAATGGCAGCAAGGCCCCGCCTTCCAGAATCGCCTTCGGGTCGGTGGTCGGCTGGCCATCGGCATCCACCCCCATGCCCTCCGGCAATGGCTGGCCGGCGCGCGCGGCAATCTGCACATCGCCATGGGCCATGGCACTGGTGGCCATGTCGAAAACGATCGGGTCATGCTCGGCGCAAGGCGCAGCAAAAGCGATGGGGTTGGTACCGAACAGCGGCTTGCGTGCACCATGCGGCACCACGCAGGTCATGCTGTTGACCACGCTGAGGGCTACCAGGCCCTCTTCGGCGAACGGCTCGACATCCGGCCATAGCGCGGCGAAGTGGTGCGAGTTGTGGATCGCCAGCACGGCAATGCCTGCGCTGCGCGCCTTCGCCACCAACAGCTCACGGGCGGCCGCCAGTGCCGGCTGGGCAAAACCACCCGCAGCATCGACACGCACATAGCCGGCGGCCACGTCGCTGACCTGTGGCGTGGCCTGGCCATCGACCCAGCCGCTGGCCAAGGTCGAGACATAACCGGGCATGCGGAACACCCCATGGCTATGGGCGCCATCACGCTGGGCGCTGGCGCAGTTGTGGGCCAGCACCCGGGCCACGGCCTCGCTGCACCCATGGCGCTGGAAAATGGCCTGCAACAGGCTTTGCAGCTCGGTAAAAGGCACGCGCACAACGGTGCTGGTGGAAGGTGCGGACATCTGAAGCTCCTTGTTGATTTTGGAATGGCTACAGCGTTGCAACGACAAAAACTTTCCTTCATGTGACAGCAATCTGTCAAATGTTGACTTGATGACAGAAAACATTCATTTTCTTCCCAAGCCTCACCCCTGGAGCCGCAGCATGAGCCAACTGATCAAGCAACGCCTGGAAAACAGCCTCGAAGGGGCCGCTGCCTCGGGTCGCAAGATCGCCACCTACATGCTTGCCAACCTGCACGAACTGCCGTTCCAGACCTCGGCCAGCATTGCCGCCAAGCTGGGCGTCAGCGAATCCAGCGTCGGGCGCTACTGTCGCTCACTGGGTTATGCCCACCTCAAGGCGCTTAAGCAAGACCTGCAGAACGATCTGGGCGATGGCCCGTGGCTGGTAGGTGATCGTCTGCAAGATTACCGCCAGAACCAGGACGCCAGCGACAACGCCGGCAGCCTGGAGCTGGAAATCGCCGCCCTGGTGCGCGTACACGAATACCGCCAGAGCCCCGCCTGGCACAACGTGGCGCAACGCCTGGCCAGCAAGCCACGGGTGTTCATCGCCGGCTTCCAGACCGAGCGCGGCATCGCCATGTGCATGAGCCACCTGCTGCAATACCTGCGCGATGGCGTGCAACTGGTGGACATCAGCGCCGGGCACTTCGGCGAAGTGCTGCTGGGCCGCGCCGAAGACAGCGCCCTGGTGGTGTTCGAGGCGCGCCGTTATTCCCGCCATGCCCTGATGCTGTGCCAAAAGGCGCGCGAGGCTGGCATTGCGGTCACCCTGGTGACCGACACCTTCTGTGACTGGGCGGATGCCAATGCCGACGAGGTGTTCCGCATCCCCACCGAATTCAACCTGTTCTGGGAATCCACCTCGACGATGCTGTCGTGGGTGCATCTGATGGTCAACGAGGTCTGCAAGAAGCTCGGACCGGATGTTGAAAAACGCTTGGAAGCAACTGCCGCTCTACATAACGAATTCGTCGGCTACACCTCGTGGTCGACGGGCAAACAACAATAGCAAGAGTGCAATGAGGTGCGAGATGAACAAGTCCATGGCCTTGCTGGGTGCGTGCGCCCTGCTGCTGGCGGGTGCCGCCAGCGCTGAAACCCTGCGGTTCGCCACCGAGGGTGCCTACCCGCCCTTCAACTATGTAGACGCCGATAACAAGCTGCACGGCTTCGATGTCGACATCACCCACGCCCTGTGCGAACAGATGAAAGTCGAATGCACGCTGGTGGCGCAGGACTGGGAAGGCATCATCCCCGCCCTGATGGCGCGCAAGTATGACGCGGTGGTGGCATCGATGATCGACACCGAAGAGCGACGCAAGAAGATCGCGTTCACCGACCACTACTACCGCACGCCCCTGACCGTGGCGGTTGCCAAGGACAGCAAGATCGACAGCGCCCAGACCGACTTTGTCGGCTACACCGTCGGTGCGCAGTCTTCCTCTACCCAGGCCATCTACGCCGAAGACGTGTACGGCAAGGCCGGTGCCGACGTGAAACTGTACCCGACCATGGACGAAGCCAACGCAGACCTGGCGTCCGGCCGCCTGGACGGCGTGATTGCCGACAAATTCCCGCTGCACGAGTGGATGAACAAGAACGGCGGGGATTGCTGCAAGATCCTTGGCGACGTGGCCGACACCAAGGCCGATGCCGCGATCGCTGTGCGCAAGGACGACGAAGCCCTGCGCCAGCGCCTGAATACCGCGCTGCAACAGATCGTGGCCAACGGCACTTACCAGAAGATCGCCAGCAAGTACTTTGCTTTCGATATCTACAACTGATCTTCAGGAAGTTGTGCGACCACCTT
>NZ_JBQENN010000017.1:62143-140909 GCF_052044625.1 Pseudomonas sp. 22515
TGCATGAACCCTGGGGCCGCTACGCAGCCCTGTCGCGACGCAAGGCCGCTCCCACAAGGCCGCATAACCCGCCCAAGAGGTTCGTCATGCTCGATCAATTGTCCTTGCTGTCTTTCGCCAGCGGAGGCTGGGGCCAGGCGTTGCTGGCCGGCGCGCTGGTTACCGTTTCCCTGGCCTTGGCCTGCCTGCCCATCGGCCTGCCACTGGGCCTGGTGGTCGCGCTGGCGGCGCGCTCACGCAAACGCCTGCCACGGGCCTGGGCCACCACTTTTTCCACCGTCTTCCGCGGCCTGCCCGAGCTGCTGACCTTGCTGATCATCTATTACGGCTGCCAGATCGCCGCGCAGAAGATCCTCGCCGCCATGGGCTACCAAGGTGAGTTCCTCATCAACACCTTCCTCGCCGCGATGATCGCCTTCAGCCTGGTGTTCGCCGCGTTTTCCAGCGAGATCTGGCTGGCTGCCTTCAAGACCCTGCCCAAAGGCCAGTTGGAAGCCTGCTCGGCGCTTGGGCTTAGCAAGCGCACCGGCTTCTTCAAGGTGCTGCTGCCACAACTGACCCGCATCGCCCTGCCCGGCTTGTCCAACAACTGGCTGTCGCTGCTCAAGGACACCTCGCTGGTGTCGACCATCTCGCTGGTAGACCTGATGCGCCAGACCAACCTGGCGGTCAGCGTAACCAAGGAGCCGATGTTCTTCTACGGTGTCGCCTGCCTGGGCTACCTGCTGTTCGCGGCACTGTCGGGGCGCGTGTTCGCCTACATCGAACGGCGCAGCAACCGCCACCTGCAAGGAGCACGCGCATGAGCTTCGATCAACTGCTGGCAATGGTGCTTGACCCCGACCTGCTGGAACGCTACGGCCCGCGCTTCATCGACGGCCTGCTGGTAACCGCCAAGCTGGTGGCGATTTCCTTCAGCCTGGGTGCTGTGCTCGGCCTTCTGCTGGCCCTTGCCCGCCTGTCTCGCAGCCTGGTACTGCAGCGCATGGCAGCTGGCTACGTGTACTTCTTCCGCGGCTCGCCGCTGCTGGCGCAATTGTTCCTGCTGTATTACGGCCTGGGCTCGCTCAAGGGCTTCTGGCAGGACGTCGGCCTGTGGTGGTTCTTCCGGGATGCGTGGTTTTGCACCTTGCTGGCGTTCACCCTGAACACTGCCGCCTACCAGGCCGAGATCTTCCGCGGCAGCCTGATGGCGGTTGCGCCTGGCCAGCATGAAGCGGCGCGGGCGCTGAACCTGAAGCGCTCGACCACGTTCTTCAAGGTGATATTGCCGCAGTCGCTGCTGGTAGCCATTGGCCCGTTGGGCAACGAACTGATCCTGATGATCAAGGCCAGCGCGATCGCCTCGCTGGTGACGATCTACGACCTGATGGGCGTGACCAAACTGGCCTTCTCGCGCAGTTTCGACTTCCAGATCTACCTGTGGGCCGCCGTGCTCTACCTGGTGATCGTCGAACTGGTGCGGCGCCTGCTGAAACACCTGGAAGCCCGCCTGGGCCGCCACCTGAACTGACCGAAGGATACGTTTCATGCATTGCCAGACCCTTGTCCTCGGCGCCGGCATCGTCGGCGTCAGCACCGCGCTGCACCTGCAGGCACGCGGGCGCCAGGTAATTCTGATCGACCGCGACGAACCGGGCAGCGGCACCAGCCACGGTAACGCCGGGCTGATCGAGCGCTCCAGTGTCATCCCCTATGCCTTCCCGCGGCAACTCGGCGCACTGCTGCGCTACGGCCTGAACCGCCAGCCCGATGTGCGCTACAGCCTGGCGCACCTGCCCAAGGCCGCACCGTGGCTGTGGCGTTACTGGCGCCAGTCGGCACCCGGGCGCCTGGCCGGCGCCGCCGCCGATATGTTGCCGCTGGTGCAGCGCTGTGTCGACGAGCATGACGCGCTGATCGCTGCCGCCGGCCTGGAGGGCCTGGTGCAAGCCAAAGGCTGGATCGAAGTGTTCCGCGACCCCGCGCTGTTCGAGCAGGCAAAAACCGATGCCAAGGGCCTGAGCCGCTACGGCTTGCGGTTCGAAATCCTTGAATGCGGGCAGCTGCAGGCACGTGAACATCAGCTGGACGCCACCGTGGTCGGTGGCATCCACTGGCTCGACCCGAAAACCGTGAACAACCCCGGCGCGCTCACCCGTGGCTATGCGGCGCTGTTCCTGCAGCGCGGCGGGCAGTTCGTGCATGGCGATGCGCGCAGCCTGCGCCAGGCCAATGGCCAATGGCGGGTAGAGAGCCAGCGTGGCCCGATCACTGCCGACGAGGTGGTGGCCTGCCTTGGGCCTCAGTCAGCCGACCTGTTCAGCGGCCTGGGCTACCAGATCCCGCTGGCCATCAAGCGGGGCTACCACATGCACTACAGCACCCGTGACGGCGCTCAGCTGGAGCACTCGATCTGCGACACCCAAGGCGGCTATGTACTGGCGCCGATGGCGCGCGGCGTGCGCCTGACCACCGGCATCGAGTTCGACGCAGCCAGCGCGCCTGGCAATCAGATTCAGCTGGGCCGCTGCGAGGCCTTGGCGCGCAAGCTGTTCCCGGCCCTCGGCGATCGTCTGGACGACACGCCATGGCTGGGCCGCCGCCCCTGCCTGCCCGACATGCGTCCGGTGATCGGGCCGGCGCCGCGCCACCCAGGGCTGTGGTTCAACTTCGGCCATGCCCATCACGGCCTCACGCTGGGCCCGGTCTGCGGCCGGCTGCTGGCCGAGCTGCTCACTGGCGAGCCCCCCTTCACCGACCCCGCGCCTTACAGCGCGACCCGTTTCGACTGAACCCACGCGGGAGAACAACAAGATGACCGCACCACTGAGCCTTGCCACCCTTGCCCCCGAACCCGACCCGCGTTCGGTGCTGATACGCATCGAAGGCCTGAACAAGCACTATGGCGCGTTCCACGTGCTGCGTGACATCGACCTGCAGGTGCGCGAAGGCGAACGCATCGTGCTGTGCGGGCCGTCCGGCTCGGGCAAGTCGACCCTGATCCGTTGCATCAACCGCCTGGAAGTCGCCCAGCAGGGCAGCATCCAGGTGGACGGCATCGACCTGGCGGCCACCACGCGCGAGGCCGCACAGGTACGCAGCGACATCGGCATGGTGTTCCAGCACTTCAACCTGTTCCCGCACATGAGCGTGCTCGACAACTGCCTGCTGGCCCCCACCAGCGTGCGCGGGCTGTCACGCAAGGACGCCGAGGAGCGGGCACGCATGTACCTGAGCAAGGTCGGCATCGAAAGCCAGGCGCACAAGTACCCCAGCCAGCTGTCCGGCGGCCAGCAGCAGCGCGTGGCAATCGCCCGGGCGCTGTGCATGAAACCGCGGATCATGCTGTTCGACGAGCCCACTTCGGCGCTGGACCCGGAAATGGTCGCCGAGGTGCTGGATGTGCTGGTGCAGTTGGCGGGCACGGGCATGACCATGCTGTGCGTCACCCATGAAATGGGCTTTGCCCGGCAGGTCGCCGAGCGGGTGCTGTTCCTTGAGGGTGGGCAGATCATCGAGGACAGCCCGCCGCAGGTGTTCTTCAACCAGCCGCGCACCGAGCGCGCCAAGGCGTTCCTGGCGCAGATACTGCACTGATTGAAGACCTGTCACTGAACGTGTGCGAGCGGCCTTGTGTCGCGAAAGGGCTGCGCAGCAGCCCCGGCAATCTATGTACAGTGCTGAAATCCGAGGGCCGCTTTGCGGCCCTTTCGCGACACAAGCCCGCTCCCACACCTTGGGCGTCTCCCTGCCCTCAGGCGCCCGGCCATCTACTACTTTAGTACTGCATTTACTGTCTATCGTCGCATTCACAAAGCACCGCCACTGGCATGTAATGAGTCCATAACAAAAAGGAAAAACCTCCATGCCACGTGCCCTGCCCCGGCTACCACGCTCTTTGCTGGCGGTACTTTCGCTGAGCCTGACGCTAGGCATCGCCCAGGCTGACACGGCGCCGCTGTTCTCCGCCGACGGCTATCGCACCACGCACTATCGCAGCCCGACCCCGCAACAGGTCGAAGGCGGCCAGGTCGTCGACACCGCCACTTTGCAAAGCCTGCTGGGCCAGACGCCCAGGCCGGTGCTGATCGACGTCTATCGCCGCCAATGGCTGCAAGGTCATTTCATCGAAGACGAACCTCACAGCAACCTCCCCGGCAGCCTGTGGCTGGCCAACGCCGGCGACGGCGAACTGAGCCCGGCATGGCAGGACTACTTCGTGCGTAACCTGCAAAAAGCCACGGCCGGGCACCCGGACCAACCACTGGTCTTTTACTGCCGCTCCGATTGCTGGTTAAGCTGGAACGCGGTAAAACGCGCGAAAGCCTTGGGCTATACCAACCTGTATTGGTACCGCGACGGCCTGGATGCATGGCAGCAAGCCAACCTGCCATTGCAGCCGGCACAACCGGTGCCGTTCCCCTGAAATGCCTGTGTATGCGTGCCCCGCTCCATCCAATAAAAACAAGGTGAAAAGGCCATGTACAAAATTCTGATTGCCGACGATCACCCCCTGTTTCGCGAAGCCATCCACAATGTCATCAGCGATGGCTTCCAGGGCAGCGAGGTCATGGAGACCGCGGACCTTGAAAGCGCCCTGGCCCTGACCCAGGCGCATGACGACCTCGACCTGATCCTGCTCGACCTGAACATGCCCGGCATGCACGGCCTCAATGGCCTGATCACCCTGCGCAACGAGGCGCCGACCACGCCGGTGGTCATCGTTTCGGCCGAGCAGGAAAAGCAGATCGTGCTGCAGGCCATTACCTACGGTGCCGTGGGCTTCATCACCAAGTCGTCGCCACGCTCACAGATGATCGAAGCGATCGAGCAGATCCTCAATGGCAATGTCTACCTGCCGCCAGACATCATCCGCGCACAAAAAAACAGCACCAGCCGGCGCCATAACGATGCCCCAAGCTTCCCGCCGGAAATGCTCCAGGCCCTGACCCGCAAGCAACTGCTGGTGCTCGAGCGCATGACCAAAGGCGAATCGAACAAACAGATCGCCTACACGCTGGACATCGCCGAAACCACCGTCAAGGCCCACGTTTCGGCGATCTTGCGCAAACTTAATGTGCACAACCGGGTACAAGCCATCCTCAGTGCTGGCGATATCGATTTTGCTGATTATCTGCGCCGTTGACCTGTTCCGACGGCTTCGTGGGTAACCCCGCGAAGCGGCCAACCGCTATGCCACGCCACTGGCCAGCAGATGGCTCATCGCCGTCTTGAGTTTCATCGGCCTTACGGGCTTGTGCATCAGCGTGTAACCCAGCTCGCGGATCTGCTGCTTGAGATCGTTGCTGTAGTTGGCCGTGATCATCAGCGCCGGTAGCGGCTGGGCGCGGCGGGCATTGATCCGCGCTACGGCGTCGACACCATTGCAGTCATTGTCCAGGTGGTAGTCGGCAATCAGCAGGTCGGCCTCGGCATGGTAGTTGTCCACCTGGCGCGCCAGGTCTTCCTCCGACAGCGCAGTGACCACCCGGCAGCCCCAACCTTCCAGCAAGGTACGCATGCCCGCACAAATCGCCGCATCGTTATCCAGCACCCACACCCGCGCCCCGCGCAGGCGTTCGAGCATCGGCTCGCAGATCGCCTGGCTTGGCTGGGCCTTGGGTGCAGTGGCGCTCAGCGGCACCTCGACAGCGAACACCGAACCTTTGCCCAGCCATGACCGCACGCGAATCCGGTGGCCGAGGATGCCAGCGATCTTCTCCACGATTGCCAGGCCCAGGCCCAGCCCACGGTCCTGGTCCGGGCGCTGCACATCACCCCGCTTGAACTCCAGGAACATGTCTTCCAGGTGTTCTTCGGCAATACCGATGCCGCTGTCCCACACTTCAATCCGCACGCCACCGCGCTGGCGCCGACACCCCAGCACCACGCGCCCGCTGCGGGTGTAGCGGATAGCATTGCTGAGCAGGTTGCGCAGGATGCGCGCCAGCAGCTGGATGTCACTGCGCACGACGGCAGAACACCCCACAAAATGCAGCTCTAACCCTTCACTACGCGCCACCTGGGCGTATTCGGCAGCCAGGTTGTCCATCAGTTCGTGGAGGGCGAACGGGGCGACATCGGCCTTGATCACCCCGGCATCGAGCTTGGAAATATCCACCAGGGTACCCAACAGGTTTTCCACATCCTCCAGCGAATTGCTGACATTTCGTACCAGGTGGGCAGCGTTTTGCGGTTCGTCGCGCTCGAGCAACGCACTGGTGAACAGCCGCGCCGCGTTCAGCGGTTGCAGCAGGTCATGGCTGACCGCCGCAAGGAACTTGGTTTTCGACAGGTTGGCCTGCTCGGCCTCGCGCTTGGCCTCGCGCAGACGCGACTCGGCCTGGCTGCGCTCTTCGATTTCGCGCAGCAACTGGTCGTTGAGGCTGGTCAGTTCGGCAGTGCGCTCGCGCACCCGTTGCTCCAGGTGCTGATAGGCCTGGTGCAACGCCTGTGCGGTGTTGCGGCGCTCGGTGATGTCGCGGATCAGCACGAAGATACCCACCACTTCGCCACTGGCCAGGCGGTTCGGTACGTAGGAACGTAGCATGTAGCGTTCCTGGCCGTTGATATTGGTCTCGGCAAACTCGAACGTTACGCTCTCCCCCGCCAGCGCCCGCGCCACGTAGCCTTCCAGGCGCTGGTAATGCTGCTCGCTGTGGGCCTCGCGCAGGCTCTGGCCCAGCATCACGCCATGCGGCCAGCAATACCATTCTTCGTAAACCTTGTTGGTGAATTCGTAGACCAGATCGGCGTTCAGGTAGGCGATCAGCGCCGGGACGTTGTCGGTAATCAGGCGAATCTGGTGCTGATGGGCCGTCTCGGCCCGCTGCCGGGCCTCGCTGAGCAGGCGGTTGACGGCCTTGAGCTCGGCCATGGCCTGGTTCAACGCATCGGTGCGTTCGCGCACCTGCTCGGCCAGCACCACTGAATGCTGGAACGCGGCGTAGGGGTCGTTGCCCCGGGTCACGCCCGACTCGATGCGCTCGATCAGTGCGTCATTGATACGCTGCAGCTTGTGGTTCTGGTGCTGCAGCCGGGTCAGCTCGGCCTGCAGTTCAGCGACCGACAGGAGGCCGGTTGCGGGCAATGGCGACCCCGGTGAAGGTCTGGTTGATGTGCATGCCATTGAACTGTTCTCCGTAGGTGTTGAAGCCGATCACCCGTTGCTCGCGCAGGAACGCGCCGACCGGCTCCAGGCCGTGATGGGCCTCCAGTTCCAGCCGCCGCAGGAAACAATCACAACCGATGGTCAGCAGCAACGGTCCGAGACGCTGGTGCAGGCCATCGAACAGCTGGTGCAGGTTCGGCAACAGCGGGCCCGGGGTCATGGCCGTGAGCACGATGCCGTTCTCCACCGCGCAGTAGAAGCTCAAGCTGAGGTCAGGGTGCATTTGCTGGATCGCCCGCACGTAGTACTGATCATGAATGCGCACGGCCAGCGGGTGGGCGGCGAACACCCGGTGATCGAGCGCAGCCACGGGCACACCAATGTGGCGGGCATATTCCTCGGCCGCCGGCTCGGCATTCAGTTCGAAAACCCGGCGCTGGGCGCTGTCGGCACCGGTGACCACCAGCTTTTCCTGGCGCGGCAGGATGTGATGCGTGGTGAACACTTCGAAGTCGAGCCAGGTGTTGACCAGCACCACCACGGCTGCACCGTTGTGGAATGTACCGCCGTAATACACATGGGTGCGGTTCAGGTAGTTGTCGTCACCGGCCGAGCCGCCGAAGTGCGGGATATCCCCCAGGGCTGCGCTGAGTGCGGCAAGCACCATCTCCTCGCGGCTGGACAAGCCATCGAGCAGCGTGAGTGCAAAGCTGTGGCCCTTGATTGGCGCCAGGGTATTGCTGCGGCAGGTGCCGACCAGCCGCTCGACCATCTGCTGCGCGTCGATCAGGCTGAAGCGCTCCATCTCATCGATCAACGCGGTGGCGATCGAAAAGTGCCGGTGATCGAAGCCCACCGCCGTCACGCAATTGCGGCCGTAGCCCAGCGGGGTGATTTCACCGGCGCTGGTGCAGCCGACCAGGCGTATACCGCCAAAGTCTTGTTCCAACGCTTCGCCCAAAGCCTGCAAGTCGTATTCGGCGGAGCAGAAAAACAGCACGAACCCCAGGTGCGGGTGCAGCAACTGCCGCGCCAGGTCCTGAGCGGCCAGCCGTGCGTCGGTAGCCTGCGACATGGCACTGACCACACCGTCGTTATGAGCCTGCTGCATCGTGGTCTCCGGCACGGGGTGGCTGAGTGATCAGTTTAAGGAGGTGGTGGTGGGTGACGAATGCTACTTGGGTAGCGGGTGGGCGGTTCCATGGGCGTAAAAGACCGTGTCATTCGGGGCCACCTAGCGGCCCCGGCCGCTTACCAGGTCAACACCGCGCCCACCGCAAAGGTATCGGTGTCTTCGTTCTGCGCACTGGTGTCATGCCCGTCGATGGAAAACTGGTTGTACTCGGCCACCAGTTTCAGGTTGTCGTTGATGTCATGGAACAGCGCCACACCCCGGGTCTCGTAGTCCGCGCCGCTGCCAACCGCACCGTTGCCATCGTCCTTGGTCTTGCCATAGGACAGCGCCACGCGGTTCTTGCCGAACTTGTACGAGCCCTGCAGCAGGTAGCCATCACTGTCGACATTGCGTAAAACCGGTTCGCCGGCATTGTTGGTGAAGAACGGGTTGATGCCTTTGGCCTGGAACCCCGAGCCGGTCAGCGACCAGCCGCCCATCTTTGCCTGCACCCCGTAACCCACCCCCTTGGAAGTGATCGTTTCTACCGTGGAGTCAGTATTGTCCGAGGTCTGGTAACTGCCGTTGACCCAGCTGTAGATCTGCGCCCCACCCAGGTCGAACTGGTAGGTGATCTCGCTCTCGGTGCGTGGGTTTTCCTGGTAGGCCTTTCCGGTCGGGCTGCTGTCGTTGGTGTCCACCGGGTCCATGATGCCCACCGCCACCCGCAGGCCCTCCATCACGGGCGTACGGTAGGTGATCTGTGAGGTAGGGAACGGGTATGGGTAACCGCTGCCAATGTTGCCGAACGACACTCCGCCGCCGTCCACCAGCCCCAGGGTGTCGCTGACCTGGCCATAGCCGGCCAGCAGTTCGTCGAGCAGGATGTTGGAGCGGGCGAACAGCCCGAAGTCCTTGCCGATCAGCACCTCGCCCCACTCGGGATTGGCCACCGTGCCGTAAAACTGGCGCACGTCGATGGCGGTGTCGGTGCCGTTGGTTTCACTGTCGTTGATGGTTACCCAGAACGAGGCACGCGCGCCGAGCTTCAGGTCATCCACCTGCTTGCCCATGTTGAAGCCGAGGTAGTTGGGCAAGAAGCCCATCTTCACCCGCGACTGGCGGCGGTCAAACTGCTCGCCCTCGCGATCGACCTCGCTGTTGACGTAGAAGGCGTTGATATAGCCATCGGTGGAAAACGTCGTCTGGTCCTTGTCGTACAGCATGATCTCGGCTTCGGCGACGCTGCTCAGGCCAAGCGCAGAAAAGCTGGCGATGGCGGCTGCGAGAAAACGAGGCGGCAGGTGCTTATTGTTGTTGTGCATGGCGCGCTCCAAACGGGGACGGGATGTCGGAGGCGATTATCAGAAGTGGGCAAATTGCCAGAAACGCTGCTTTGGCGTGGGGTGGCGAGTGCTTTGGGGCGGGAGGGTGTGGCCCGGTGATTTGGTCCCGGTACCTGCTTGGGTCTGGGTTCGAGACTTATGGCTTAGGCAGGAGTGGCAAGCGGGCATCCATACGATTGAATGAACCGGGGCCGCCTTGCGGCCCTTCGCGGGNCCCGCGAAGGGCTGCAAAGCAGCCCCAATTACATTGTCTGAGCGGAATCTCCTGGCTTCAGGAAGCCAGTGCCTGCGAACGCTGACAAGCGGGCATCTCATAGCGATGCGGTTGCTGCCAGGCCAGCCGTGCCTGCACATCCACCACCGCCTCCTTCACCTTCTGCGCCCAGTGCTCATCCTTCGGGCACACCACCACCACGCGGAAACCGTGGTCGACCCCTTCCAGGCGCACACCTTCGGAATCATCTACGTGCAGATCGATATCAAAAGCCGAAGGCAGCTTGGAGGGTGAGTTTTCCAGCCCGTTCTGGGCCAGGATGTGCTGGTGCCGATCGCTGTTGACCACGCCATCGACATGAATGCCGTAAAGCATCAGCCAGCGGCGGATGTAAGCCGGGGTACGCCCCGAGGAGGTGTAGATCCAGATGCTGCAGCCCTGGCGGCGCAGGTCGCGGATCAGTTCGCGGGTGCCGCTGCGCAGGGGCTCACCCAGCCAGCGATGGACGAAACCCGGCAGCTTGCTGTCCTCGGCGGCGGCGTGTTCGGGCAGGCAGGCCAGCGTGTCGTCGATATCGAACGAAATGCGTACCTGGCCACGCTTGAGCTTGCGTTCGATGGCTTGCCGTCCTCGTGCGAACAGGGATGAACCTTGCATCAGCGGCTCCCCTCACAGGCAGGCACGGGCGTGCCGTTCAGGAAGAACTTGCCGGGCTCAGGCGCCTTCGCTTCCAGGAACGCGGCGTACTTTTTCTTGATCTTGGGGAGTTCGTACAAAGCCTTGACACCGTGTTTGGCGGAGTTGCGTATGACCGAGGACGGGTTGAAGTAACCCTCGGCGTTGTCCAGCGACAGCACGAATGGCGGCAGCCCGGCACGCATCAACAAATAGCTGACAATAAGCGAACCCGTGCGGTTGTTGCCTTCGATGAACAGCTGCGGCTTGCTGAGGATCCGTACATACACACCCGCTGCCCGCTTCCAGATGGAATCGCTGCGGTACGCGCAGTACCAGTTGTACAAATCCTTGATGCCACCTTCCACGTTGTTGAAAAAGTGCGCTTCGGTTGCCGCAAGGTGCGGGGCGAATTCCAGGCGACGGGCCGGATCGCTGCCGCATAGCACGGTGGCATTGATTTCCAGCATCAGGTTCAGCTGTTGCAGGTCGAACAGGTCGATACCGCGAGCGACATAGTCGTCAATTAGCGCATAGCCTTCAACCACATTCAGCAGCACCTCGTCGGTAAACGGGTCCCGCGGTTCGGTGAAATGCTGGCTGAGTTCGGCAAAACGGCCCTGCACCTCGCGCAGTGCGCGCTCTACCGCTGACAGATCAAGACGACGCGTCGCTCGCATTGGTAATCCCGGGTAACACTTTAACGGAAGGTAACGCGGCCGGGTGTTGCAACCTTCCTGGCTGCAACACCCGGCCACCTTGAGCTTGTATGGCTTAGCTGAACTTGCCGCTGATGTAGTCGCTGGTCAGTTGCTCACGCGGGTTCTGGAAAATCTGCGCGGTCGGGCCCATCTCGACCAGGTAGCCGGTGCGGGTGCCCTGGGAAATATCCACCGAGAAGAACGCGGTGGTGTCGGCCACACGAATCGCCTGCTGCATGTTATGGGTCACCAGGGCGATGGTGTAGTCCTTTTTCAGCTCGACCATCAGCTCCTCCACGCGGCGGGTGGCAATCGGGTCGAGTGCCGAGCAGGGCTCGTCCAGCAACAGCACTTCCGGCTCGGTGGCGATGGCACGGGCGATGCACAGGCGCTGCTGCTGGCCACCGGACAGTGACAGCCCGCTGACCTTGAGCTTGTCCTTCACTTCGTCCCACAGCGCGGCGCCTTGCAAGGCGTGCTTCACGCGATCGCCCAAGTCGCCTTTGTAGCGGTTCAGGCGCAGGCCGAAGGCCACATTGTCGAAGATGCTCATCGAGAACGGGTTGGGCTGCTGGAACACCATGCCGATATAGCGGCGTACTACAACAGGGTCGACACCCTTGCCGTAGACATCTTGCCCAAGGAAGTGCACATGGCCTTCGAAACGGAAACCCTTCACCAGGTCATTCATACGGTTCAAGCTACGCAGCACGGTACTCTTGCCGCAGCCCGAAGGGCCGATGAAACCGGTGATCTCGTTTTTCCTGATCGGCACATGGCTGTCACGCACGGCCATGAAGTTACCGTAGAAAATCTTGTCGAGCTTGCAGTCCATGACGATGGGGGCTTCGCTGACCATGGGAGCGGCTCTTTGCGCAGTGGATACGTTCAAGTTGGATGCTCCCTTTCTCAATACTTGGGCTTGCCGAAGACTCGGCTCAAAATGTTGATGACCAGCACGATCATTACCAGCACCAGCGAGGCCGCCCAGGCGAGCTCCAGCTGGTTGTCGAACGGCATGCCGGAGAAGTTGTAGATCAGTACCGCAAGCGAGGCTGTGGGGTTCATCACCGCCAGGTCGCCGTCGTGGTAGATCCAGTAGTTGCTGAACAACGCGGTGAACAGCAGTGGCGCGGTTTCGCCAGCGGCGCGAGCCACGGCCAGCATCACCCCGGTAAGGATGGCCGGCAGGCCGGTGGGCAGAACGATCTTCCAGATGACCTGGGCACGGGTGCAGCCCATGCCGTAGGCGGCGTCCTTCATGATCTTGGGCACCATCTTCATCGACTCTTCAGCGGTGAGCACCACGATCGGCAGCATCAATACCGCCAGCGCCACGCCGCCTGCCGGTGCCGAGTAGGTACCGGTGGTCATCACCACCAGGGCGTAGGCAAACACCCCGGCCAGGATCGAGGGCAGGCCAGTGAGCATCTTGGCGGCAAAGCGCGCAGCGTTGGCCAGCTTGCTGTCGGGGCCGAGCTCGGCCAGGAACACCGCTGCCAGGATACCGACCGGCACAGCGATGGCGGCGGCAATGCCGACCATGACGAAGGTACCGGCCATGGCGTTACCGAAACCACCGCCCATCTCGAAGCCGGTCGGCGGCAGCTCGGTGAACACTTCCAGGTTAAGGCGTGCCCCGCCGCGAGTGATCAGCATGTACAGCACGGAAATCAGCGGCACGCTGGCCACCAGTGCCGCGAACCATGCCAGGGTGGTCAATACCAGGCTGCGCAGGGCGCGGCCTTCCAGCTTGCGCTGCAGGCTGGGCAGCGCGGCTACAGGGGTCGTCAGGTCAGTCATTGTTTGTTACCACGCTGAGCGTAGAGCATGATCATCGAGCCGAGGACGTTCACCAGCAGGGTGATGAACATCAGTACCAGTGCCGCGTACATCAGCACTTCGACCTCGTTCGGGCCGGCTTCCGGGAAGTTCAGCGCCAACAGCGCCGCCAGGGTGTTGGCCGGTGCGAACAAGGACAGGGAGATGGTGTTGGCGTTGCCGACCAGCATGGCCAGCGCCATGGTTTCACCGAGTGCACGGCCCAGGCCGAGCACCAGCGAGCCGAAGATGCCGGTAGCCGCCGAGGGCACCATCACCTTGAGGATGGCTTCCCAGTGGGTGGTCCCCATGCCGTAGGCAGCCTGCTTGGTTTTCATCGGTACGCTGGTCAGCGCATCCTGGGAAACCGCCGCGATGGTCGGCAGGATCATGATCGCCAGTACCAACGCCGCAGGCAGCAGGCCTGGGCCACTCAGGGAAGTGCCGAAAAACGGGATCCAGCCCAGCTCGCTGTTCAGCCAGGCGGTCAGCGGGCGAATCGCCGGGATGACCACATAGATGCCCCACAGGCCGTACACCACGCTGGGGATGGCGGCGAGCAACTCGACGATGGTGCGAAACACCGCGGCAAGCTTGGCCGGAAGGAAATCCTGGGTCAGGAAAATGGCCATGCTGACGCCGAAGAAACCGGCGATCAACAGGGCGATCAAGGCGCTGTACAGCGTACCCCAGATCGCTGGCAGAATACCGTACTTGCCTTGGTTAACGTCCCAGACGCTGCCGAACAACACGTCAAAACCGTGCTTTTCAATGCCGGGCAGTGCCTTGCGGCCGACTTCGTAGACCAGCGCGAAGACCAGCGCCAGTACCAGCACCACGCCAATGCGCGCAAGCGCACGGAAGGTGCGATCGACCAGAAAGTCTTTCGCAGACGGTGGCTGGCACGCGGAGTCGGGGTTATCCGGTATGGCAAAAGGAGTGTTCATTGGCGAGTTCCGGGACAAGGGACAAACACCCCCGGCATGGCTTCATGCCGATACCGGGAGCGCCTGGGTATTACTGGATGTTGGCGGACGCTTTACGCACCTGGTCGACTACCGACGGCGGCAGCGGGATGTAACCCATCGAGTCGGCGATGGTCTGGCCTTTGGTCAGGCTGTACTCGACCATTTCACGCATGGCCTTGGCTTTTTCCGGGTTGCCGTTGTCCTTGCGGAAAATCATCCAGGTATAGGAAGTGATCGGGTAGGACTTGGCACCGTCCGGGTCAGGCAGCCAGGCCACCAGGTTTTCCGGCATGTTCACCGCCGCCAGTGCTTCAGCACCGCTCTCGGCATTCGGCACGACGTATTGGCCAGCCTTGTTCTGCAACATGGCGAAGTCGACCTTGGCCAGCTTGGCGAAGCCGTACTCGATGTAGCCGATGGCGCCCGGGGTCTGGCGGACAGTGGCGGTTACGCCGTCGTTCTTCGGCGACTTGATGAACTTGTCGGTGGCCGGCCAGTTGACGGTGTTGCCTTCGCCCAGTCCTTGCTTGAAGTCAGCGTTGATGGCCGACAGGTGCTTGGTGAAGACGGCAGTGGTGCCGCTGGAGTCGGCACGCACGACCACGGTGATCGGGGTGGCAGGCAGCTTCAGGTCAGGGTTGGCCGCCGCGATTTGCGGGTCGTTCCACTGGGTGATCTTGCCGAGGAAGATATTGGAGTAGACGTCGCGCGGCAGCTTCAGCCCTTTAGGGTTACCCGGCAGGTTGTAAGCCAGGACGATTTCACCGGCGGTCATTGGCAGCAACTGCACGCCTTCGCCAACCTTGGCAATGTCTGCTTCGCTCATGGCCGAGTCGCTGGCGGCGAAGTCGACGGTCTTGTTCAGGAAGTCCTGAACGCCCGCGCCGCTGCCCTTGGACTGGTAATCGACGGTGACGCCAGCCGTGTTCTTGCTGAAGTCCTTGAACCAGGTCAGGTAGATCGGTGCAGGGAAGCTGGCGCCCGAACCGGTCAACCGAACGTTTTCTGCAGCAAAGGCTGCCGAGGTGGCGCAAAGGGAAACGGCAACGGCGAGTGCAGCAGACTTCATCAGGCGTTTCATCAAAATGTGCTCCATGTGATGGCCGGCACACTTTGCATCAGCTGTGTTACAACTTTGTGACTATTGAATGGCAGGCCGCGCGGTAGAGCTTATTGACTGTGCCATCAGGCGCCGAGCTGGAACCCTGAAACGGCTCCGGCCTCAACGCTAACGCTTGAATCTGCCGATTGGATGACGGCCGTACGAGGCCAAAGCACCGCTCGCCCATTAGCCGGCACTTTTTAGACGCGCAGGGTTTCAACCGTTCAGGCAAACCGGCAAGCGCGAAGACCCTGTAACGCAGCACCAGGAACAACAACCTGGCCACTGCAGGCGATCAACCGATGCCGGCAAGACCTGCATCACCGGCATCCGCACAGCGGTTGCGGCATGCACATTCGAACTCGGCTTGGGCACGGGTGGAAAAGTTCAGGCTCAGACGCATCTTGTCTTGGGTGTCGTAGAGGTCGTAACCCTCCCCCAGTGCGGCGGGAAAGCCAAGCCGCCGAGGATAAGCCTCTTTCTTGAGTGGCACTGCGGGAACCACAACGAAGCGTGTCTGCATGATCATCCCCTTCGGCAGTGCTTAAGTATTAGTACTGCTATGTGAAAGCATCAAGATGACTCATGCAATATTTTGGTTCAGCCGGCTATTCTCGCGGTGATGAGTAAGCAGAATCCCAGCAGGCAAATGACCCCGATGCCATAGAACAACGTTCTCCAAGGCTGCAAACCGCGCAGGTAGGCCAGCGTGTGCAGGATCCTGGCAACCGTGAACACCACACTCAGCCACAACACCGGTAGCGTGGCGGCTTCCAGCGCAACAGCCAGCCCGCCGAGGGCAAAGAACAGGGGAATGTTCTCCAGGTCGTTGGCCCATACCTTGGCAGCCCGTATCACCTGCGGGCGTTCTGCGGCCTGGGCGACGCGCCCGAACACGGCAGCGTCCTCCGGGTTGGTGAACGCGACGAAGCGCAAGCGGTGATAGCCCTGATAGCAGGAAACCAGGAACATCTTGAGGAACAGCATCACCACACACAGCGCATAGACCTGCAAGGCACTGCTCATGGCTGGCGCCCCTCGGCAACGCCTCTGATCACCAGGTACAGCAACGGCCCCAGCGAAACGAACACGACGGTCAGCAGCAGGTAAGGCAGCACCGCGATCCCGGCGCTGGCGCGCATGCGGTTGTCTCTCACCATCCAGCAACCGGCCAGCCCGGCCATCAGGTACAGGTCGGTGACCACCTGGGCCGTGTCCGGCTGCGCCAGCAGTGCCAGCCCGAATGCCAGCAGCGATTGCTCGGCAATCAGCATGGTCCAGCCGGTATACAGCGAAAACAGCACCAGTATTGCCAGCGCGCAGATACGCAAGCCCATATAGCTCTCCTTGATAGGGTTTGCCGGCACAGTAGTGATAGGGTTGCTTGCACTCAATGACCCGTGAGGTCATGGACATTGCACTCAAGGACGATCAGGGCAACGCATGAATCAGCATCTGTTCCATCGCAGCACCCCTGACCCGCACATCTCAGCGGGCCAGCATCTTCGCGAACTGCGCCGTCAGGCCAACCTCAGCCAGCTGGAGCTGGCGCTGCTGACGGGGCTGTCACAGCGTCATCTGAGCTGTGTGGAAACAGGACGCGCCAAGGCCAGCCCAGGCACGTTGCATGCCCTTCTCTCGGCCCTGGATGCGCCGCTGGAGCGGTGCAACGAAGTGTTCGTTGCTGCAGGATACGCGCCCCGCTACGCCGCCACGCCACTCGATGCGCCTGCACTGGCCTTGGTGAATACTGCCATCGAGCATATTCTGCAGGTGAACAACCCCGCTCCGGCGATTGTCATCGACAGCCACTGGGACGTCATCGCCGCCAACGCCAGTACCGGGCTGCTGCTGGCGATGGCCGGTGTCAGCGCACAGCCGGCAACCGGCCTCAACCTGCTGCAGACACTGCTGTGCCCCGGTGGCCTGGGTGATCACCTGGCCAACGCGCCGGAAATCCGCGCTGCAGCCTGGCAACGTGCATCCAGGGAGGCCGCAGGCAATCCGGCACTGGCAGCGCGCTTGCGCGACTTGCCGGCCCCGTCGAGCCCGTGCCTGATGACGACAGCCACCCCTCTGCTGCTGACCCGCGTGAACACCCCGTATGGCGAGTTGCGGTTCCTGTCCACGTTCACCACCTTTGGCATGCCGCAGGATGTCACCGTGCAGTCACTGCGCATCGAACACCTGATCCCCGCCGACCCACAGACCCGGCAAAGAATGCTGGCAGCGTTCGAGCAATGGTCGGCCGTTACAGCGTGAACGTCAGGGTCTGGCCAAGGAACCTGGCGCTGACCTGGTGGCCTGTTTCATGCAGGTCGAACGGCTGGCACATGGCCCCGGTGGTCACCACATCCCCGGCCTTCAGGGTCTGGCCACGCTCGGCAGCGTGCGCGTACAGGTGAGCCAGCGACACCAGCGGGTCGGTGGCCGCATCGCCAGACAAGCCACCGGCGCGTCGTTGGCCATCCACATGCACCTCGGTGGTTTCGGCCAGGTCGGCGAGCAACGCCACATTGATACCGGCGCCCAGGCTAGTGCCGACCACCAATGCTTCAAACCCCACGTTGTCAGCCACAAAACTTGGCCAGCCGACAGCCTTGCGGTCGACAAAGCGCGAACGCACTACTTCAAAGGTGACGCACGTGGCGCGAATATCCTCACTCACCGGTACGCGCCCGGCTTGCGGAGGAATATCCCGGTCCAGCACGAAGGCAATTTCGCATTCGATGGTCACCGGCGTAACCGCTGGCAGCTGGATATGTGCGCCATCGGCATGGCAACGCCCCGCTTCCAACTGGCCAATCAAGGGCCGCGACAACTTGCCTGCACGCATGCCAGCTGGGCTGCCGACGCCCAGCTTCCACCCGGCGCGCGGGCCTGCGGCAGCAGCAAACAACTGGTCCTGGCTGTCATAGCCTTGTTTCAATGTCTCGGGCTTGAGGCTGGCGGGCAGTTCCGTCAGCAGGTCACCGCTGCGCCAGTGTTGCAGTAGCAAGGCTGCAGTGCGTTGGTGTACGAAGAGCGAACGGTTCATCAAGACCTCATTGAGATAGGCGATGGCGGGCAACAGATGCTATGGCCTGAAATTGATAATGATAAATATATTGTCATGATGCCCATCATCACAAATTGTTATTTAACTGCCTGATGAAATCCGCCTGCAGGTGCATGCTCAGCAATCAGTGGAAACCGGCTGCTTCAACAACAACACATAAGCCATCGCAGCAACCGCGGCCACGGCAGCACTGATCAGGAATGCCGAAGCGAAGGACCCGGTCTGCTGAATGCTGAACCCGGTCACGATGGGCGCCACAGAGCCTGCCAGGTAGCCGCCGAAGTTCTGGATCGAGCCAAACGAGGCCACGCGCTGGCTATCGACCACGGTGTTGGCGATCATCCATGCGGTAGAGCTGGCCATGTTCACGCTGAACAGTGCGCAACACAGCAGCGCCACACTGAGCAGAAAGCCGCTACCGAACGACAGGGGAACGGTGAATGCGGCCGCCGCGAACAACGCAGTCACGACAACCCGCTTGCGGCTACCCAGCACACTGGCACCGTGCTTCACCAGGCGGTCGCAGATGCGGCCCGCGACAATGGTGCCCAACGCGCCGAACACATAGGCCAGCGAAACCACCCAGGCGGTCTGGTACAGGCTCAAGCCATGCTCGCGCTCGAAGTAGCCCGGCAGCCAGGTCAGGTGCAGCCACAGCATGTAGATCACCCCCATGAAGCCCAGTACTGCGCCCCAGGTGCTCTTGTGGCGGAACAGTTCGGCCCACGCCGCCAGTTGTGCCTGCACACTGGGCCTGGCGCTTGGCACCGCCTGTTTATGCGCCTGGGCCGCCAGCAGTTGCTCACGCGCCTCGGCAGGCAGTTCAGCCAGGTACCGCACCTTGCTTTTGTAGAAGGCGAACCAGCAGGCGGCAACCAGAATGCCGAACACTCCGGTGACGATGAACATGCCGCGCCAGCCCCAGGTGACCATCAGCAGCGTCAGCAACGGCGGCGCCAGACACGGCCCGATGCAGGTCGATGACAGCACGATGCCGGTCGGCGTCCCCCGCTTCTCGGCCTCGAACCACTCTGCCAGCGCCTTGGCCGCCGACGGGAACATCGGCGCCTCGCCAATTCCCAACACCACCCTGAGCCCGATGAATGCAGAAAAACTGTTGATCAGGCCAGAAGCCGTCTGTGCCACCGACCAGCCCAGCAGGGCCGCCCCCAGCGAAATCTTGCTGCCCAGGCGGTCGATGATCACGCCCAAGGGCAGTTGCGAAAAGGCATACGCCAGGGAAAACGCCGACAGCAGAATGCCCATCTGTGACGGCGTGATGCCCATGTCGCGCTGGATGGACGTATTGGCAATCGACAGCGCACTGCGGTCGACGTAGTTGATGATGCCGATCACCAACAACAGGCTGACGGTGATGACCTGGTACTTTCTGAACGGGTTCGAGCTGGCGACCGCTTCAGCTTCGCGGGCAAGCCCGGGTTGCGCATATTTGGTATTCATGGGCGTTCACTTTTGTTGTTATTGGTTGAACAGCAGGTAACGGCTTACATGGACGCTTCAAGCAGCCACTGGTAGTCCTCGGCAGATGCCTCACGTGGGTTGGTGCGGTGGCTGTGATCGGCCAACGCGCCCTGGACGATGCGCGGGAACAGGTCCGGGTTGACATCCAGTTCGCCAAGGCCGGTCGGCAGGCCCAGCGTACGGGTCATGTCGCGAATGGCATCTTCGATCTGGCTGTCATCGGCCAGCCCCATCGCCTGGGCGATGCGTTGCATCTTGTGTTCATTCACCACCGTTTCGGCCGTGCGGTTGAAGCGGATGACGGCAGGCAGGAAGATCGCATTGAGGGTGCCGTGGTGCAGGCGCGGGTTGATCCCGCCCAGCGCGTGGCTAAGGCTGTGCACGCAGCCCAGGCCTTTCTGGAAGGCCAGCGCACCTTGCAGCGATGCGCTCATCATGTTGATGCGCCCGTCCAGGTTGCCCGGCTCGCGGGTGGCTCGTTCGATGAAGCGCCAGGCCCGCCACAGGCCGTCCAGGGCAATGCCGTCGGCAGGCGGATTGAACGCAGGTGCCATGAAAGTTTCCAGGCAGTGGGCAATCGCGTCCATGCCGGTGGCAGCCGTGAGGTGTGCCGGCAACCCGAGGGTCAGTGCCGGGTCACAGATGGCGGCCTTGGGCACCACATGGGGCGAGATCACCCCCACCTTGCGCCCGTCATCGAGTATCAGGATGGCACCGCGCCCGACCTCGCTCCCCGTGCCGGCTGTAGTCGGCACGGCAATCACCGGCGCAGTTGCCGGGGTGATCCGGGCCAGGCCGCCCTCGATCACCGCAAAGCCCTTCAACGGGCCGTCGTGCCGGGCACACACAGCCACCCCCTTGGCCAGGTCGATTGCCGAGCCACCGCCAATGGCGATGATGCCATCACAGCCATATGCCTTGAACATGGCCACAGCCTCACGCACGGCATGCTCGTTGGGGTTGGATGGCGTACCGTCGTAGATCGGCAGTTGTGTGGTATCGCTGCCGAAGGTGTTCAACGCCGTATCGACGATACCGGCGGCACGCACGCCACGGTCGGTCACGATCAAAGGCCTGGTTATACCAATGCGCTCACATTCGGCAGGCAGGCAGGCAATGGCACCGATATCGAATTGAATCTGGGTGATGTAGTTGATCAGGGACATAAGGCTTGGCAGGCTCCTGGCTTTATTGTTCTGGGCGTTTCAGCGGCACTGGATGCGACACTGTGCAGCGCCAGTATAGGAATGCGCGGCTGGCCATGGTATTGAGAACAATCCATATCGGTATAACCAGGACGAATACCAGATGACCCCATCGCTCAATTCGATCATGTCCCGCCTGCACGCCCGCCACCTGCGCTTGTTGATCGAGTTGGACGAGCACCGCTCGCTGCTCGGTGCAGCAAGCAGCGTCGGGCTTACCCAGCCTGGTGCCAGCAAGGCCTTGCAGGAAATCGAAACCACCTTCGGCACTGTGCTGTTCAACCGCACCAACCGAGGCCTGGAGCCCACGGCCGCCGGACACTGCGCCATCCGCTACGCACGCCTGTTACAGACCGATATCGCCAACCTGCGGCACGATCTAGATGCAATCCTGCGTGGGGTCGGCGGCCGGCTGGCTGTGGGGGCGATCATGGGCGCGGTGCCGTTGCTGATGAAGGCGGTGTCACAGCTGGCCAGCATCCAGCCACAGATGTCGTTCGAAATCATCGAAGACACCAGCCAGTCGCTGCTGACGCAGATCGAGAGCGGCCGCCTGGACATCGCCCTGTGCCGCACCAGTGTCAGCAATACGCCGCAGCTGTTCGCCAGCACCTTTGTCCAGGATGAGACACTGGCGGTCATCGCCAACATCGACCACCCGCTCAAGCATGCGCCAAGCCTGAGCCTTGCCGACCTGGCCGAGAGCCGCTGGATCGTCTACCGGGCCAACATGCCCATGCGCGTGCAACTGGAGCGCGAATTTCACGATGCCGGGCTGCGCTTCCCGCTGCACCTGGTTGAAACCACTTCGATCCTGGCGACCTTGTCGCTGTTGCAAAACCGTCCTGACTTCGTTGCGCTGGTGTCGATCGACGTGGCCCAGCAATGTGCAATGAATCAACAGGTCAGCATACTGCCCTTGAGCATGGCCTCGGTCAGCGACCCCTACGAGTTGGTGACCCGTAAAGGCAGCCAGGCAACACCGGCCATGGACACGCTCACCGAACTGCTGCTGTTGCAGGGCCGACAGCGCTGCGACAGTTAATGCGGTTTCATGGCAGAAGCCACTGGGAAATCTGGGCTGAGAGGCTGAGGGTCAAGACAGTAATGAGGCGGCCCGCCAGCCCTGGGTAATCAGCCTTGCAGCTACACCGGCAGTGCTGTTGCCGGCATGACCTGCCGCTACACCTACACGCCATTGATCCAGATCAAGCCCTCGCGCCGGGTTCGCGCGACGATGGCTGCACGCAAGGAATGACTCAAGCACCGCCAGGCGCACAGTGCTCAAGGTTTACCGCTTGATCTCTGTGCGCGGCCTTGGCCAAGGAGCCCCACATGAACCCGATGAAACACATACTGGTTGCCACCGACCTTTCCCCACATGCCCGCAACGCCGCTGAGCGCGCGGCCTACCTGAGCGATGCGCAACAGGCCTCGCTGGACCTGCTCTACGTTGCCAACCCGGCACCCTTCGAGCGCCTCAAACAGTTGGTGACGCCTGATGACGATCTGTTGAAACGCGTACTGGATTGCGCAGGCGAGAAAACCCACGCACTGGCAGCGCTGCTGTTCCAGCGTTACGGTATCTCCGCTGGCGTGCAGGTCGCCAGCGGCTCGGTGATCACGGAGATCAACCGGGTGGTGCAGGACAAGCACAGCGACCTGCTGGTGTGTGGGGCCAGGGGCCAGAGCGTGGCGCGGCGCCTGCTGCTGGGCTCGACCGTGCAGAAATTGCTCAACCGCATGCCCTGCCCTTTGCTGGTGGTCAAGCCGGCCCCTCGTGATGCCTACCGTACCGTGCTGGTGCCAGTCGATTTTTCGTCCGTTTCACTGCGCACCCTCGAATTGGCCAAGGCCATTGCCCCGCAAGCAGAGATCATTCTGCTGCATGTGTACGAAGCCCCGTTCGAAGCCAGCGTGCGCTTCGCCCATCTCGACCACGACACCCTCACCCACTACCGCAATGTCATCCGCAAGGATGCACAAGTACAGCTCGCGGCGCTGAGTGAGGCTGCCGGCCTGGCCGATGCACGGCAGATCCTGGTGCACGGCGACCCTGGCTGGCGCATTGCCGAGCAGGAACAGGAGCTGGAGTGCGACCTGATCGTGGTCGGCAAGCAGGGGGCAAGCGCGCTGGAGGAACTGCTGGTGGGCAGCGTCACCAAGCATGTATTGAACGAATCGCAGTGTGATGTGCTGGTCTCGCCATAGCATACCGTGCCTGCCGAGCACGCTGCTAAGCGTCCTCGGCAGGCGCCGCTGTGCAAGCGTCAGCCCTGCCCTTGCACGTTCTGCGCTTGCCTGCGGTAGCTGGAAAGCGAAAAACCGGTCTGACGTTTGAAATAGCGGCACAGGTAAGACGCGTCGGCAAAATTGAGCGCATCGGCAATTTGCCCGACAGCGTGATTACTGTAGGAAAGCAGTGCCTTGATTTCCAGGGTCACCTGCCGATCGATCAAACCTTTCGGGCTGGCATTGAAATACACCTTTGTCAGTTGCGACAGATAGAACGGGGTGATGTTAAGCGCGTCGGCATAGAACTTAACCTCGCGCTGCCGGGTGCTGTGTTTGCCTACCAGCTCCCAGAATCGCCAACTCAGTGCTTCCTTGCGGCTGAACGCCCTGCCTGCTGTCGGTAACACGGGAAGCTGCTCGGCAATCTTCAGGAAAAGGTTCTGCAGCTGGTTGCGCAGCATGATGTGCTGATAAGTGGCACAGCAGCGCACAATATCGCGCATTTGCCTCAGCCACCCTTCCAGCAGCGGCCTCTCGCTTTCGGCAAGTGCACAGTGCGGATGGTCGTGCAGAAAGACGAACAATGAATTGGGCAGTGGGTAGGCGACCTCGGCAGCAAGTGCTTGTGGTATCAGGCAGAAAAACACCTTGAAGCATCGTGAGCGACATTTGAGCAAGGCTATGGTGTCTTCGGCCAGCACCAGCACATCTGCGCGCCTGACAGCATGTTCTTTGAAGTTCAGCGTGAAACGGGCAGCCCCGGACAGGCACACAAGCAGTGTCAGATAGGCATGACCGAACGACAGTGGCGCCCCCTGCCCATCGGCAAGCGTGCTTTCACCTGTCTGGATCGGATCACCAGCCGCGTAAAGTTTCGGAATGTGATGCATCGCACTCGGTACCACCGCCAGATAGAGCCAACAGCCTAACATCAAGCACCCGCGCAGTTTCGAAAAGTACCGATAATGCCAAGGTAGCGACGTTTACAGCGTGGCCAGTCGGCCATACGCTGGCCCACGGACCAGACACGAGTACAGGACATGAAATTGGAAACCGAACGTTTGCTGCTTCGCCCTTGGCTGGAGAGCGACGCTGCTGATTTGTACGAATATGCCAAGGACGAGCGCGTCGGCCCCGTTGCGGGCTGGCCTGTGCACACCAGTGTGGAGCACAGCCGCGAGGTCATTCGCGAAGTGTTCAACCACCCCGAAGTGTACGCCCTTGAGCTCAAGCAGAATCAACGTGCCGTAGGCTGTGTCGGCCTGCTGACTGGCAGTAACAGCAACCTCGAGATCAGTGAACAGGAAGGTGAAATTTCCTACTGGATCGGGGTTCCCTACTGGGGCAAAGGCCTGGTTCCGGAGGCGGTGCGGGAAGTCATGCGCCACGCCTTCGAAACCCTGAAACTGCAGGCACTGTGGTGCGGCTACTACACTGACAACAGCCAGTCACAGGCGGCCCAGGCGAAGTGTGGCTTCCGTCATCATCACACCGAAGAAAACAAGCACAACCGCTTTCTTGACGACTATCGTACTGAGCACATCAGCCGCATCACCTACCAGCAGTGGGTGGAGGGTGAGCAACAGCAAAAGTAGCCGACGGCGACGCCCGTACGGTGCGTTCGATCACTCGCTGGGTACCCCCGGTATACGACGCAGGAAAGAGAAGCTGACGCTGCAGGCTGCAAATTGCCATGGCCTGCACCGTGCGGTACCGGTAGGGCGTAGTCGCTGCCAGCGCGCGCTCCACAAGGCGTTTCATCGATTGCACTGATGATTACTATCGAGCGGCCTGCCTGTCGGCCAGGCAAGGCCGCCTCTACAATCCCCTGCAAATCCCCCCGCTCCTGCGCCTGCTACAGGCGAGATCCCTCATGGAACCTAACCCATGCCAAGCAACAGCCAGGCCCCTCGCGGCCTTCCCGAACACAGCCAACAAAGCGTGACCCAGCAATGGCTGGCAATCCTCTCGGTAGCCGTGGGTGCTTTCGCCCTGGTCACCAGTGAGTTCCTCCCGGTGGGCGTGCTGAACGATGTGGCCAGCGACCTGGGCATCAGTGCAGGCCTTGCCGGCCTGATGGTGACCCTGCCCGGCATCATGGCTGCGTTAGCCGCCCCGTTGATTTCCGTAGGCGTCGGCGCGCTGGACCGGCGCTACCTGCTGATCGGCCTGACGCTGATCATGATCATCGCCAACGCCATCGTGGCCTACGCCGGCGACTTCAACCTGCTGTTGGTCGGCCGTGTGCTACTGGGTATCAGTATCGGCGGCTTCTGGGCGACAGCCATCGCCCTCAGCGGCCGCCTGGCACCTGACGGGATGGGCGTAGCCAAAGCCAACTCCATCATCATGGCGGGCGTAACCCTGGCGACGGTAGTGGGCGTGCCTGTCGGCACCTGGCTGAGTGGCCTGATGGGCTGGCGCATGACGTTCCTGGTCACTGCACTGGTAGGCGTACCGGTGCTGCTGGCACAGGTGTTCCTGCTGCCGCGGCTGATGCCGGAAAAGGCCATTCGCATCCGCGACCTGCCGGCGTTGTTCATCAACCCGCAAGCACGGGTCGGTTTGATCGCCGTGTTGCTGATCGGCCTGGCGCACTTTGCTGCGTACACCTACGTCGCACCGTTCTTCAAACAGAATGCCGGCTTTGACGGGCCTACGATCGGTTCATTGTTGCTGCTGTATGGCGTAGCCGGCTTCATGGGTAACATCTTCGCCGGCTTTGCCGCCAACCGCAGCGTGCGGCATACCCTGATGCTGGTCGCGCTCATGATCGCAGTCAGCACCGCCCTGTTCCCGCACTTCGCCACCGGCATGACGGGTGCCGCGATGCTGATCGCACTGTGGGGCTTTGCCTTCGGTGCGTTCCCGGCCTGTGCCAATATCTGGATGTTTGTCGTGGCGCCCAAGGATGTCGAACGTGGCATGCCGCTGTTCGTGGCCCTGTTCCAGGTGATCATTGCCGTGGGCTCGTTCTTCGGCGGGCAAGTCGTGGACCATCTGGGCACTGCGGTACTGCTGAGCCTGGCCACGGCGCTGGTGGGCTGTGGCTTTGTCACCGTGCTGGTGCTGGGGCGCAACGTCAGTAACGATCTGGCGGCGCAGCCAGGCTAAGCAGCCGCCCAGGGCGGCTGCGCAAAGCTTGAGGCCGTGAAACCGAGGCGCCTGCTTCGCGGGCAAGCCCGCAGGTGCCGTACGGCCCCAGGCGCTTGCATTAGCTGCAATCGCCCCGCTCGGGCTGGCGCGGTTGCCTGGCGCACATCACCTGAACCTCGGCGCCACGGGCCCTGGCCAGCAGCTCCTCGGTGTCATCGCCACCGGGCAAGGCAAGCAACAGGTCAGGGCGGCTGTCGTTGAGCATGAACAGGTTGCGCAAGCGTTCGGCCTGCTTGCCGTGCAGTTGCCAGTTTGGCGGGTAACGCACCAGATCGGCGCCATGCTCGCGCGCCCAGCTTTCGATTTCCCCTCCAAGAAACTGGCTGCCACCGTGGATCAACACCCGGATCGGCCGCTGGCGCTGGACGTCGTCCAAGGCCTGGCGGCAGCGTCGGGTGTCGGCGTAGTTGCGTCCTGCACAAATCAGTACTCGCATGGTCTGCTCTCCTTGCATCGCTCAGAACCACTGGCCGAAACGGCGGATATAGAGGGTCTTCATGGCTTGGGCAACCACGCAGTAGCCCAGCAGGGTGGCGGCCAGCCAAGGGAAGTACTGCCACGGCAGCGGCACCAGGCCAACCATCGCGCCCACCGGGGAGAACGGGATGTAGATACCCAATGCCATGACCAGCCCCGTTGCCAATACCACCGGCAATGCAGCGGTGCTCTGGAAGAACGGTACCTTGCGAGTGCGCAGCATGTGCACGACCAGCGTCTGTGACAGCAAGCCCTCGATGAACCAGCCAGACTGGAACAGCGCCTGCATTTCGACGCTGTTGGCGGCGAACACGTACCACATCAGGGCGAACGTGGTGATGTCGAAGATCGACGACGTAGGACCTATCCACAACATGAAGCGGCCGATGTTGCGGGCATCCCATTTGCGTGGCTTGCTGAGGAACGCCTTGTCCATGCGGTCCCAGGGCAGCGACAGCTGGGAAAAGTCATACATCAGGTTCTGCAGCAACAAGTGGATCGCCAGCATGGGCAGGAACGGAATGAACGCACTGGCCACCAGGACCGAGAACACGTTGCCGAAATTGGAACTGGCAGTCATGCACAGGTACTTCATGATGTTGCCGAAGGTTTCGCGGCCTTTGAGCACGCCCTCCTCGAGCACCATCAGGCTCTTTTCCAGCAAAATGATGTCGGCCGATTCCTTGGCGATGTCGGTGCCGCTGTCCACCGAGATACCGACGTCAGCATCGCGCAGGGCGGCGGCGTCGTTGATGCCGTCGCCAAGGAAGCCCACGGTGTGACCATTGGCCTGCAGGGCCTTGAGCACCCGTGATTTCTGCAACGGGGTGAGCTTGGCGAAGACGGTGCGCTCCTCCACCTGAAGCTTCAGGGTGGTGTCGTCCATGCCCTCGATGTCCTGGCCGAGCAACGGCTGGCCTGGCGCCAGGCCCACTTCACGGCAGACCTTGGACGTGACCACCGGGTTGTCGCCGGTCAGTACCTTTACCTGCACGCCCATGTCGCGCAAGGCGGCAATGGCCGGGCCGGCCGTTTCCTTGGGCGGGTCGAGGAAGGTCAGCAAGCCCTGGATGACCAGATCGCGCTCATCTTCGGTGTGATACTGCGCCTTGCCTTCGGCCGCCGGGATCTGCCGGGTGGCAACCACCAGCACGCGGAAGCCGTCCTGGTTGAAGGCATCGACACTGGCCATCAGCTGCTGGCGGCGGCACGGATCGAGGGCAACGATCTTGTCGCCTTCCTGCACATGGGTGGCGATGGCGAGCATTTCCTCGACCGCCCCTTTGCTTACCAGCAGGTGATCGCCCAAGGCATTCCTCACCACCACTGACAGGCGGCGGCGGATGAAGTCGAACGGCAGTTCGTCGACCTTTGCGTAGGCGGAAGGCGCCTGGAACTGGCGGTCCTGGCCGGCGAAATGCAGCACGGCCTGGTCCATCAGGTTGCGGATGCCGCTTTGGTGATGGCTGTTGAGCCAGGCCAGCTCGAGGATGCGCTTGTCGGTTTGGCCGTCGAAGCGCACATGGTGCTCGAGGATGATCCGATCCTGGGTGAGCGTACCGGTCTTGTCGGTGCACAGCACATCCATGGAGCCCAGGTTCTGGATGGCGTTCAGCCGTTTGACCACCACCTTGCGCCGGGCCATGGCCACGGCGCCCTTGGCCAGGTTGGCGCTGACAATCATCGGCAGCATTTCCGGGGTCAGGCCCACTGCCACGGCAAGCGCGAAGAGGAAGGCATCACCCCAGTCACCTTTCACCACACCGTTGATCATGAACACCACCGGCACCATCACCAGCATGAAGCGGATCAGCAGGCTACTGACGCTGTTCACGCCGCGGTCAAAAGCGGTCTGGCTGCGCGAACCGGCAATGGCCTTGGCCAGCGAGCCAAAATAGGTGCGTCGGCCGGTCGCCACCACCACGGCGCGGGCGCGGCCACTGACCACATTGGTCCCCATGAAGCAGATGTTCGGCAACTCGAGCAGGTTGTCCTGATGTGCGCCATGCTCGGCGGCCGACTTCTGCGCGACATTACCCAAGGTGTCGTACTTTTCGACCGGCAACGCTTCGCCGGTGAGCACGGCCTGGCTGATAAACAGGTCGCGCGCTTCAAGCAGGCGGATATCGGCGGGAATCATGTCACCTGCAGAAAGCTGCACGATGTCGCCGGCCACCAGTTCGTCCATGGGCACTTCGCGCAGGCGCGGGGCTTGCCCGATCTGCTCGCGGCGCAACACCGTGGCAGTACTGCGCACCATTGCCTTGAGCGCGTCGGCAGCCTTGTTCGAGCGGTACTCCTGCCAGAAGCGCAGCAGGCTGCTGAGGCTGACCATGGTCATGATGATGATGACCTTGGTCAGGTCGGCGTCGTCTGCTTCGCCTGCACTGACCGGCAGCCAGTAGTCGGTGACAAAGCTGATCCCGGCCAGGGTCAGCAGAACATAGATGAACGGGTTGTTCAGGGCCTTGAGCAGCTGCACCAGGGCGTGGGGTTGCGGGTCGTGGGCAACCTGGTTGGCCCCATCGCGCGCCAGGCGCTTGGCGGCTTCGTGCTCGGTCAGGCCCTGTTCGCTGGCATCGAGGTTGGCGAGGGTGACCGCCAGGCCATTGCGCGCTTCACGGGCGGCGCGGGTGGACAGGCGGGTTTCGCGTTCGGCCTTGGCCGATGAGGTGTTACGGTGTTTGACAGTCATGTTGCTGTGCTCCTGCCGCTGCGGCGGCACGACACACAGACGTTTCACTCAGGCGGTGAACGAAGGCATGTCGGGTCGCTGAATAATGCTGGTTCTTTCCGACAGTTGTCTGTCCGCTGCCGAGAGTCGGAAGTTGTGTCGGCAGCGAACTTTCTACTCGCGCAATCCATGGTTTGATTCCTTTTCATAAACACAGGGCAATAGTTATCCCGCGAACTTTTAACGTGAAAAGTTCGAGCACAAAGATACCGTTCAATATCTTTTATTCAGTGAGAAGTGCGGGTGCTCAAGCGTGCATGAAGACGCGCCAGCACCCCGCAACTACTTGGGGGGTGCTGGTGGTGGTCAAGGTAGCCGTGCAGACGCCGCGGCCAGGCGCGGGCCTGCCGCGGCGCAAGGCACGCAGGCTGGCGATGTGAAACGAATGACGTGAGGTTCATGAGCTTGCCTCCAACCGGCCAACACCGGCGGCGGCAAGTCACGGCGGAGCATCAGGCTCTGGCGCGGCTTGCCCGACCAGGGTGTCGGGACCGGTGTTCCGGTTCAAGTGCCTGACCCGGCCATTCGGCAGAGGTCAGGCAGCGACGAGATACTGTGTCCATTGAATTCTTCAGTGAAGGGAAAAAAGGCCCCGCGCTCGGGGCGGTCGAACTTTATTCAAGCGTAGTATCGAAGTCAACCCGCAAGGGGAACTTTAAATAAGTTTAACCTTATCTTAATGTTCCACGCAGGCGCAGCGCCTCAAACCTTGAACCGCCCCACCAACGCCGTCATCTCCCCCACCAGCCCCGACAACGCCTTGCTCGCCTCGCTGGTCTGCTGCGCACCTGCCGCAGAATGGTTGGACAGTTCGCGGATGTTCAGCAAGTTGCGGTCTACTTCCCGCGCCACCTGAGCCTGCTCTTCGGCCGCACTGGCAATGACCAGATTGCGCTCGTTGATTTCGCCGATCGCACTGTAGATGCCCTCCAGCACTTGTCCCGAGGCCAGGGTCACGTCCAGTGTCGACTGGGCGCGGTTGGTGCTGGCCTGCATGGATGCTACCGCAGCTTCGGTCCCCGCCTGTACGCTGCCGATCATCTGCTCGATTTCCTGGGTCGATTGTTGCGTGCGGTAGGCCAGTGTGCGCACCTCATCCGCCACTACCGCAAAACCGCGCCCGGCCTCACCGGCACGGGCCGCCTCGATGGCAGCATTGAGCGCCAGCAGGTTGGTCTGCTCGGACACCGAGCGGATCACTTCCAGCACCTTGCCGATGTCCCGCACCTGCCCCACCAACTGCTGCAGGTGCGCACTGCTGGTCTGGATCTCGCGGGTCATGGCTTCGGTGCCGTCGATGTTTTCGCTGACTTGCCGGCGGCTTTGCGCGGCCAGCTGGTTGGATTCACTGGTGGTTTGCGAGGTGGTGATCGCGTTGCGCGCAACCTCCTCCACTGCCGTGGTCATTTCGGTCACGGCGGTGGCGGCCTGCTCCAGCTCCTGCCCCTGCTGACGCAGGTTGTTGGCGCTTTCCTCGGTGACCGCGTTCAACGCCGTGGCGGCGGCGTCCAGCTGCCGGGCACAGTCGTTGATCTGCCCAAGGGTGTCGCGCTGGCTCTGCTGCATGCGCTGGAGCTCATGGAACAGCTGGCCGATCTCGTTGTTGCCCTGCCCTTGCACCGGCACGCTCAGGTCGCCACTGGCAATGCGCTGGAAATGCCCGCCGGCTTCACGCAGGGGGTGCAACACACGCTGGGCAATGAACGCCCAGCACAGCACCGCCAGCACCACGGTCATGCCCAGCAGGCACAGGCTCAGCAATTGCGCCCGGGCCAGACGCCGGTCGGACTCGAGCATGATTTGCTGGCCACGTTCGCTCAGTGTGGTCACCAGCTGCTGGCGCAGGGTTTGCAACCGCCCCATGGCATTACCGGCATCGCTGTTGACCTTGAAATACTGCTCCAGCGAACGCTGGCGGGTCGCTTCACGCTGCCCGGCCACCGCCTTGGCGTATTCGGCAAAGGTAGCCTGCAGCTCGGTTGCCAGCACGCGAAGGGCGGGTTCACGGGCGTTTTCGACAAATTCGTCGACCAGCGCCTGGCTCTTGTTGTTCAGCTCCACCGACAGCGCCATGCGCTTGCCTGCACTCTCGTCATGGCCACCCAACTGCTCGATAAAGCCCGAAGACACGTTGGCGCTGGAGCGAATCGCCATCAGCAACGCATTGTTCAACCGGTCCGACTGGTGCGCAGTCTGATCCAGTTCAGTGATCTGCTGGTCGCTACCCACGGCAGCCCACCAGGCACTGGCCGTCGAAAACAGCAGGGTCAGGCTGAACAGCGACAACACCCAGAACATTCCGGTGCGAATTTTCAGGTTGGCAAGCATGCGGGCAGTACTCCTTGTTGGCACCACTTCTGATCGAAGATTCGAGGGTGGGTGTGCTGCTATCGGAGGTGCTGGCGCAGGCTTGAGGCGCCGAGATGCGGTTATGTGCGGTAACCGAACGGAATGCGTTGAGGCCCAGAGGCCTCGCGCCCCTTGGGGGCGTAACCCTCCTGCACAAATCCTGAGCCCACCGCGATCACTGTGGGAGCGCGCTTGCCCGCGAACACGGGCGAAGCCCGTGCCATCCCCTGTCGCGACACAAGGCCATGCCTACAGCCACCGCGCCTTGCCAATCGCTTTCGCGGCGTCTGCCAGCCGTTGGGTCGCCTGCCGAATCTCATCCGCATCCAGCGAAGCAAACCCCAGGCGCAAGGCATTCTCGGCATGGCCAAACGGTGAAAACTGTCGCCCACTGCGCACCACCAGGTCCCGTTCCAGCGCTTTGTCGACCAACTGATCCACATTGATCTCATCGGCAAACCTCACCCACAGCGCCAGGCCACCTTCTGGCGCCTGCACGCTGATCTGTTCGCCAAACGCATCGCGCAAGCCCCCCAACAAGGTTTCGCGCCGGCGCCGGTACTCGCGGTTGACGCGGCGCAAGTGCTTCTTCAGTTCGCCATCATTGATCAGGTCCGCCAACATCTGCTGCATGACTGCATCGCCCTGCCCCAGGGTCAACATCGCCCTGCGTTCCAGCACGGTTGTCACTTCCACCGGTGCCACGATATAGCTGCAACGGAACGTGCTGCCCAAAGGCTTGGACAGTGAGCCAATGTAAACCACGTGCCGCTGCTGGCGGTCGCTGGCCAACGGCAGATAAGGCCGCCCGGCAAAGTGGTATTCGTAGTCGTAATCTTCTTCGACCACGCAAAAGGCATGCTGGCGCGCCAGCTCCAGCAGCTGTTGCCTGCGCCCGGCTGGCAGGCTGACCGTGGTCGGGAACTGGTGATGGGGTGTTATGTACATCATCCGCACCTTGTGCTGCCGGCACAGGGCATCAAGCTGATCGACCCGGCACCCCTCATGGTCCAGCTCCACAGTCACCAGGCGGGCACCCAGCTGACGGAAGATCTCCCAGGCGGGGGGGTAACTCAGGCGCTCGACCAGCACAACGTCACCCGGCTTGAGCAACACACTGGCCACCAGGGACAGCGACATCTGCACCCCCTGGGTCAGGCAGATATGCTCGGCGCCAACGTTCAGGCTGCGATTGTGCCGCAGCATGTCGGCCAGGGCGCTGCGCAGATTGCGGCTGCTGCACTCGCTGCCGTGGCGCACGCTATTGCTGCTGAAGCTGCTGCGCAAGGCATCGCGGTAATAGCGGTGCAGTACAGCCTGTGGCAGCAGGCGATGGTCACAGGCGCCGTTGTCGAAGAACAAGGCCCCCGGCCGCCCTTGCTGGGCTACAGCCTGTTCGTTCGCCTTGAAGTAGGCAACGGCGGGTTCCTCTGGCAGCGCCAGGGCAAAAGGCCGCACGGCACCGCAAACGGCCGCTGTGCCAGGCGCCAGCTGCTGGCTGACAAAGGTGCCCCGGCGTTGCACGCTTTGCAGCCAGCCTTTGGTTTCGGCTTCCTCATAAGCAAGGATCACGGTCTTGCGATTGACGTTCAGCAGTTGCGCCATCTGCCGCGTGCCCGGCAACGGTGTGCCAGGGCGCAGGCGACCCTCGCTGATTGCGGCCACCAGCCCTTCGACGATCTGCCGGTACGAAGCCTGTGCCCCATCGAGTTTGAGCAGTGGCTGCCATTTACGAAGCTGGACCATATGAAATATCCAAAACTGGAGGTTCTGCTGGTCCTGGACTATAGCAACAATCGAACCTCCATTTGCCCCGAGGTGCTTATGCAAAGCCGCCACGTCATTGAATTGTCGCCCTCGGGCAAAACCTTCGAAGCCAGCCAGGAGCTGCTGCTCGACGCCATGCTCGCCAGCGGCCTGCCGGTACCCTTCTCCTGCCGCCGCGGCGCCTGCGGCTCGTGCAAGGTCAAGGTGGTGTCGGGGCAGCATCAGGACAAGCAGCGGGATGCGGACACACCGCCGCCTTCCTACCCCTTGGCCGCCGACGAGATGTTGCTGTGCCAGAGCCATGCCTGCAGCGACATGCGCCTGGAAATACCCGGCTGGTCACTGGACGCACCCGCACTGGAAACCCAGGCACAGGTGGTTGGCAAGCGCGCGCTGAGCGCAGATATCGTCGAGCTGGTGTTGCAGCCTGCTCAGCCGCTGGAGGTGCGGGCGGGCCAGTACATGCGGTTTCAGTTGGACAACGGTGACAGCCGCTGTTTCTCCATTGCCAACCTGCCTGCCCGGGAACAAGGGCAACTGGTGTTTCACATCCGCAAGGTCAGCGGCGGCCTGTTCACTGAAGGTTTGCTGCCCACCCTGCAAGCAGGTGCAACGGTAAAGCTCGAGGGCCCGCTGGGCGCCTGTACCTGGCAGCACGATGACCAACGCCCGCTGATCCTTTTCGCCACTGGCACAGGTTACGCCGGCATCAAGCCGCTGTTGCTGACGGCCTTGGCCGGCGATGCCGACGTCACGCTGTATTGGGGCGGCTCTTCGCCGGCGGATTTCTATGACCGCGAATTTCTCGACGTGTCCAGCCGTGTGCACCCGCACTTTCGCTGGCAACCGGTGCTCTCGGCCCAGGCACGTATACAGCAGGTGGCGCTCAGCCAGACGCATCGCTGGGTCGAAACCCAGGTCTATGCCTGTGGCAATGCCACGATGATCACCCAGGTCCGCGAGCAATGCCTTGCAGCAGGGGTACAGCCCCATCGCTTTGTCGCCGAGGCCTTTGTCGCCAGCGGCGCACGGACAACGCAGGCTTCATCAGCCAGCACGCTGCACCCTCAGCTGGAAAAGGTCGGCCCACGTTATTCGCTGGACGGCATGCTCGCAGCCCGCGAACAGTCGGTACGGGCCGTGGCCGCCATTGCCAGCCAACTGCAGGTCGGCATGACCACCGCCCAGGCACTGGAGATGGCCGCGCATACCCTCCAGGCGATGGGCGCCTCACACACCTGGCACCCCACCTACATCCGTTTTGGTGACGATACCGTGCGTACGCCACGGCAAGGCATTGACCTTCAACGTGTGCTACGTACCACGGACATCGTCGTGGTCGACGTTGGGCCGGTATGGGATGGCTATGAAGGTGACTATGGCGATACCTTCGTGTTTGGCCAGCACGCTTTGCACCACGCCTGCGTGAAGGCACTGCATGAAGTGTTCGACGAGACCCGTCAGGCCTGGGGCCGCGGGTTGACCGGACGTGAACTGTATGACTTCGCCGAGCGCAGTGCCCAGGCCAAAGGTTGGCAGCTGGAGCGCAACCTGGCCGGGCATCGCATCGCCGACTTCCCGCATGTGTTGTATAGCCAGGACAAGCTGGCCGAGGTGGAGATTGTCCCGAGCGAGGTGGTGTGGGTGCTGGAGATACAACTGTGCCACCCTACCGAACCTGTCGGTGCATTCTTCGAAGACATCCTGATTGGCGAACGCAAGCCGGGCGCTGCCAAGGCAGCTTGATGCCGCATCGGCCTCTGAACCCGTAACAGGTTTAAGTGGGCAACAGAAGGACACCCGACAAGGACGATTACCATGCAAGTACGCACGCTCACCCCTGACGACCTCCCCCAAGCCTGCGCCTTGTGCATGGATGCCTTCATGCAGGCTGTCGCGCCCACGCTGTCGGCGCAAGGTATCGAGACCTTTACCCAGGTGTCAGCACCCCAGGCGTTTGCCGAGCGCATGCAAGGTGACAACCTTATGCTGGCCTGTTTTGTCGAAGGCGCTATCGCGGGGCTGATCGAGCTCAAGGAAGGCCGTCACATTGCGATGCTGTTCATTGCACCAGGCCTGCAACGCCAGGGTATAGGCAAGCGCCTGATGAACGCAGCACTGGCGCATGCCAGCGCTGAGGTGGTGACGGTAAAGGCATCATTGTCCTCTGTACCCGCCTACCAACGCTACGGCTTCACCCTGGCAGGCGACGTGGGTGAGTTTGCCGGGCTGGTGTATCAGCCGATGGAAAAGCGCCTGCCGTAAGGGCAGCGTCACAGCGCAAGGCTGCTCCACAGCGGCCGCATGGCCGTCAGCCCATCTGCTGCCACAGGATCAACAGCCCGGGCACCCAGGCGGTGAAGATCGCGCACAGCAATGTCATTGCCGCCACCAGACGCTGGATCTTCCTGGCCAGCGCCAGCAACAGGAAAAAGCTGAACCACAACACCGTCCACGCCGCCCAGTTCAGCACATCCCATACCTTCAACAGCCCTTCGGCGCCAGGGATGGAACTGACTGTCACCACCAGCGCCGTCACGCTGACGAACAGGCAGAACCAGCCTAGCCCGCGCCCATCAACCTGCAGCACCTGGTTGGCAGCCACCCACAGGTAGGTAAAGGCGAACAGGAGGGTCAAGGCACCGGCCTTGATGCCTTCGGCCGAGCCCACCACGAAGATCAGGTAGACCGCCACCAACAGGCTGAGCAAACCGACAAACAGGTTGATCACCGCCACTTCGCGGTCAGTGATACGCCCCATCAGCCAGATGCTGTTGATGAACAACACCGCACCCACATACAGCAGAACCAGTCCGTACAACATGGCAACCTCTTCTCATTCGAATTGTTTTAGGGTTTTTCTTGCCATTTCCAACATCGACAGCCGCTGTTTCATCGCTTCTTTCGACAAGTAGGCATGAGCTTCAGGCTCCTGCCAGCCCTGGGCCGCCATCAGCAGGACCTTGGCCTTGTTGATGTCGGCCTGGTGCTCCAGACGCTCCTGCAACTGGGCATTCTTCTGCATCAAGCGGGCCTGGGCTTCGCTGTTGCTTCTGGCGCACACCAACGCCGGAAGTACCTTGTGGTTGTCCAGAGGCAGCACCATCACGCCGTGACACCCCAGCTCCAGGATTTGCGAAAGAATGGTCGGGCTCTCGTACTCCACCAAGGCGATGGCGGTCAGGCGTACGCCGCCCTGGGCCAGCAGCTTGCCCAGCTCGGCATGGTGGCGGCCTTCGAACACCCCGCAAAACACCAGGTCGGTGTGGGTGTCGAACGCCTTGGGCGGTGGCCAGCACTGCTTCACCGAGCAGCCGATACGCATCAGTTGCAACACCAGGGCATCAGTGATTTCACTGGGCGGACAAACGATGCCCACGTGCAGTTCACGCAGCGTGTTCAGGATGTTCGACGTGCTCATGAGGGGCCGCCCCCCATCATGCTCACGGTCCAGTCGTCCAGGTTGTGAACCACCACATAGGGGTCAGGGCGGATGGTCGTAGGCGATTGCCATTTGATGCAGATCTGCCCGCGCGCATCGATCTCGCCGATACGTGAAAACAGGTGCGAGTGGTTGTTCTGCTGCTCCACCTGCACCCTGCCCTGGGGGCTATCCATGCTCGCGTGGTACAGGTGATTGCGGATTACCTCCACCTCCAGGCTGCCGGTGGCATTTACCGCCTGGCACAGCATGCGCATCTGGCAGTACGCCGCCTCGGCCCAGGCAGTGATGCGCACATCGGCCGGAAAGAACGCACGGCACTGACTGACGAATGCGTTGCTTTGCGGTGACTCGACGCTGGTGAAGTAGGGTGCCACGACGATGTTGCCACGGGCCGCCTCGGCCCCCATTTCGGCAATTTCTGCCTCGCTGGTAGTCAAGCTGGCGATCGGCGGCCGAGGGCCATTGCCATAGCGCTGCGCCATTGCTTGGTAGAAGCTTGCCGTCCCCGTACCGACCACGGTCGAGAACACCACGTCAGGGGCAGAACGCACCACCCGCTCGACCACCAGGGCCAGGTCATCGGCCGAGGGGTACAGGGGCATGTAGGCTTCTTCCACCACTTCGCCACCATGCTGCTTGTACAGGTGGCGCATGACATGGTTGCTTTCCCGCGGGTAGATGTAGTCGGAACCGACGAAGGCGACCCTGGCACCGTAATGACGTGTCAGGTATGCCGCCAGTGGCGCGCTATTCTGGTTAGGTGCCGGCCCGCCGTAGATGATATTGGGCGAGTACTCGAAGCCCTCATAGGGCGTGGGATAGAACAGCAAGCCATCGGCGCGCTCGATGACGGGCATCACGGCTTTGCGGGTGTGCGACATGTAGCAGCCGAGCATCAGGCGCACACCGTGGTTGCGCACATAGTCGTCACACAGATTGCGATAACGGTCCGGGTCGCCCCCGGGGTCGCCGACCAGGGTCAGAACCGGTTCGCCAAGTACGCCCCCCTCGCGGTTAACCTGTTCGACCGCCAGCAGCGCGCCAAAGCGCTGCGAGCGTTCAATGGCTGCGGTAACGCCGGTTTCGGCGAACAGCAAGCCCACCTTCAATTGCCTGTCTTGTCTACTCATCACACCATCCTGTGACAACCGTCATGTCGGCAACGAAAAACGGATGCGCCCGCGCTCAAGGCGGCCGACCACCGTCATGCACGTCACTTCTGCCTGGCATGGGATGCGGTTACCAAGCAGGTACTCGGCCAGTGGCACTTCCAGCTCATGGCGGATAAAGCGCTTGAGCGCACGCGCGCCAAACTCCAGGTCATGGCCTTCGCTGGCCAGCTTGCCAACCACCGCCGCATCCAGTTGCAGGTGGCAGTGATGCTTGGCAAGGCGCCGGTTCAGGCGCGACACCTCCAGTTCAACGATGCGCTCGCTCACCTCCTGTTCGATGGCATTGAACACCACAGTGCTGTCGATGCGGTTGACGAACTCGGCAGAAAAACGCTTCACCAGGCGCCGCCGCACCAGCCCCAGCAAACGCTCGCGGCGCCCTGCCTGCAGGCCAAGCAGACGCCGCAGCGGCGCCAGCGGGCCCAGCCGGTGCTGGCGTATTTCGTCTGCCGCCAGGTTGCTGGTCATGAACACCAGTGTGTTACGGAAATTGAAGCTCTTTTCACCGGAGGCCAAGCGCAGCAGGCCATTGTCGAACACATTGAGCAGCGCCTGGGACACCTCCTTGCCGGCCTTTTCCAGCTCATCGAACAGCACGATCCCAGGGCGCCCTTGGCTCCCGTCCAGCAGCGCCTGGTCAAACAGCGTGCGGCCTTCCTTGGCGCCAGCATAGCCCGGTGGCGCGCCGGTCAGAGCAGCGGCGTAGTGTTCCTGGGCCAGCGTGTTCATGTCGACCCGGCAGAAGGCATCGGCATCACCGTGCAGGGCGCGGGCCAGGGCACGCACGACCTCGGTCTTGCCGACCCCGGTCGGGCCGAGGAACAATGCCGTGAACAGCGGGCGGCGCGGGTCGAGAATATCCGCACGCACCACCGTGAGCACATCTTCGATGGCCTGCAAGGCTTCGTCCTGGCCCAGCACTTCGTTGCGTACTACCTGCATGACGGCAGCGACATCGAAGCGGAAACGCGACTCCAGGGTGTCTTCAATGCGCAGGTGGGTCTCGACGATTGCCCGGGTGTGGCAGTTTTCGGCACTCAGTGCAGCACTGGAGGACGCATCGCGACGCGTCTGCTCCAGCAGGTCGTTCAAGAACGGCATGGTCTTCCCCTCGCTTTGTGAAACAGCGTGCCCGCAGGCACGCTGGGCAACCCCGTCAGCGGGCTTCCTTTTCCTTGGCATCGTAGGGAAGGCTGCCGACCGGGCACTGCGCCACCCCCGAGGTGCGCCGGGTCAGGGCCTCGACGTTCTCGCGGGCCTTCTCGGCATCCAGCACCCAGGTGCGGTAGAACTCGAATGGGCATTCGGCAATGCCGCGGTCGCCGTCGCCAGACAAATGCATACCGCTGTAGCCACGGTGCAGGATCTTGTACAGGTGGTTTTGCGACTGGTCGTTCTGCCGCGCATCGCGAATTTGCGAGATCGACAGCTGGGCGTACTGGATACCCATCTCCTCTTCACCGCACTCGCCGAGTGTACGACCATCGAAACCGATGATTGCCGAGTGACCGAAGTAGGAATACACACCATCGAAGCCCGCGGCGTTGGCCACTGCAACGTAGCAGTTGTTAGCCCACGCCATGGCCTTGGCCATCAGCACCTGCTGATCCTTGGCCGGGTACATGTAACCCTGGCAGCGCACGATCAGCTCAGCGCCTTTCATGGCACAGTCGCGCCAGATTTCCGGGTAGTTGCCGTCATCGCAGATGATCATGCTGATCTTCAGGCCCTTGGGGCCATCGGCAACGTAGGTCTGGTCGCCCGGGTACCACCCCTCGATCGGGCACCAGGGGATGATCTTGCGGTACTTCTGCACGATCTCGCCATTGTTGTCGATCAGCACCAGCGTGTTATAGGGGGATTTGCGCGGGTGCTCTTCATGGCGCTCGCCGGTCAGCGAAAACACGCCCCAGACATTGGCCTTGCGGCAGGCCTGGGCGAACACTTCGGTTTCCACGCCGGGTATGGCCACGGCGGTTTCCATCATTTCGGCCGGGTCATACATGATGCCCTGCAGGCTGTACTCCGGAAAAATCACCAGATCCATGCCCGGCAGCCCCTGCTTCATGCCGACAATGATGTCGGCGATTTTCCTGGCGTTTTCGAGCACTTCATCGCGGGTATGCAGGCGCGGCATCTTATAGTTGACCACGGCGACGCCGACGGTGTCATTGCTGCTGGAAATATCACCATGACGCATGTTGACCACCTCTTGTTGTTATTTTTCAGGGACGAAAAAAAGCCCTCTCCGCATGCGGAGAGAGCTCATTTGCTCTTTGGGTTCGGTGTGGAGGCCGCGACATCGCCATTGATGCGCGGCTCCTGACAACCAACGGTATATGCCGGGTGTGGCGGCTTGTCAACCCGCCATCAACCGTTGCCGCTTCAGGCGCCGAGTGAACACAGCACGCTTTGCAACTTGTCTCGGGTGGTATTCGTGCACGCCTGCATGGGCTCGCGCAGCTCGTCTGCAATCAGGCTTTGCAGCTGCAATGCCGCCTTGACCACGGCCGGGTTGGGCTCGGCAAAGGCCACTTTGATCCAGGGCAGCAACTGGTAGAACGTACCCCGCGCGGCGGCCCAATCACCGCTGTCAACCTGCTGCACCATGCGTACGTAAAGGTCGGCGCGCACATGTGCGGAGGCTGAAATGGCCCCTGCCCCACCCAGGCACAGGTTATTGAAGATCTGCAGGTCTTCACCGGCCAGCACCTGGGCGTGGCCGTCCTCGATCAGGGCCATGGTCGTCTCGCTGTCACCGCCACAGTCTTTCACCGCTGCAATGCGTGGATGGCGCACGATACGGCGCAGGGTTTCACGTTCCATGCGTACGCCAGTGCGGTAGGGAATGTCGTACACGATCACTGGCACGCTGGCGGCATCGGCCACGGTGGCGAAGAAGGCTTCGATGCCAGCCTGCGAAGGGCGGATGTAGCAAGGTGCGGGAACCAGCAGTCCGCCAATGTCACGCTGCTGGATTTCAGCCTGGAACGCCAGCAACTCACCCAGGTTGTAACCTGACAGGCCCATCACCACCCTGCCAGGCTCCACCCAGGCCAGCACGGCATCCAGCACTGCCAGTTGCTCGGCCTTGGACAACGCCGCTGCCTCACCCGTGGTACCGCACACCACAAAACCGGCCACACCGTCTTCGAGCAGCTTCTTCACCAGCTTTTCCAGGCCTGGGAAGTCGATTTCATTGGCGCGCATTGGCGTGACGAGGGCGATCCAGATACCACGGAAATTCGACATGCAAAAACTCCTGATGTTGACCGAAAGTCAGCGTCAGCAGGGTGAAGAGTGGAAGTGGTGGCAGGGATACCTGGCGCCTTCTGTCTCGTCAGCCCACCTGACGAGACAGCGCGCCTCGGTCAGATGAGCGGCTGTTTCTTGGATTTCTTGGCAACGGCAACGCACGCGTCTGCCTGAGCGATGAAGCCCGAAGCGGAAATGGCGTGGTTGGATGTGGACATGCTGGCAAGCCCGTTGCGTAGGTATGGCTGGATAATGGTGGGGCGGCGTGCCTGGTGTCAACCCTTGGCCCGCATCGCCCCGTGCAGGCGCGCCCCTTGCAACGCAGCGATTGCCGTCACCGCCACTCGCTGTAAGGCTCCAGCGGTGTCACCGGCAGGGCCAGGTTGCCTCGCCACGGTTCGAACAGGTAGCGCAGGTAGAGCATGCCATGGCTAGGCGCATAGTCATCGCTGTGCTGCCAGTCGAAGCCGCCGCCCAGTACCCACTGGTCACTCAGGCGCCGTTCGAACAGACCGCGCAGGCGGTAGCCCAACCCGCTGCTGTCGCTGGCTTCGGTCATCGCATCGATGTTGGAATCGACGCCATAATTTGCCAGTACCTTGCGGTTGATGTGTGCGTCCGGGTACAAGCGGCTACTGCCACTATGAGCCTGAGACCAACTGACGGAACCTTCCAGCAGCAGCGACCAGTCGTAGTTGCGCCAGGCATAACTGACCGGCACGCCCACCGAACTGTAGCGCTGCGGGCTGTAGTAACCGCCCTGCCCCAGGCTGTAGCCGCCCAGGTCCTTGTCATGGCGCCAGTGCATCAGCGTCACGCCAACACGGACACGCTCGTCGGCCTTTTCCACCACGCGGTGGTAAAAGCCGGCCATGGCCCGGGTCCGCTGGTTGTCGGCCACGTTTTCGCCGTACAGCCAATGGTGCCCCAGGCTGGCCCACACCCCGTTGTCGCCACCTTGGTCCCAGCTCAGTCCGAGCGTGGCGCCATTGGCAGTGACCCCGCCCCAGCGCACGCCCGTCGGGCGGTCGCGTGCGCCGGCGAACGACAGCAATGAATTGCTCATCGGCCGGCGCGAGGCGGTCAGCGACCAGCCAACCTGCCCGAGGTCACCGTTGACCGTTGCGCCGCCCAGCCAGTTGTTGATTGCATAGCCCTGGGTGGTGCCCAGGTCGAACGCCCAGCGGCTGCCCTGCCAACCCAACGCCAACAGGCTGCCGTTTGCAGTCTGCGATCCCCCCGTGCACGCGGGCAGTGTTTTGCCGTCAGCGGTCTGGCCAACAAACTGGCAGCTGCCGAAGTCGGGGGTGTAGCTTCCCTGATCGTTCGGCTCGAACGACCCCGCATCCATGCCAATGCGCTCTACTCGCGCAAACGCGGTGCCCTCCTGCCAAGGAGTGTCGACATGCAACAAGGTCGACTGGGTACTCAGCTCCGACGTGCCGGGCGTACCGTCATCCTCGCGCCAGCCGTAGTCATGCATCAGCGTCACATGGGTATTGCGCTGGCGATACAGGGCGTCCACATCACTGCGCAGGCTGCGGGCCAGCCAGTCGTCGCCATCCCGCTCGCGGCTGGCCAGGGTCAATGCACGGTCATCCCGTGGCGCTACGGCAGCACGGTCCAGCAACTGCGCATCAGCCATCGCTGCCGCGTAAAGGTCCAATGCTCGTTGAGGATCATCCTGCGCTACCAGGCGGGCTGCGTCGCGTCGCAACAACGGATCGGGTCGCGTCTGCTGCGCGGCAATCCGGTCAAGCAGCCTGGCCGCCTGATCGTGTTCGCCCAACGCGGTCCACAGCGCCGCCAGGCGCCGCTGGGCGTTGCCGTCATCAGCGGCAAATTGTGGCACCTTCACGCCCAGCATGTGCCGGGCCTGCTGCAGGTTGCCTTCGGCCACGGCGCTTTCCATCACCCCAAGGCGTGCATCAGGACGCCCAGGCTGCGCGACCAGCACACGCTGGTAATAGCTGCGCGCCTTGCCATGTTCACCACGCGCGGCTGCCCAGTCAGCCAACAGCATCAAGTCGTCCGAGCTGCCTTCACCACGCGCCAGGCCGGCTTCAAGCAAGGCTGTCGCCTCGGCACCGCGGCCTTGTGCCTGCAACTGCTGCGCAGAGGCCAGGGTCATACGCCGTTGAACACGTTGCTCCAGCGCGTGCATGTCCGCGCTCCAGGTCGCCTGAGGTACCGCTCTCAGACTGTCCAGAGCCAAGGCATCACGGTCGCTGGACTCCAGGAACAGGCCGTGGGCATAGCGCGTTGCCGGATCACGTGGCTGGTGCTGCACCAGCCTGGCAAATGCCGCGTCGGCCTCGCCAGTGCGCCCTTGGTGACGCAGACTGTTGGCCAGCTGATACACCAGCCAAGGCTCATCGGGAGCCAGGGCTGAAGCCTGGCCCAGCACATGGCTGGCCGTCGACCAGTCCTCGCGCTGCAGGGCTTCGTCCCCTTGCTGGCGCAGGCGCGCAAGTTCCAGGCTGCGTCGCAGGCTGGCGAACTGCGCCTGCTGCCGTGGTGGCAGGCTGTCCAGGTATGCCTGCGCCTTGCCTGGCGACTGCGCCTGGTAAACGCGCATCAAGCCGCGCACGGCACTTTCGTTATCCGGCGCCATACGCCGTACCTGCAGGTACTGCCGCTCGGCAGCCGCCACATCGCCCTCGGCCAGCGAGACATCTGCCAGGCCCAACAACGCGTATTCATCCTTTGGCCGTTGCTGGCGAGCCTGCCGGTAAAGTGCGCGCGCACCGCGCACGTCTTTCGCCTCCAGGGCCTGCTCGGCTTTCTTCAGCAGGGCCCAATACTGGCTGGACGACTCCAGGTCCTTCCATTGGCTGATCCAGTAGGTGTCCTGCTCCTTGGCGCTCGCCGCGCGGAACGCCGCATGGGCGTCTTCATGGCGGCCCTGGCGCATCAACGCATAACCCAGGGCCCCATGCAGGCTGGCATCGCCCGGGTACTGGCGCAGGGCGCGGCGCAGCTGCGTTTCAGCTTCGGCATTACGGCCCTTGTCGAGCAATGCCTTACCCCGTTGACCGGCCTGCCATGCCGGGTCGGCCAGCAGCTTGCGCTGCTGTTGCAAGGTCTCGCTGGCCTGTGCCAACAACGGTGAAGCTGGGTAACGCTGAAGAAAGGCCTGCCAGGCTGCCGCGCTGGTTGCACTCACGGCTTGCCCGGACAGGTAGTCGAACTCGCGCTGGGCAGCGGCATCCCGTGCACCGGGGTCTCGCGCCAGCTGATCGAGCAGGGCCAAGGCCTCGCGGTCACGCTTTTCGGCGAACAACCAACCGGCCAGTGTCTGGCGCAGCCCGGCACTGCCCGGGTACTGCTGATCCAACCGCTGCAACTGGCGGATCGCCTCAGGGCGTTGGCCTGGCAGGTTGCCGCGCACGCGCCAGTAGTCCAGGGCCAATTCAAGGCTGGGTGGTTCGCCGGCAAACAACTGTTCGTACATCGCCAGCGCCTCTTCATTACGGCCGGTAACCGCCAGCAGACGCGCCTGCTGCAAGCGCCGCGCAGGCGCCGGTTGTTGAAGTTCAAGCAGGCGTGCGGCCTGACGTGCTTGCAGGCTGCCAGGCGCCACGGCACTGATCCGCGCACTCAACTGCTCGGCTTCACTGCTGTTCTTCTCGCGCAATGCCAGGCTCAAGGCCGCCAGCAATACCTCCGGGTTGCGCGGCTCAAGCAACTGCAAACGGCCCAGCGCATCGCGCACCAGGTCGTCACGGTGCAGCGCTTCGCCGCGGCGTACCTGGTCCAGCAGCCATTGGCGCTGTTCATCGATATCCTTGGGTTGTGCATCTGCCTGGCAGGTTATTGCCGCCAGCATCAACACGCCGATCATTCGCTGCATGGCGCACTCCAGGCCGGCAACAGGCGGCCGTGCGGGTCAAAACGGTAACGGGCCTCGTCGAAGCCCTGGCCGAACAGCGCCAGCACCTGGCTGTAATACGCCTTGGCCTCGACCGGTTGTTCGCGCAAGCGCTGGCGCTGGGCCGCCAGGCCGGCCACGTGCTCTGGCGAGGCAGCAAGCAATGGCAGCAAGGCCGCAGAGAAACCCGCCGGGCCATGGCCGCGGGCTTCACCGCTACGTGCATCCAGGTGCTCAGGAGGTAGCCCCTGGCGCTGGGTCAATGCCGCCATCGGCGCATAATGGGCGACCAGTTCGCGGCGTTGCGCCGCCCCCTCGGCCAACATGCCGACCCACAGGTACACACGAATGGCGTCATAATCACCGGCATTGCCATGTTTCGTGTCTGCCGCTGGCTTTCCGGCCGGCGTCCACAGCAACCAGTCCGGTGCAAAGCCCTTTGGCGACGATGCCAACCACAAACGCCGCGTGTTGGCCGCCAGCTCCCCCCACAAGGGGTCCACCTCGCTGAAGCGGTCGAGCAACTGCAGCGGCAGGTAGCTGGGGTTCAGGCGGGTACCCTGGGCGTCTTCGAAGCCGTAGTCACCTGGCAGCAACATCACGCCAAGGCCTGGAAGCTTGCGCACGGTCTGCGCGGCGATACGCCACAGCAGGTGCTGGCCCAGTTGCGTGTAGGCCGGCTGGTCCCACAACCGCCCTGCTTCCAGCAGGCTGTAGGCGATCCACAGATCGGCATCGCTGGCGTTGTTGGCGTCCAGCACCTGCCACTGCTGCTGCCCGTCACGGCCCCACAGCCAGGCAGGCAGATGCCGGGCCAGGTCACCCTCGGCGAGGTTGTTGCTGGTCCAACGCAGCAACTGCGCGAAGGTTTGTCGGTCGTTGCCTACCAGGGCGAAGAACAGCGCGTAACTCTGCCCTTCCGAGGTGGTGATCAGGCGCTCGTCACTCGGGTCGATGACCCGCCCATCCACACTCACCAGCTCGGCCTTGAACCGCTCCCAGGCAGGCCATGGGCAAACCGACCCGGCATTGGCGAAAACGGGCAGGCCTAAGGCGACCAGCCCTACCAGCATCTGACGCATCATCACCCCGCCTCACCCAAGCGGCGCTTGCCTGCCCAGCGCAGTGCCCGCCACAACAAGAAGGCGAACAGCACCACGCAAACAGCCGCGATCACCGCCAGCAACACAGGGTGCTCGGACAAGTGGAACCACAGCAGCAGCCACCACGGCAGCGCGCCCACGAAGTAGTGCTCGCCGACGAACTGGCTGCTCACGCCACTGCTGCGTACCAGCGTTACCGAACCCGCCACCGCATCGAGCTTGCCTACATCGCCAAGCACGTCGCGCAGCAATGCGTAATCGCTGTCGCTGTTGGCCAGCAAGGCCACAACACTGCGCTGCTCGTGGAACGGCGACTTCAGCCCGGTGATGGCCGCAATCGGCGCCTGGGCGCTGACCGCCACGCGGCTGCTTGCAGCCACCGGCTCAGTATCGAAACGCTGGCCACCGGGCAGCGATGCGCTGCGGCCCTGCAGCAACCAGTCACGCTGGGCGCTGAGCAACAGGCCAAGGTCGGGCGCGTCGCGAAGGGCCTCGGGCAGGCTGCCGATCAGCAGCAAGTCGGCGTCTGCCGCTGCGACCTGTTGCCAGTCGTCGATCAATTGCAGGCCAAGCGCCGGGTAACCGATCTGTCCGGCCAACCCGCCAACCGTGTCGAGCAAAGTGCCGACCTGCATCGCCGTAGGTTTGGCCGGCATGATGACCAGCGTCTCGGACAGGTCGGCCATGCGGCTGAACGGGAAGCCACTGCGGGCGAATGCACGCAGGTCGGGCATGGCGATGTAATGGTGGTAACCGGAAAGGTCGATGGTGGAGTTGTCGTCGATTGCTGCACGCACGTCCACCGGCAGCGAGGTCTGGCAGCGATCGCGCTGGGCGCTGCCCAGGGTACTGGCAAAGCTGAAGTCGAAGCGCAGGCGGTTACGGTCGCCAATCTTCAGCGCCGGCACCAGCGAGTTCTCGGTCAATGCAGTGTTGTCACCGGACAGCACTGCCAGGCGCATTTCCTCAAGGGTACCGCCGCGCCGGTCATTGCCCACCAGCGGCATGCTGGTGATGTACTGATCGTTGACGCTGATGCTCAGGCGCGATTCGTCGGTCACCGCTGGCGCCGTATAGCGGTACAGGGTGCGCAGCGGAATACCCTGGTTGCGCCAGACGAACAAGTCGGGCGGCAGGTTCAGTTCCAGTGTCACCGGCCGCGGTTGCAGGCCGCTGACTTGCAGTTGCTCGGGGTAATCCAGCAGCTCGGCAAATCGAACCGGGCGGTCGGTGCGCGTCCAGTTCGGCGCATCGTAGGGCTGACGCGGTTGCAGCGCGGTCATCTGTTCCACTTTGACGCGCGCGCCGCGGAACAGATTGTTGCCGACCGCCAGCGCCGAGGCGGCCTTGATCAGGTCGTCGTCGTTACGGCCCAGCACCAGCAGCACTTTGCTGAAGCGGTCGTCCGGGTGATCGATCACCTGCAGCACGGGGCCGTCGACTGGCGGGAACTGCTGCAGATCGGCGAGGAACGCCGGGCGACGGTCGTTGCTGGCAAACACGATGCTCGGTGCAGGTTTTTCGCCACGGGCCGGCAGGTGGTTGTACAGCACAGGGAAGCTGGCCTTGCGCCAACCGGCCTGACTGCCGAAGTAGGATGCCAGGATTGCCGCCGCACGCTGCTCGCCCAGGCTCGGCACGCCGCTGAACACCACCGGCAGCACTACCTTGCCGGTGTCGCGGGTATCGAAGAACGGCAACGGGAAATACGCCAGGTCGTTTTCCAGCACCAGCGCCTGCTCGTGCAACTGTACCTGGCTCTTGCGGTTAAGGTTAAGCCACAGGCCGCTGTGGGCCGGGTCTTCGCAGACATCGGTATAGTGCCCGACAAACTCCAGACGTACCCGGTTGAAGTCGCCGAGCAGTTTCGGGTCCAACGGCAGCTGGCGACGCACACGCTGGCCCAACTGCTCTTTTTCCACCGGAACTACGCCCATCAGCTCGTCGTTGAGGTAGACGCGCAAGTGCGACAGGTTCGGCAGCAAGGCTGGCGAAGGCGTGTAGTCCAGTTGCAAGCTGGCATCGGTGGCCAGGCGATCGCGACGCAGGCCGAACTCAATATGCTCGCTGTTGCGTACCCCCAGCAGCAGGCTGTCGGACGCATGTCCAAGCTGCTCGAAGGTTTTCGCAACCTGCCAGTTTGGTACCGTGGGTGTGGGTACCGCAGGCTCGGCAAGCGGAGCTACAGAAGCAGCAGCGGCGCTCTGCGACAAGGCGGTAAACAGCGCCATCGCCAGGCCCCAGGTACGCGCGGGATAACCAGTCATCATGCGTCTCGATCAACAGGGTTCATGGAAGGGATTGCCCGCGGTGTGCGGGGCCAGTAGCTGGCCAGCCACAGCGCCAGCGAACGCAACGGGCGCAACCACGCCCGCAGCCATGGCGGCATGTGCTCGACCAGGCGCACGTAACCGACGCCGCCCAGCTTCAACACATCGATCAGGCTGCGCAGCGGGCGCTCGACCTCGTGCTGCTCGTTCCAGCCAAGCCAGGCATCGGCGCGGGCAAAGGTGCAGTGGACCAGGTCGATACGCTGCTGCAGGGCGAGGTCGCGGAACACCAGGCCCACGTGTTGCCCGACGGTACGGGTGACGCACGCCTGGAAGGCGAACTCGCGCTGGCCGCGGTTGAGCAGCAGGCGTACCTGCTCCCCCGGTTTCAGCTCCAGACCGGGCTGTACCTGCAGGCCGATACCGCCGTCGGAGTAGTCGACCAGGGTGCAGGGGTAGGCATGACCGCTGGCCAGCATCAGCCCCGCCGGCAAGCGCATCTGCACCCGATGGGCGCGGCGCACCTGGCGCACTTCGGCGGCCACCGCAACTGCGGCACCGATGATCAGCAGGTTGTAGATCACCCACAGCGAGCTGACGATCACCGTGCCGATTTCTGCCGTCGGGCCGGTGACCAGGCGCCACCCCGCAAAGCCCAGACCCACCACGTTGAGCGCCGCCAGCCACAGGTAAGGTTGGGCGATGCGCCAGTCGAACTGTTCCTGCTCCATCAGGCCGCCCTTGGCGGTGACGTTGAACGTGCCTTTTTTCGGCGCGAACAGCGCCACCGTGGTCGGGCGGGCGATGTACCAGGCCAGTACGGTCTCGTAGACCTCGCCCCAGAAGGTTTGTCGGTACTTGCCCTGCATGCGCGAGTTGGTCAGGCTGGCGTGGATCATGTGTGGCAGCACGTACAGCAGAATCATCAATGCCGGTGCGTAGATGATGTAGGCATGCAGCAACAGGAACGCCAGTGGCGCCGTCAGGAACACCAGCCGCGGCAGGCCGGCCAGGAAGTGCAGCATCGCGTTGGCGTAGCACACCCGCTGGAACAGGCTAAGGCCACGCCCGAATAGCGGGTTGTCGGTGCGGAAGATCTGCACCATCCCACGGGCCCAGCGAATGCGCTGGCCGATGTGCGCCGACAGGCTTTCAGTGGCCAGGCCCGCAGCCTGCGGAATGCTCAGGTAGGCTGACGTCCACCCTTGGCGATGCAGGCGCAGGGCGGTGTGGGCATCTTCGGTCACGGTCTCGACGGCAAAACCACCGATGCTTTCCAGCGCAGTGCGGCGCAGCACAGCACAGCACACGAGCCGCAGAAAAACGCCGCGTTCCACATATCGTTGCCGTCCTGGATCAGGCCGTAGAACAGCTCCCCTTCGTTGGGGCGGCGGCGGAACGAGCCGAGATTGCGCTCGAACGGGTCAGGCGAGAAGAAATGGTGCGGTGTCTGCACCAGCGCCAGTTTAGCGTCCTTGAGGAACCAGCCCACGGTCAGTTGCAGGAAGGAGCGCACCGGCACATGGTCGCAATCGAAGATGGCGATCAACTCGCTGTCGGTGACGCCCAGCGCATGGTTGAGGTTGCCGGCCTTGGCATGCTTGCTGTCGGGCCGCACGATATACCCTACCCCGACTTCGTCGGCAAAGGCACGAAACGCGTCGCGGCGGCCATCATCGAGGATATAGATGCGCAGGCACTCGCGTGGCCAGTCCAGGCCCAGCGCGGCCATTACCGTGGTGCGCACCACTGACAGGTCTTCGTTGTAGGTAGGGATCAGCAAATCGACGGTTGGCCAGTGCCTGACGTTGGCCGGGAGGTTTGCCGGCTTGCGCTGCAATGGCCAGCTGGTCTGGATGTAACCCAGGATCAGCACGAACCACGAATAGGTTTCTGCCGCCAACAGGATCACCCCGAATACCAAGTCGGTGGTGTCGTTCCAGTTCAGGGTCGAGGTGTAGCGCCACCACAGATAGCGGCACGAGATGATGGTCGACAGCACGATCAGCATCAGGGTCGGGAAACGCCCCGGCATGTGTCGCACCAGCAGGGCGATGACCAGCAGCAGGCAGATGAACATCAGTTGCGCCAGATAGCCGAACGGTTCCGTCACGCACAGCAGGGCGAGGCTGAGGGCGAATACCGTCAGCACGCTATAGAACGCCCGCCGGGCAAACACGCTCAGGCCGCGCAGGCGTGCCGAGGCCTGGTGCTTGAAAGCACTGGCGCGGTAGCGCGCGGGTACCTGTTGCAATGCATCGATCAGCAGGCCGCGGTAGTGGCGCGCCACCCCGCCTGCCGCCCGCAGGTGCATGCGCACCGCGCCCAACGCGCGGCGGCCAGGCCCTGCTGTACGTGCCTGCGGTTGGCGCCGCAGCAACAACCACAGGCTCTGGATCAACAGACGCAGCGGGTCACCCAGGGTTGGGCGCTTGCCCGCCAGCTGCGGGTACAGGCGTTGGCGCTCGGCCAGCAGCGCCTGCCAGGCGGGTGACTCCAGGCGCAGAAACAGGAAGGCCAACCACACGCCGAGGGTGAACAGCCACGCGACCGGCAGACGCGCGCCACGGACAGTGAACCAGGTATAGGCCGACAGAGGGGTCAGGGTCACGGCTGGCGCCTCGTCAGACAGCGCACCGCCAGGCTTTGCACATCCCGGCAGGCCAGGCTCTGCGGTGCGTAAAGACCCAGGGGAGCCTTGTACGCCAGCGCTTCGAGGAAGGCTTCGTCGCGATGGACCACCTGGATCGGCAATCGATCACGAAACAGGTCACGCCACACCATCAACAGATCGCTCTGCAAGCGGCTGGCCGGGTCGTAGCGGTTGACCAGCAGCATGTCGAAGTGCTCGAGCGGGCGTCGCCCGAGCAGCAGGTGGCTGGCCATTTCGGCTTCTGCCACCAGTACCCGTACATCAGTCTCGATGCCATTGCCGGTGGTATCGCCCGGCAGTTGCGGCAGGTCGTACAACAGCCAGTCGAAATGCTCGGCCAGCTCGACCTGGCGAGCGCGCCATGACTGCGCATCGGGCACACGGTGCTGCGCACCGCCAGGCAGGTTGCCGTACGGCAGCAGGCACAGGCCATCGAGCACCTCGTACACGGCATCACTGAACGGCCGCCCTTCCCGCTCGGCCAGCGCCCAGCCCTCGGACGTATCCAGCGGCAGGTTGAAGTGCAGCCCGAGCAAGTTGCTTGGGCACAGGTCAATCAGCAGCACCCGCTCGCCCACGCCCTGCAGCGCGTAGCCCAATGCAGCCAGCAAGGCGCTGCGCCCCAGGCCTCCGCGTACCCCATGCAATGCCAGGCTGGTCATGGCGCGACCCTCTCGCGCAGGGTGACAGCTGCGTACAGCGCTTCGTCGCTGCTGGCCTTGCAGCTTTCACCCAGCAATGGCCAGCGCTGCAGGGCCTGCTGAACGCCCACCAGCATCGAGATGTCCTGGTAGTTCAGCTCTGGCATGTCCAGGTGCTGACGCAACTGGGCAATATCGTCGCTACGGTCGGACGGGTCTGACTTGCCAGTGATCATGGGCGCTCCTTGGGGATGGGCTGCCAGTCAGGCTGGCCTTGCAGGCGCATGTAGGCACGCCCCTGGTAATTCAGCACCTGTGCACCAGAGGTTTCGGCAACCTGCTCGGTGGTTGGCAGGTCGGTCAGCAGGCCGGGCACATCCAGCACCTGCTGCTGGCCGAGGCCCGCATACACACGCGAGATCAGCTCGGACAGCGCCAGGTAGCTGGTGGCAGCAGTGACCCGCAGCGGCTCGTTGCGGGCAGGCTGGCCCATGCCGATGAACTTCAGGCCGACCGGCACATGGGTAATCGACGGCGTGGGAATTTCGCGCATGCCAGACAACTGCATACGGTCACCATGCAACGCGGCCCCATGCTCAGGGACAATGGCCACCACTACCCGGCGGCCACTGCGCTCCAGTTCGTCAAGGAAGGTGCCAAGCTCGCCAAACAGGCGATTGGCGCGGGTGGCATAGTCGGCCACGCGGGTACCGCCGTCGGCAGTGACGATACGGTTGCCGTCATGCAGGCTGATGCTGTTGTAGAACAGTGACACATGCTCGTCCGGGGTGCCTTTGCGTTGCCCCCACCAACGGCGCAGGACATCCAGGTCACTGGCAATCGGCGAACCGTCGAAGCCCACCAGCGCCCGTGGAAAGTCGGTATTGCGCATGCCGGGTTGCGGCATGTGCTGCTGGGTAATGTCGCCGATGAAGTTGTCGAACCGGCCGCTGTGGTTGAGCAAGGTGTTGCTCTGGAAACCCAGCCGGGCCAGGTTCTGGAACAACAGGCACTGCTCCGGAGCCGGTTGGTACAGGCCAGCGTGCGACGACTGTCCGCAGCTGGCACGCAGCACACGGATGGCGGCCGGGCCGCTGTAGGAGGTCGCCGAGTTGAACTGGTCGAAGATCACGTCCATGCGCGACAACAGCGGGTTGTCCCGCAGCCCCACGGCAGACAGATCATCCCAGGCCAGCGAGCAGATGTTGATTACCAGCAGGTCGAACGGTTGCTCATCGGCATTAACGGCAGGGAATGCCGTCACCCGCTCGCGCTCACTGGCGAAGAAGCGCTCAAGCCAGCTGTCGAGCGTGGCATTGTCGGCTACTGCAGTGGCAGGCGCGGGTTCGGCTGCGGTGCGCGCCGCCACGCCGGGCGCCTGGCTTGCACCCAGCAACGGCAAGCCGCCGACCGACAGCCATGCCAACCCCAGCAGGCTCAGGGTGCTCAGGCGCAGCCAATGGCGTAGGTACAGGTAACCCACCAGCAACATTGCCAGCGCCCCCAGCAGGTTCCAGTTGATGAAGCGGCCCAGCAGCTCGAGCAGATAGTCCCACGAGAAGTCCAGCACCCCCGGCTGCGCCAGCAAGCGGCTGAAGGGTGGCAGCCAGGTGTCCTGGTAGAAAAGCGCGATACCGATTGGCACCGCCAGCAGTTGCCGGGCAATACGCAGCCACTGGCCCGGCAAAGGGATAAGCAGAAACGCAGCAAACAACAGGTTCGGCAGCGCCTGGAAGTCGAGCATGCCAAGTGCGACCAGCAGAAACTTTGCAAAAAAATAGAGGTTCCACCCTCCCAGTCCAGGCCAGCGGGCCAGTACCGGGAGGGTGATGGTGGTATTAGTCATTCTGGGGTTCCTGGTGTGCAGCGCGGCGGCGTACGCCCAGCGGTTTCAGGTAACGGGGGGGAAGGCGACGGCGCAACCCGTCACGTAATGCCGAACACAGGTGCACGAGCAACAAGGCCAGGCCCAGCGTGACGAGTGCGGTAATGCCGACCACCTGCAGCAGTTGCACGAAGTTCATGCGCCACCCCGCTTGGCCAGGCCAACCTTGCGCGGTGCCAGTGCCGACCATGCCTGTGCAGGCAACTGCGCCGCCATGTCGCTGCGGGGTGGCTGCGGTAGGTTGCGGTCGAGGAAAGCCGGAGTGGCCAGGCTGTCGACACCGGCAAGCACCTCCTGGCTGATGAACAGCTCTTTCCATGACAGCTGGAAGATGTGGTCAAGCGCCTGCTCGACCCCTTCCGAGCGGCAAGCGAACAGGAACAGGAACAGCACCTCGCCAACCACGCAGGCAATGTCGCCATCACGGCGGAATACCGTACGCGAGCAAGCCTGCAGCGGGGTCAGGCCGGGCGCCGGACGCAACACCAGCAACTGGTGGACGATTTCGCCGTTGCGCACCCCGTGCCACATGCTTTGCACAGCCTCGGCGAACGCCCGTGGCGCTACCAACCCGCAGATGGCCAGCGGCCGCAGGCGTGCCAGCAAGGCATCGAAGTCGGTTGGCAGGTGTCGACGCCAGACGTAACCCTGGATGCTCTCCACCATGGTCAGGAAGCGTGACAAGCTGGCACCGAACGGCACGATCTGGCTGGCACCACAAGCCAGCAGCAACTGTTCGTCTTGGTAACGCAGGGTCGGCGCCATTTCGCGCACCACCAGCTTCAAGGCGTTGCCACGCGACTGCCGCAGGTGGTGCAACTGGCGCGCCAGGCTATCCAGACGCTGCCCACCGTCCATGGCAAAGATCACCGTGGCAGACACCGCACGGCTGGCTTTGCCCCCCAGTTCCTCAAAGCTTTCGCAGACCTGCCAGTGTTCGGAGAAGGCTGGCGCGCCTTCCAGTACCGGGCGCTGGGCCAGGCACAGCAACTCGTCACCACCGGTGTCGCTGGGTGCCTCATGCGTGGCAGCAACGGCAAAGCCCGCGCTCAGCCGAGTCAGCTCCATGTCCCGGGTGGCGGTTTTGCCAAGCGGGTTGCTCCAGAAATGCTGCAGGTAGCGCACCCCACCTTTGCCACGGTACACCTGCCCCAGGCCGTCGAGGCACTGGTTGAAAACGCGCAGGCGCTCGACCAAGGCGGTGCTCTGCCCCCCACTGACGACCAGCAGCAACGCCGCTTCAGCCAACAACGCCGGGCGCAGCGCATTGCACCAGTGCTCGACTTCGGTATCCGCCCAGGCGTGTGCCGGTGCCAGCAGCACCAGCACACGCCCACGGGCATCAAGACGAGGCAGGTCTTCAACCAGATAACGGGTGGCTTGCGAGTTGGCCTCATACAACGCGAGCTCGGCCGGGCCGCGCGTTGCGCCGAGCGCACCCAGCACGTCATCCATGGCTTGCGCATCGGCGATCAGTGCTGCCCTGGCATTATCGGGCATGCCTTCGACCACCTGGCGGCATAGCAAGGAGGCGTCTTCGGCGGCGTCACAGGCTAACCAGTACAGTCCTTGTTGATGAAGCTGGCTGCTCTCGACGCTCAGGCCGGAAATCGCCAACAACTGCATTCCATTAGTCAAAACACTGGCTCTACAAAAGGTAAATTGAAACGGTTTGAAGGCGGAATGTGTCACATCCTCTGCTGACGCCTTATGACTCACGTCAAAAAAACGACGAAAATGATGCGGAACACAAAGTTGCGTCAATTATACAGCATCAAGGCAGAATGAAATCAATCTGAAATGTAATGAGTTGCAAAGGTTTGTTAACAAACACCCCAAGGCCGACCTTTTCCGGGTTAAAAACAAAAGTCGGCAAAGGCAAGCCGGCAGGGCATTGGCCAAGCAAAAACCGTTTTCCGGAGACAAGCATGCTGCGTATCTTTGAACGTCGGCTCGACCCCTTCCCACCCGATGAGGTACCACCGCCGCCCGTTGGCCTGTTGCGCTTCATGTGGGCTTGTACCCGCGGCGCCCGTGGCTACATTCTGGCGCTGGCACTGCTCAGTGCCGGGGTGTCGATATACGAAGCCTGGCTGTTCGCGTTCCTCGGCCAGGTGGTCGACCTGCTCGCGTCCTGGCAGGCAGGCGGTACTGTTGGCCCCGAGGAAAGCCGTGTGCTGTGGGGTATCGGCATCGTCCTGCTGGTCAGCATCGGGCTGGTGGCGCTGCGCACCATGGTTCAGCACCAGGTGCTGGCGATCAACCTGCCGCTGCGGCTGCGTTGGGATTTTCACCGCCTGATGTTGCGCCAGAGCTTGTCGTTCTTTTCTGACGAGTTTTCTGGCCGGGTCACAACCAAGGTGATGCAGACGGCACTGGCAGTGCGCGATGTGCTGTTCACCCTTATCGAAATCCTGCCGGGGATTGGCGTGTATTTCATCGCGATCATTGCCCTGGCCGGTGGCTTTGCCCTGAAACTGATGCTGCCCTTCATTGCCTGGGTCGTGCTGTTCGGCTTGGCCATGCTGTATTTCGTACCCCGGCTGGGCAAAGTCGGGCAGGAGCAGGCCAATGCCCGGTCGTCGATGACCGGGCGGGTTTCTGACGCTTACACCAACATCACCACGGTGAAACTGTTTTCGCACTCCAACCGCGAAGCGCACTTTGCGCGCGCAGCCATGGAAGACTTCAAGCAGACCGGTTTTCGCCAGATGCGCCTGGTGAGCCAGTTCGAAATCGTCAACCAGGCGCTGGTGGTGGGCTTGATCTTTGGTGCCGGTGGCTATGCACTGTGGCTGTGGCACCAGGGCCAGGTCGGCACCGGGGCCGTGGCGGCAATCACCGCCATGGCCTTGCGCGTCAACGGCATGTCGCACTGGATCATGTGGGAAATTACCTCGCTGTTCGAAAACATCGGCACCGTGCAGGACGGTATGGCCACCCTCACCCGCGGCCCCAAGGTACAGGATGCGCCGGGTGCTGCAGAGCTGGTCACCACGGGTGGCGCGGTGAGTTTCGACAAGGTCAGCTTCAACTACAACGGCGAGCGCCAGGTGCTCAATGAGCTGACGCTACACATTCGTCCGGGCGAAAAAGTCGGCCTGGTCGGCCGCTCCGGCGCCGGCAAGTCCACCTTGATCAACCTGCTGCTGCGCTTCTACGACGTGGACAAGGGGGAAATACGCATCGACGGGCAGAACGTCGCCAAGGTCACGCAAGACAGCCTGCGCAGCGCCATCGGCATGGTCACTCAGGACACCTCGCTGTTGCACCGTTCGATTCGCGACAACATTGCCTATGGCCGCCCCGATGCTACCGAGGCACAGATCCGTGCTGCTGCGGCCAATGCCCAGGCCGACGGTTTCATCAGCCAGCTCAGCGACCGCCAGGGCAACAGCGGTTATGACACCCTGGTGGGTGAACGCGGTATCAAGCTGTCTGGCGGCCAACGCCAGCGCATTGCAATTGCCCGGGTGATGCTGAAGAACGCACCGATCCTGCTGCTTGACGAAGCCACCAGCGCGCTGGACTCGGAGGTGGAAGTGGCCATTCAGGAAAGCCTGGATGAGATGATGCAGGGCAAGACCGTTATCGCCATCGCCCACCGGTTGTCGACGATCGCCGCCATGGACCGGCTGATCGTGATGGATGAAGGGCGCATCATCGAGCAAGGCACCCATGCCGAACTGTTGGCAAAACAGGGTACCTATGCACGGTTGTGGCAGCACCAGAGTGGCGGGTTCCTGGGTGAGGATCGGGGCGTGGCCGAGGCTGTGGAGTAAGCAGAGGCCGGGGGCAGCCAGCGCATACCCAAGCTTCGAAAGCCTGCCCAGTCAATGCATTGCGCCCCTGACGATGTTCATAGTCGCTGCTCATCCGATAGCGCCGCCTGCACCCCATTGGCTGGCTGTTGCAATAAGCCTCGGGGCAAGCGGAAGCCTTTGAACGGTTGCTGGGTAATGGGATTGAAGGCTTTTTCAGCGTTAAGCCGATAGCGCATCACGCCATCTCCGGTCCGGAAGCTCAGGTCCACGCTGGTCGCCGTCCGGCCATTGAGCGCGCCGCGGCTGAGCAAGCGGAACATCGACCACGGGCCACGGTACTCCAGGCTGCTGCTGTTGCCATTTTGCCTTAGCAAGGTGAGATTGCTACGGACCTGCTGCCCCAGGGTATTGGGCCAGACAATACCCGTGATATGGCTTGGGCCATGGGTGTAGGCAATCAACTGGCCATCCAGGTCCAGCAGGCTGGTACGCTGGTTCGCACTGAGCCCCAAGGGCTCGATGCTGAACTGCACACTCAGCTTGCCACGCTGATCGAAGAAGGTTTCGCGGATGCGCTCCGCCAGCTCGAGCTGCTCGATCACGTCGGCACGAATCAGGGATTGCCCGTGCTGAGCGGACTGCAAAGCTTCAAGGTTGTCCTTCAGGAAAACCTTGAGATACCGATCATTAAACTGCTGCAGGCGCCCTTTCGGCCCGAAGAACGCCTCGAAGTCATCCAAAGAAGCATCGGGTGCCTTCACCACAAAGGGGTAGCGGCCTGCCAGGCGTTGCTGGAAAAAACTGTACACGTCAGCATCCCAACGTCGCTCCAGTTCGCGCAGTGCTTCAACGTTCAGCACCTGGGCAGTCTGGTCGGCGAGCTTTCTGACCTGGTGGCTGATAGGCTCCGGTAAACCTGTGGCAACACGTTGCAGGGTACCGATCGGGTCCTGCCCTGTCATCGCAAAGCGCTGATGCACGGCTTGCAACGCGGCCTTGCCGCGGTCCGGGCTGTCCTGTACGGCCTTGGCGTAGTCCAGCACGGCCGCAACAGCGCCAAGGGTTTCATCGTAGTAGCTCGGCTTTTCTCCTGTCGCCTGCAGCATGGCGCCCAGGCCTGCAAACGCCCGCTGGATGGCCAACGCTTGCGGTTGCTCGGGTTTTCCGGTTGCTACCCGCAGCGTACTCAGCTCACCCGGTGATTCAACAACTGCTGGAGACGCAAGCGAGGTGTTATCCCTGACCGTATCCAGCAGCCGTTGCAACGGTGCTGCGGGGCCGGTCAACTCCTCCAGGATCGCGACACCATGGTCCAGATCACGGAAGTCAGCCACCGTAAACGCGTTCAGGGCGCGCCGCCAGCTGTCAATGTAATCGGCGCTGTAGAGGTTATACAGCCGCTCGGTCAACGCATCGCGGTCGACGTCCGAATAGTCGAGTTGACTGCGCTCCCCCAATGCCCATTGATCAACCATCGCCATTTCAGCGAAGCGTTGGCTGTGCGGCTCGAAGTAATCCCTGAAGCCTTTGGCGGTGAGCATGCCGGCCAGCCTTACATCCTCCCCCCCTTGCCTTGACCGGGAAGACGGCTGGTACACCACATCGAACGCAGGCCCTACCTGGTGGCGCAGGTCCAGCCCGGCGTGCACCTGCTCGTACGATTGTTGTTTCAGCCCTGCGTAGACCCGCTGTGGCAACGGCAATTTGCGCAACACCTGCTGCACTTCGCTGACCCGCTGGCGGTATTGCGGCAAATCGGTATCGGCATAGGCCAAGGCGTACTTCAGGTGCTGCATGAGGTCACGCTGCAACTGACCCTGTCCAGGAAAGGCCCGTTGCCACTGACGGGCCATCCAGCCCTCGACCCATTCTGGCCGGCGGCTGTTGCGGTCCTCGATCATCCGGTAAACCCTGAGCGCGGCCATTTGTTGCTCACTGCCAGGTGGTGCAGCGTTCATGGCATCGATCACACCACTGGCCAAGGCCGGCAAGAAACGTTTCGACAACAAGCTGAGGTACGCCTCATCAACCAAGGGACCAATGTTGCGCCCTTGATACAAGCCAAAATCGGCAACCACCGGCCAGGCCGCACGATAGTCGCCAAACACCGCCACCGCATCGCGAATCTGGTCCAGTGGCGCCAGCAGGTTGCGCCCGGTCGGATCAAGACGCATATCGACTTCGTGACCACTGTACTCCTGGCTTTTGGCGAGCACACTGGCAGCCTTGGCGCCATTGATCTCGGCGTAACGCTGCCAGCTGGCAATGGCGATACTGAACGCCAGGATGCCTACACCAGAGCCCACCCACAGCAAGTGGCGCTTGCTGCGCGCAACCCGAACATTGTCGCCCGCCAGCCCGGCTTCCTGATAAATAACCCGCCTGAATGCTTGCTGGATGAAATAGACCAACGCCTTCCCCTGTGCCTTACCTTCACGCAGGGGTAGCTTCGTCGTGTAGGGCTGAGCCGCTTCACGGACAAAGGCATTGCGCATGTCGCCTTGCTGTACCACTGACGACCAGTACACACCACGCACCAAGGGTGGCGTGGTGAACCGGTCACTCGCCAGGGTTTCGCGCAAGAATGCCTGCAGTATGGGGCGCAACCCGATCAGCTGTGCATGCAGTGAGAACAGGCGCACGCACGGTGCTGTCTTGCCCAGTACATCCAGCCGATCGATGACCTGCTCATGCAATTGGGTGAGAAGCCGCCCGTAGTGCTCGTCATACTCATCCAGCCAGGCGTCGAACGCGTCAACCGCATCCAGCTTGAAGGTGAACCCCAACAGGCTTTCACGCTTGGCGGCCGGAAGCTGGCTGTAGAACTGGTCGAAGCCGTCCAGCAGATCGAATTTGGTCAGGACCACGTACAGCGGCAGGCGCGCACCCAACTGACTGCTCACTTCGTACAGGCGTGTGCGCAACCCATGGGCCAGCGCGACGCGCTGCTCGGGCTTGCCATGCAGCAGCGCCGGCAGGTCGACCACCAGCAACACACCATTGAGCGCCCGCTGGCTTCGCTTACGCTGCAGCCAGCCCAACAGGTGCTCCCATAACCGGGCCTGGATACCGGGCGGCGAGTAGGCATTGGTGGGGTCGTTGGCCGCCGAGCCCACCGGTGGTTTTTGACTGATGAAAACGCCGGGCGGGTCGATGATCACGGCATCGTCGCTGACCCACCAGCCTACCGGATAGGCCAGTGCTTCAGCCTGTCGGCCCCGTGCCTGGGCCTGGTCGATACGCGTCAGGGTAAAGCGCTGATCGGTGCGGTCGATGAAGCTGCTTTTACCGGCCTGTTCGTCGCCCAACACCAGGTACCAAGGCAGCCGGTACAACGCGCGTCGCCCACCGGCATTGTCGAGATACCGCTCAAGCCCCTGGCTCAAGGCCCGCTCTTGCGCCTGCACGAACGGTAGCGCGACATCCTGTTCGGCGGCCAGTGCCTGCCGGCGCTCCGCTTGCAGGCGGCGAAAGCGCGTGCGCAGCACCCCAAGCCAGCACAGAAGCGGCACCAGCACGAGCACCAGGCTTGCCACGCTGCGATGAGCCACACTTGCCAGCGGCTGCTGCTCCCGCCACGCCCATTGCGGGCCAAGCCACCAGATAGCGACCAGCATCAGCAAAGCGCCAAGCCCGAGCAGCAGCGGCAGCGCCAGGCCAATGCGCGTTACCCACGGCCAGCCCCAACGTTTGAGTTGCGTCCATATTTGATTCATCGAGGCTCCTGATCCTTGTCTTGAACTGCCAACACTGGGGATGCCGCGTACTGCTGAAGCCGCTGAAACACCTCGGGCTCCCACGCACTGGCGGTGGTTTGCTGCATGGTTCGGGCAACGTTGGCGCACAGGTCCTGGGCCAGCCAGGACACACCCCGCGCGGCCAGCAGATCAGCTGCAATCACGGTGGTGTGGCAGCGCTCACGGGGAGCACGAAAGCCCGCTTGCAGCCCTTGCAGCCGAAGGAGCAGCGGTTCTACGCCACCGGTTTCCAGCTGGCTGACCAACTCCTCGCGCAGGCCGCTGAACTCCTGGGGGGTTGCACCTTGGCCAGACGGCCCTTGCGTGCCCTTAAGCCAGGCCAGGCACTGATCGTCGACAAATACCAGCCCATCGCTGAAGCACAACTGCTGCAGCGACGGCATGCGCTGTACAAACCGGGCGGTGGCACAGCGGATGGCTTCGGCCACCTCGCACATCGCCAGCTGTGTGGCGACGGTCGCAGCCAGAAAGCTGCCACGAATCCAGAAGGGGCAAGCCGTCAGGCTCTTTTCAATACGCTGCAGCAAGGCGGGGTCAACCGCCTTACTGGCAATGGCCTCGTCATAGACCCGCGTGATATCCAGCGGCACCGCCATCAATTCCGTACGGTTGCCCTGCCTGACTTGGGGAGCAACCTGAATGTGCGCCCACAAACCGAAACGCCGTAACTGATAGCCGGTAGCGTCGTAAGGGTCCTGCTGGTTGATGAGCTCGGCCATGGACAGCACGGCCCGCCGTGTCTCACGCTCATTGCCCATCGACATGCGTGACACGGGTGTGGCGATGACATCGGCCAACGGCGCAGGCTTCTCGGTTGCAGCCGGCGCTTTGGGCACAGCAGCCTCGCCAACACCGTTGGCAAGTTCCGAGTACTTGCCTAGCAGGCGCTCAAGTTCGCCCAGTGCTGCCGTGTCCAGCTGCACTGTTTCCTGTTGCTGCAGGCGTTTCAAGGCAGCCTGCGCTGCCGCTGCGTGGGTCGGGGTGTAGGTAAAACGATCAAGACGAGGGAGCGCCTCGGCCAAGCGATCGATCACCAGGGCAACCAGCTTGCGCTTGCCCAGGAAGCCTTTCGGTCCCGGCTTGGGATGAGCGGCTTCCCAATAGCACTCGAGCATGCCGGCCAGCAACGCCAAGGTGCATCCCCACTGCTCCCAGCAGCCGGTACGCAACCATGCGGTACTCAGGTGCGCAACGATCCGCAAGTGCTTGCATTGCTGGCTCAGGTACTGACGGGACGCGTCTTCGATGTAGACCCAGTCGATCGAGGCTTCCTGCAGCCCACCTAGCTTGACCATCTCCTGATCAATGGCCTGATAGGTTTCGTCCTCGACATCGAACAGGCCAGCCGGAACTGCCGGATCAATCGGCGCGAGCAACCGAGTGACCTCTTCCCCGGATACCTGCGCTACCACCGACATGTGCTTCGCGCCCGGCTGATCAAGGGGTCCAGGCCTTGCGCATCGAAGGTCAGCCCGTCGACCTCGCCGTGATCACTCACAACCTCGATACGCTGGGCACCGATCAGCTTCCTGATCTGCTCGATGGCGGGCAGGCCCCGCCCGGCATCGAGCACTTGGCCGTTCTCCATCACTTGCCAGGGCGTCTCACGGGTAGACCAGCCCTCCCCGCTCAGGCGTACCTTGACCCAGCTTGCGTCGATCGGACGCCTGGCAATCAGCTGCAGCCGGGAGATGGCCTGTATGCAACTGATTGCCATGTAGGCACGTTCATCACCCGATGCGATGGCGGGCGCCGAAATCACAAGCGCTGGTGCGCCTGCCCCGTCCTGAGGCTGGCTCCCGATGCGAAACGTCAGGTCATCCGGTGCCCGTTCAGCTTCATTTGCCATCACACGTGACACCGTGGGGGCCTGCTGCTCCGGTGCAGACCACTGCCGTTTTGGCGTGTACGCCGGGGTGCCAGCAGCCTGATCGAAACAGGCCAGTCGCTCGACGTTGGACACGATCCGGGGACAGTCCCGCGTGGAGCCTGCCAGCACCGGCTGCAGACAAAACAGCAACGAGAGGCCAGCGCCATATGCACAGCGGTTAATCATCCTGAATTTACTCTCTGAATAGTACAAATGGCCTATATGACGCAAAGAACTTTCCTACAAATAAATAGCAATGCCCATGCACCCGCACGACCAATTAAAACAAATCCAGCAGAAGCCTATTACACAGTACCGAATGCACACAAACAAATATTTCTTTACATCTTAAAGCTCGACCAAAGAGCACAATTCCGTGCATGGTTTTCATAGGAAACGAACAAACAAACCCACCCCATTAAACATATGTGAGAATCTTCCTACAAGATCGGAACAACAATAAACACAACTAGCACCTGAACATCCTACAACCCAACAGGGAGTTGCGTACCGATGTCTAAAAATACGGGATCCGTTGCGCTGAAAGAACGCGTCAATATCAAGTATGTGCCCGCTACCAGCGATGAGCAGGCCGAGGTGGAGCTGCCGCACAAGATGCTGGTGCTGGGCGACTTCGGCCTGGATGACAGCCGTGCGCTTGAGGACCGTCAGGTCATGCGCATCGATAAACATACATTCAACAGCGTGTTGAACGACGCCAACGTAAGCCTGGACGTAACGGTACCGTCCAGGCTTCGCACCGCCCCGGATACCGAGCTGGCCGTCCACCTGCAGTTCAGGTCCATCAACGATTTCGGGCCGGACCGGATCGCGCGCCAGGTGCCCGAGCTGAACAAGCTGCTGGCGCTGCGCGAAGCACTGGTCGCCCTGAAAGGCCCGCTGGGCAACGTCCCGGCCTTCCGCAAGCAATTGCAGCACCTGCTTAACAACGAGCAGGCGCGTAAGCAGCTCGCCCAAGAACTGGACCTGGTGCTCGAGGCGCCAGAAAAAGATTGAGACAACGGAGCGTCCCCATGCCCAAACCAAGCAGCACCGCCATCACCACAGACGCAACGGCCGACACATTGAGCAATGCCACCCTGCTCGACCAGATCATGGCAGAAACCAAACTGGTACCTGCCCAGGAGGGCTACCAGATTGCCAGGCAGGGCGTATCTGCCTTCATCACCGAAATCCTCAAGAGCAATGATCCAGATCAACTGATCAACAAGCACCGAGCCGACCAGATGATTGCCGAGATCGACCGAATGCTCGGCAAACAGATGGATGCCATTTTGCATCAGCCTGAGTTCCAGCAGCTTGAATCATCATGGCGCAGCCTTAAACTTCTGGTCGACCGCACGGACTTCAGGGAGAACATCAAGCTTGAAGTCTTGCATGTCACGAAAGAGGACCTGCTCGACGACTTCGAAAATGCTGCTGACATTACCTGCAGCGGTATCTACAAGCATGTTTACACCGCGGGTTATGGCCAATTCGGGGGAGAGCCGGTTGCGGCCATGGTAGGCAACTACAACTTCGGCCCCTCTTCCCCTGACATCAAGTTGCTAAGTTACATGGCCTCCGTTGGCGCCATGTCCCATGCCCCTTTTCTTGCTGCTCCTGCCCCCGAATTCTTCAATTTGAACAGCTTCGAGGAGCTGCCTAACCTCAAGGAAATAAAAGACCTCTTCGCCGGCCCTCGGCATGCCAAGTGGCGCGCTTTTCGTGAAAGCGAAGACGCCCGCCACGTCGCCCTGACCGGGCCGCGCTTCATGCTTCGCTCCGCTTACCACCCGCAGGAACAACCGATCGAGAGCTTCAACTACAACGAAGACATCGCCGGGCAGCACGACAACTACCTGTGGGGCAATTCTGCTTTTCTGTTAGCCAGTTGCATCAACGACAGCTTCGCCCGCTACCGCTGGTGCCCGAACATCATCGGCCCCCAATCCGGCGGTGCTGTCGAAGACTTGCCGGTCCACCTGTACGAATCCCTGGGCCAGTTGCAGGCCAAGATTCCTACCGAGGTGCTGATATCCGACCGCAAGGAATTCGAACTGGCCGAAGAGGGCTTCATCGCCCTGACCATGCGCAAAGACAGCGACAACGCCGCGTTCTTCTCCGCCAACTCGGTACAAAAGCCCAAGCACTTCCCGAAAACCCCTGAGGGGCTTCAGGCACAGACCAACTACAAGCTGGGTACCCAGTTGCCCTACCTGTTCATCGTCAACCGGCTCGCCCACTACATCAAGGTGCTGCAGCGCGAGCAGATCGGCAGTTGGAAAGAGCGCCGTGACCTTGAGTCCGAGCTGAACAAATGGATCAAGCAGTACGTCGCCGACCAGGAGAACCCGTCTGCCGACGTTCGCAGCCGCCGGCCGCTGCGTGCCGCCCGTATTGAGGTCTCGGATGTTGCGGGTGACCCGGGCTGGTACCAGGTTTCGCTCGCCGTACGTCCGCACTTCAAGTACATGGGCGCGAACTTCGAGATTTCCCTGGTCGGGCGGCTCGATACGCAATGAGTGGTCTTTTTGATCGCCTGATGGTGGACCAGTGCATCTGCCGAGAGGCCTCCCGACGCGAGAGCGCTTCCCACAAGTTCGCCGCCATCAAGCGCCACCTCGAAACGCTACTGAATGCCCGCCAGGGGTGCTCCCAGAGCAGCCCTGAGCTGGGCCTGCGCGACTTCAACGGGCATGACGTGAGCAACGGCGACTTGCTTGTGCAGGTGAGCGCGGATATCCGCCGCACACTCCAGCGCTTCGAGCCGCGCATACAGGTACGCACGCTCAACGCAGTGCCCGATACCCTTGCCCCGCTGGAGCTGCATTTCAGGCTGGATTGCCTGGTACAGGTCAACAACCACGCAGAGCAGCTGCAACTCGAGCTGCTGGTCGATGGGCACAACCGCTACACGCGCGTGAGGTGACCGATGTCACTGAGAGACCGTTTCAGCGAAGAACTGCGTTACCTGAACGAACTGGGGAACGACTTTGCCAAGGACAACCCACAACTCGCGCGGTTGCTTGGCAAAGGTGCCAGCGACCCCGATGTCGAACGCCTGATGGAAGCCTTTGCGTTCCTGACCGCCAAGCTACGGCTGAAGCTGGAAGACGACTTGCCAGAGCTGACCCATCCCATGCTGCAGTTGCTCTGGCCGAACTACCTGCGGCCGCTGCCCAGCGCGACGATCATCAAGTTCAGCCCGGTGAGGCAATCCCTCAGCCAGTCACAGCGCATCCCAAAGGGGTCGCGGCTGTTCTCGAAACCGGTAGACGGCGTGGCCTGCGAGTTCCGCACCTGTACAGCGGTCAACATTCATCCGTTCGAGATCGACACGGTGGCAGCCACCCAGACATCCGACAGTTCCGTGATCTGCATCGGCCTTCAATCACTGGCCGAGCGGCCGTTGAACAGCCTGGGCTGTACCAGCCTCGACTTTTACCTCAGCGGCGATGCCCGAACCGCTCGCACGCTTTACCTGTGGGTTTCCCAATACCTCAAGCATGTCAGCGTGAGCATCAATGACGTGGTTCGTCGGCTGCCGGCAAACAGCATCGCATTCCCAGGGTTCAGCCCCAACGACGCCTTGCTGCCTTATCCACAGAACGTCTTTGATGGCTACCGCATCCTGCAGGAATACTTCGCGTTCCCTCAACGTTTTCACTTTTTCAGCGTTACCGGGCTGGAAAAAATCTGGCCAGCTCATGGCAGCCAGCAGGTAAACCTCGAATTTCACTTCACGCGCCAGCTACCCGACTCGCTGCGTGTCGGCAAAGCAGATTTCCACCTGTTCTGCGCACCTGCGGTCAACCTGTTCCAGCACAGCGCCGAGCCCATCGACCTGTCCGGCAAGGACGCCATGGTTCCACTGAAGCCCAAGGGCACAGCGCCGCACGGCTACGAAATCTTCAGTGTCGACCAGGTGATCAGCACCCGAACGACGACTGACGGGAACACCGGTGAGCACCTTCGGACCTTCCGTCCCTTCGAGTCATTCGCCCATGAAATCGAGCACGTCCAGGGGCGCACGGCGCTGTATTACCGCTGCCAGCTGGAAGAGTGCCTGCACGGCAATGGCGTCATGCATCGAATCGCCTTCGTCCGCGCCGACGCCAACAGCTACATAGGCGAGCTGGAAACCGCGTCCATCGACCTCACCTGCACCAATCGGGACCTCCCGCTGGCGCTGGGCATTGATGACATCAACATTCTGACCGAACTTACGCCGCCTCTGGCCACCTACACCAATCTCTGTACACCCACCCGCCCCTGTCGCCCGGTGCTGGACGGCCAGTTGCAGTGGGCATTGATCTCCAACATGTCGCTCAACTACCTGTCCTTGCTCTCGGTAGAGCCGCTGAAAGCGGTGATCCGCGCCTACGACTTCATGGCCCTGCACGACATCCAGCAGGCCCGCACCACCCGTAAACGCCTGGAGGGTATGCGCGACATTCATACGCAGCCCATGGATTGGCTGATCAAGGGGCAACCCATTCGCGGCCTGCACACCCGGCTGAAACTGGACCAGACCGCCTTCCTCTGCGAAGGCGACTTGTACCTGTTCAGCTGTGTGCTCGCTCATTTTTTCGCCCTGTACGCCAGCATCAATTCCTTCCACCAGCTGGAAGTGATCAACACCACCAATAACGAGCACTACACATGGCCAATACAGACCGGCAAGCAACCGCTGATCTAGCCGACAAGCTGCTTTGCGAAGCGCACCAGTACAACTTCTTCCAGTTGCTGGAGCGGTTGCACGGGCTGCATGGCGATGACCTGGAACCCCGTTGGCCGGACAAGGCCACCCGGCGGCGCGTGCGCCTGGCCTGCGACCCACGCCTGACCTTCCCTGTATCGGACGTGTACAAAGCCCAGCGAATGCCCGCTGAGGAAGCGCGCTACCGCATCATTGCCACGTTCCTGGGGTTGCACGGCACCGATTCGCCATTGCCCACCTATTACCTGGAACAGGTGGCGTATGAACATGCGCATGGCATCGGTGTACGCCCGGCCTTCTTCGACTTCTTCAACCACTACCTGCTCAGCCTGTTGCACCGTATCTGGCGCAAGTACCGCTATTACATCCGCTTCCAGCCAGGTGCCAGTGACGGGTTCTCGCAGTACGTGTTTGCCCTGCTTGGGCTTAACGACAAGCAGTTGCGAGGGGACACGGCGCTGCCCTGGAGCCGCCTGCTCAGTTTTGCCGGCGTGATCGCCAGCCGCAGCCGTGCGCCGGGCACTGTGGCCGGCATCATTGCGCACTGCTTCGACCTCAATCAGGTGCGCATCCGCGAGTTCGAGACGCGATCAGTCGTCACGCCGTCCAGGCAGCTTGCAAGGCTGGGGCGGACCAATGGCCAGCTGGGCAGCACGTTCATGATTGGCAGCCGCACGCGCACTCGCAGCAGCAAGTTCACCATCGTGATCAGCGAACTCGACCAGACACAGCTGCGGGACTTGCTGCCCAGCGGCATCAACTTCGGCCGTTTGCGTGCACTGATCGACTTTCTGCTGCGTGACGGGCTGGCCTACGACCTGGAACTGCGCCTTAAGCAGAGCGCGTTGTCCCCCTTCTGCTTGCACCGCAGCCAGGGCGCATACCTGGGCTGGACCAGCTTCGTCGATGACCGGCATGGCCAGATCAGCCCGGTTGTACGCATCCGGGGGCGCTCATGAACACAGTCACCTTGAGCATCACCAACCTCGACCAACTGCAGCACGGCGTTACTGCTCGGCACCTGTTCGATTGCAAGGGCGGCACCATCGGCAGCGGGCGAGCAAACTGGCAGATCAATGACCGCGATCAGACCGTTGCGTCCATCCACTGCGAAATCCGCTGGATCGAAGGCAGCTTCTGCGTGATCGACCACTGCCACCGCACCTACGTCAATGGCAGTGCCAACAGCCTGGGGCCGCTTCCACCCAGGCGCCTGGTTGAGGGTGACCAGCTTCTCATTGGTGCCTATCGCCTACAGGTTCAGTACTCCCAGGATCAGGCCTGCACACGCTCGCTGGAGGAACTGTTCAACCGTGACCCGAGGGTGCTCGACCGCCTGATAGCGGAAGCGCCTGCACCCGCTTGGCCGGCACAGCCTTCTGCCCCCCAACCAGCCGTCGAGATCTCCTCGGTCTTCAAAGCAGCCATGGGGAATGACCCTCTGGCAGCGCTGGACGCAGCAGACGGTGAAGGGGCACTCCGAGAAAGCCCGCTGCAGCGCCTGATTGCCGGAGCATACCCATGAAACCTCATCCACTTCTGCTCGCCAGCCTGCTGCTTGCGCTGGTCGTGCCCACCGGCTGTACCTCTTTGAGCAGAATGAGCCAGGTGGCCATGGACCACTCGTTGCCCATCGGGCCGCCCCAGGATCACCCGACCGAGGTCGCATTCAGCATCAATGCCAGCCCTACCCTCAACGGCAATCCGAACAGCCTTGACGTCGCAGCCGAACAGGATAGCGCCCTGGAGCCCAGCCCCTACGCTGTAACCCTGAGTGCTGGCGACCCCTATGCGTTGACCGAAAAAATCGGGGTTCTGTTCGAATACCTACACGCGCAATTCCCGGCCATGTCCCCCGTCGAGCTGGACGAAGGAGACGAAAGCGACCCGGCGCGCTCGCCCCTGGAAGAAAGCGGCCTCGGCAGCTACGACGACCCTCAGGTGGCGTTGACCTTGCCGCGCACCACAAGCGTTGCCTCAGCGCTGGTCGCCACGCCCATTGCCATCACGATCCTGCAACTGCGCGACGACTCACTGCTGCGCAACACCGTGTACCAGCTACTGGAGCAGGACCCGGCCAAAGCGCTGCGCAGTACCTACATCCGCAGTGACGATTACCTGCTGCGCCCTGGCCAGTTCAAGTACATCCCGTTCGAGCCTATCCACGCCGAAACCCGCTTCGTCGCGGTGATTGCCGATTACCGAGGGCATGAAAACGCCAGTTGGCGGCAAGTGCTGCGCATTCCGCCGCGTGGCCGCCAGATCATGCTGTCGGTGCTGGTCAACGACACGCACATCGTGCTCAAGGAAGAAGACTGATGGCGCCTCAACACCCTTTGCCCTTCCTGCTTACTCACGCTGACACGGAGCGCCCATGAGTTCACGCAATCCCGTTCTCTGGCCCGAAGGCCTGTTCGTCAAACCACAGCATTTCCAGCAGGCGACCAGGGCCAGCGAAGCAGCCCTGCACCAGCGCCTCGCCAGCCTCAACGCAGCCTTCTACGGCTTCAGCGAACTTCAGTTGAGCGACGAATACCTGAGCCTGGGCAAAGTCGCCATCACCCGGGCGCGCGGTGTGATGCCGGACGGCACGGTGTTCGACATTCCCGCCGACCTGCCGCCACCGCCGCCGCTGGAAATCGGCGACGACGCGTGCCAAGACAGTGAGGTGTATCTGTGCCTGCCGCTGCGTACCGATGGCGGCCGCGAAGTGAGTTGGCCCGACAATGCAGCCAATTTCCGCTATACCGCCCAGGCACAGGAAATCAAGGATACCCACACCGCTGACGGTGACCTGGTGCAGGTAGACCTTGCGGTGCCCAACCTGCAGCTCAAACGCAAGACCGAAGACAGCAGCGCCTACACCCGCCTGGCCCTGGCACGTATTCTGGAACGGCGCCCCGACGGCAGCCTGCAACTGGACGAAGCGTTCTACCCCACCAGCGTTTCGGTGCGGGCGGTGCCAGCGCTGCAGCGGTTTCTTGAAGAAATCACCCATACCTTGCGCGAGCGGGCGCGCGGCCTCGCCACGCGGATTGGTGCATCGGGCCAGTCCGGGATCGCCGACATTCGCGACTTCAACCTGCTGCAGGCAATGAACCGTTGGTGGCCATGCTTCCAGCATCTGGCCAGGCAAGCGCAAACGCACCCCGAGCAGCTGTACCTGTGCATGAGCCAGGCCTGCGGCGAATTCGTCACCTTCACCGACCAGAACAGGCTCCCGCAGGAGTACCCCGCCTATCACCACACCGCGCTGCGCACCTCTTTCAAACCACTGGAAGACACCTTGCGTCGGTCTCTGAGCACCGTCTTGCGGCCACGCGCTGTTTCACTACCGCTGGAGAGCGAACAATTCGGTGTGATGACAACCACGCTGGAAGACCGCCGGCTGATCGACGAAGCCGACTTCATCCTCGCCGTGCGCGCCAGCATGCCACCACAGGCGTTGCGCCAGATGTTCATCCAGAAAGCCAAGATCACCTCACTTGAGTCACTGAATGACCTGGTGCCGCTGCAATTGCCGGGCATCCCTTTGTTGCCATTACCCGTGGCGCCCCGCGACCTGCCCTTCCATGCAGGCTTCAGCTACTTCGAGCTGGACCGACGTGACCCGGCCTGGGCGTGCATGAGCAAGGCGAATGGCTTCGGCATCCACATTGCGGGCGACTTCCCAGGGCTTGAACTGCAGTTCTGGGCGATCAGGAGTGAGTGACATGGGAAAAGACAACAATACGCCCACCGATGAAAACAACGCTGCAGTCAACGCGCTTGATTCAACCCTTGAACAGCCAGTACCCGCCCCCCGGGCTGCGGCAACCAATGCTCAAGTATCCACGGACAAACCTGAGCCTGAGCCCGTTTCCGAAGGCTACCCCGCTGACCCGGAATTTCAGCTGCGGGGCGGCTTCGCCAACCTGATGCTGGATGCCGCATCACCGTTGTTCGGCTTGGTTATACGCCTGCGTACGCTGGACGAGCTGCCAAACATCCAGGACGTGCACCAGCAAGTGCGCGGCCAGATCGACAACATCCAGGAAGAAATGCGCCAGCACGGTTACGAGCCGGCTCAGTTGCTGGCGTACTCCTACGGTCTGTGCCTGTTCATAGACGAGGCCGTTATGGAGCGCCCCTGGGGCAAGAGCAGCTGCTGGAGCCAGGAGCCGCTGCTCAGCATCTTCCACGACGAGACCTGGGGTGGAGAAAAAATCTTCACGGTGATTACCCGCCTGATGCAGGAGCCCAAGCGTTATCAGGACGTACTGGAGTTCATGTACTACGCCCTGTGCCTTGGGCTGAAGGGCAAGTACGCGCTCGCGCCGAAAGGCAAAGAAACACTCAACGCATTGATTCACCAACTGCACGGGATCATCCGCGAACTGCGCGGCCCTACCCCCGAAGAAGTCTGCGACCCCTACACCAATGTGGCCCCACGCAACTTCCGCATGAACCGGCAATGGCCCTGGTGGAGCCCCTTGGTGATTTCCGCCATCGCCATGGCGGTGGCTTACAGCATCTACAGCTATCGCCTGCACCTGATTACCACCGAAGTGCTGGAGTCGCTGAACGGCATTTTGCAGCAATAGCCAACCGTGACACAGCACCACTGAATTCAACGAATTAGCGAGGTTTTTGCCTCGCTGACAAGCCCATCGTTTCCGATGGCCACGCCACCGTGGTGCGCGTGCTTTACCCACATGGACGCAGGAGTAACTGCCATGCCAACACCCGCTTACATCAAGATCGTAGGCCAGACCCAAGGCAACATCACCGCTGGCGCCTTCACCGCTGACTCCGTCGGCAACGTGTTCCAACAAGGCCATGAAGATCAAATTCTGGTTCAGGAAATCAAGCATGAGGTGACTACGCCCACTGACCCCCAGAGCGGTCAACCGAGTGGCCAGCGCGTGCATAAGCCTTTCATATTCACCAGTTCACTGAACAAAGCTACCCCCCTGATGTATCAGGCACTTGCCACCGGCGAAATGCTGCCAACGGTCGAAGTCAGCTGGTATCGCACCTCGGAGGAAGGCAAGCAAGAGCACTTTTTCACGACCACGCTAGAAGACGCCACCATCGTCAGCATCAATACCGTGCTTCCCCATGCACTCGACAAAGACAATGAAAACTACACACAACTGATTGAAGTATCCCTGGCGTATCGAAAGATCACGTGGGCTCACGATGTAGCCAATACCGAAGGTTCTGACGACTGGCGCAATCCGATCGCCTGATCTAACTGAAACGCCCCAGGCAGGCTCGCTCTGCCTGGGCTTTTCGAATACTCAGAAGGCGGAAAGGATATTTATGCCTAGCCAATCTGATTTACGCTACAGCTTTGAACCACTCGTGGGCAACACTGAGTTCGAAGTGGTGTCGTTCAAGCTCAAGGAGGCGCTCAGCCAACCGTTCACGTTGACCCTGGACCTCGTCAGCTTCGAACACGATGTCGACTTCGGCCACCTGCTCGACAAACCCGTGCTGTTCACCATCTGGGACGGTGGCCGCCCCGTACGCTACGTACATGGCCTGGTCAGCAGCTTCAGCCAGGGCGAGAGTGGCTTCTACCGCACTTACTACCACGTATTGGTCGAACCGCAACTGGCCCGCGCCAGGCTGCGCTCGAACTGGCGCATCTTCCAGCACAAGACCGTGCCGCAAATTCTTGAACTGATGCTCAAGCGCCAGGGCATCGACCAGTACGAACTACGCGCCAGCCTGGACCACCAAGTGCGCGAATTCTGCGTACAAGCCGGCGAAACCGACCTCGACTTCATCGCCCGCCTGACAGCCGAAGAAGGCTTCGTCTACCGCTTCGAGCACAGTGAGAAACGCCATAAGCTGATCATCACCGACAGACTGCAGTCACTCGGTCTGATAAGTCACGGTGCCATCAAACACGAGGACGACGCCGGAGGCTTCTACCGTGAGCGTGAACCGTCAGCCCCAGCCACCGTGCTGTACCATTCCAGCCACGGCGGCGACCAGCCTCAACCGTGCCTACGGCGCTTGCGCTACAGCGAACAGGTGCGTACTGCACGGCAGGTTCAACGCGACTACACCTTCACCCACCCGGCCTATCGTCAGGAACACAGGGCCTCGGGCCTGTATCTTGAGCACCAGTCTACGGACTATGAGTGCTTCGACTACCCCGGCCGTTACAAACGCGATGCCGTTGGCAAGCCGTTCACCGAAAACCGCATCACCGGCTTGCGCCATGACGTGCGTATTGCCCAAGTGCAAGGCGACGATGTGCGCTTGCAACCAGGCCTGAGCTTCACCCTGACAGGCCACCCGCGCGAAGACCTGAATGTGCATTGGCGGGTCAGCACGGTTCGCCACGAAGGCAGCCAGCTCACCAGCCTGCAGGAAGAAGCTGCCGGGGCCGACCAGGGCACACGTTACGAGCAAAAGGCGGTACTGGTGCCAGGCAGAACCGAATGGCGCCCAGCCCCGTTGCCCAAACCACGCGTTGACGGCCCGCACATGGCCACCGTGGTGGGGCCGCCCGGTGAAGAGATCTACTGCGACGAATGGGGCCGGGTCAAGGTCAGCTTCCCCTGGGACAGAGAAAGCCAGGACAACGCGTTCAGTTCCTGCTGGGTACGCGTCTCCCAAGGCTGGGCCGGCGGCAGCTGGGGCTCGATGGCCATCCCACGGATTGGCCAGGACGTGATCATCCACTACGTCAACGGCGACCCCGATCAGCCGATGATCACCGGCCGTACTTACTGCGGTAACCAGCTGCCACCCTACGACCTTCCCCGTCACAAGACCCGCATGACCATCAAGAGCCAGACCCACAAGGGCGATGGCTTCAACGAGCTGCGCTTCGAGGACGAACTGGGCCAGGAGGAAGTGTTCATTCATGCCCAGAGGGACCAGAACAATGTGGTCAAGCACGATGAGACTACGCAGGTCGGCAATGACCGCAAAGAGCAGGTCGATCACGACGAATCGATCCTGATCGGCCACGACCGTACGGAAACGGTTGGCAATGACGAGCACATCACCATCGGGCAGGACGCCGCGCTCGACATCGGCAGAAACCACACGATCAGGATCGCCAAGGACCGTGTCGAAAACATCGGCAATCACCGTCACGACCAGATCGCCGCCAATCACCACACCCGTATCGGTGGCAACTTCGAGCAACGGGTCGAAGGGCATGCCGAGCTGGAAGCCCGTGGGGATATCCGCAGACGTACACGCCGTTATGAACTTCGAGCCTCTGAAGCCGTGGTCATCCAAGGCCCTGGTGGCTCCATTCGAATCGACGAAACGGGCATCACCCTGGACAGCCCGACGATTCGCATCACCGGCCAGATGCTCAAGTCGGCAAATGGGACGACAAGCCCATTTTCCATCAGCAGTGCCCCGAACACCGGCAAGCCTCTGGAGCGCTTGTGTGGGCGCCGCCCTGATGGTACCTGCCCCCTGCCCGATTGCCGCTGTATCCGAGGGCCAGTCCAATGACTACACCGTCATCAGCTGCTCCGCGCAGCGAAGACTTCGCTCATAACTGCCGCTTTCTGCTGCTCATGACCAGGGCAATCGAGTACTGGGCCTATCGGCCCATCCCGCAGGAGGGTGAACTGGTTCCTGCTTATGCCCCATCGGTACTCGAGCTTATCAACGCTGTCAGCCGGAATACTCAAAAGGCATGGTTATGGAAGAACAGCGCCCTGGATGACCGTCATGAGTTTGGGCCTTTGCTGGTGGACGTTGCAGACGCTCACGAGCTGCTTGCCCATGCAATCACGACCTGGATGCCTATCGGTGGAGCTATCGCGCTGGATGCCGAGGTTGGCCTGGCAGCGCTGGCAGACCACTTCACCAGCCTGGTGCAGGTCGTACTCCCTGATCAGAGCGTTGCCACTCACCATTTCACACCGGACCATCTTGCAGCCTGGCTGAATGCGCTGGACGACAACCATCGCAAGGTATGGCTTGGCCCAGTGTCTCGGTTGGCATGGCGAGTCAACTGGGGGCCGGCTCATGAGTGGAAAACACACGAAAACATGCCGATTGCTGCCCGCTCAAGATCAGAACTGCCTTTGACCCTCCAGCCGCTTGAACTTGATCGGCTGCAAGCAGGCATGCACGAGCACTTTGTCCTCTCATTGGCGCATGAGGTCTTGGCCATGCCGCCCTATGCCAACCATACCTTGGCGGACATACGCCTATGGATAGAAACACTCCTGCCTCAACTGACAGCCCTCAATTTCCGGAGCGAGGAAGTTGCGGGCCAATTCATTCGGCTGATAGCCGGGCACATGTGGCTGATGAGCAATGACAAGGCGGGAAAAATCTACACCAACCTCGAAGAGTCGCCCCAGGCCCGCCTTCGCGAGCTCCAGGCACTGGTCGAAAGCAAGGAGCCTGCCCATGACTAACGCCTCCGTCAGCAGCGCCACCTCCGGCCCTGCCTGCAGCGCACGCGTGCCCATCCTGCCGGTGCGCTACGCCATCGTACCCCGCACCGGCGACGCCCCCGCCTGCCGCTATGCCGATGCAGGCTTCAACCTGGAACAAGGCTTCGCCCCGCTGCAGCACTCGGCCTACACCCTCCGCGCTGTGCGCCCAGGCTATGTCTACGTGTTCATGAAAGGCCCTCTGGGCGAAAAACTGGTCATTCATGAGCACGTCGGCGCGGGCCTCTACAAGGAGCTGCGCTACCAAGGGCTGGAGGACTACCACCGCCGTGAGCGCTACCTGTCTGGCCAGAGCACGGGCTGGGTGTGGGCCGACACCTGCCAGGACACGGCCAAGGAAGTGTGGATCGGCTACAGCCCGCACCTGTGGACCAACGCCATCACCGCCCGTATCACCGGTTCGGCAGCCCTGCGCAAACGGCACATGCGCCAGCTGGACATGGCCGAGCTGGTGAGCGGCAACCCGGCGCCGTCCACCCAGCCCCATGTGTTGCCAGTGAGTGCCCTGCAAACCTGGGTCGAAGACTTCAAGCCAACCGAGCGGCGCATGCCGCTGACCTGGAGCAGCGACCCGGTCACCGAAACCTTGCCCATCGGCAACCTCAATGCCATCGCCCGCCACTACCCCTGGACCCAGCCGAAAGTGCCAGTGGTGGTGGCGCTCGCCGACGCCGAAGGCATGGCCCTGGACCTGAGCCTGTCGGTCTCGGCCTACCAGCATCAACTGCGTGACCTGATGCCGGCCGAGCAACTGGAGCACACAAGACCCGCCCAACCTCCCGAGCAGGAGCGCGTGCCAGCGTGTTACCGGCTGGATGCCGAACAGCTCAGCCCGCAGAGCCGCGACTTTCACCATCGCAACCTGGTCGCCATGCTGCTGAACAAGACGCTGGAAAGCCTGTACCCGGCGGATGCACCTTCACCGGAACTGGCCGCGTTCAGGCTGGGCACGTCACGCCGGGGGCCTGCCCTGTCGCCGGCCGAGTCCCATTTCCAGGCCCTCACCCATGAAGATTACTCCCCTAATGGCGCGCGCCTGGCACAGCGCCTCGATGTCGACAAATACCGGCGCTTCCTCGCCGAACGCGACGCACTGGAACGACGGATTGCCGCCCTGCGCAACCTGGCCTTGCAAGCCAGCAACGATCATGACGCCTGGCTGGCGACGGCCGAATCCCAACACATTGATAATCCCTACAGCCTGGCTGCGGCACTGGCCTGTTACGACCGCGACGAACGCACCTCCGCCCGCGGTCTGGAAATTTCACTGGCGTTGCTGATTCACCCGATGGGCCAGCCGACACCCGGCACCGAAGATCATGACCGGCGTTTCAAACGCCTGGAGCAATGGCTGGACCAGCACGACAGCCCGCTTTACATCGCCTTGGCGCCGTTCAACCCGTTCAAGGATAAAGCCGATTCGATCGGCTCTTTGTTCGGCGCCAGCGACAACGTGATCGAAGGGCTGGCTGGTCGCTTCCCGGCCATGGCGGACATCACTGACCTCACCGCCCAGTCGGTCAATACCGTGGTGCTCAAGCGCCTGCGTGGCCAAACCCGTTGGGATGCCAGCCATGGCCTGCGGCGGCAAGTGTTGCTGGCAGCGCGTGAGGCCAATGCCGAGAAAGCGCTGGGGTTGTTGGCGGCGCGCTATCGCATCACCGAGCAGGCCGTTACGGAAAATCCCTTTAGCCAGGAGGTGCAGCGGTATTTGAAGAGCGGCATGGCGCAGGTTGAAGAGATGAAAGCGTTGCGCATTTCGGGTAGCCGCACGGTGTCCATCGAGCTGACCACCACTGCGCGTGCGAAACCTAACTTTCTGGGGCTGCTCACTTCGGGCGGTGGTGGTGGTTTAAACGCGGGGATGCTGTGGTTCAACATCTTATCGCTCAAGACGGCTTACAACAGCCTGCAAAAGAGCGATGCACCGGAATACACCATGGGGTTCGCTTCATCTGTTTTCGGGGTGATTGGTGCAGCGGCGGCGACGTTGGTCAGCGTACGGGCAACGCAAAAGGCCGTCATGCTGAGATTAAGTGCCACAGCGCCGGGTATGGCCTTTGGCAATGGGGTTATCAAGTTCTTGAGTAGCAATCTGTTTGCCCGATTAGCCGGATACCCGGCAATAGCATTTAGCTTGCTTTCTGATATCTCCAAAGCAAGGCGCCAGAGAGCGAACGGAAATCAAGCGGCTGCCGATTACACGTTGACTGGTGGTTTCACCATGGCTGTCGGTTCCGCTGTCGTCCTTGAAGCAGGACTTGCAATTGCAGGCGTGACATCGGTTGTGCCCTTTGCAGGATGGGCCGCCGCTGCCCTTGTCCTCGTAGGCGTAGCTATCATCGCAGGAGGCCTCTACCTACACGCCAAGGCACATGAACGCCTTCACAGCCCAATAGAACTGTGGGCAGCACGTAGCATATTCGG
>NZ_JBQENN010000018.1:0-136089 GCF_052044625.1 Pseudomonas sp. 22515
TTTGATCGTTCCCTTCCCCACGTTAACGTCGGCACTATCGGCCACGTTGACCACGGTAAGACCACTCTGACCGCAGCTCTGACTCGCGTTTGCTCCGAAGTTTTCGGTTCGGCAATCGTTGAGTTCGACAAGATCGACTCGGCTCCGGAAGAAAAAGCGCGCGGTATCACCATCAACACCGCTCACGTTGAGTACAACTCGACCATTCGTCACTACGCTCACGTTGACTGCCCAGGTCACGCTGACTACGTGAAGAACATGATCACCGGTGCTGCCCAGATGGACGGCGCGATCCTGGTTTGCTCGGCCGCCGATGGTCCGATGCCACAAACCCGTGAGCACATCCTGCTGTCCCGTCAGGTGGGCGTTCCGTACATCGTGGTCTTCCTGAACAAGGCTGACCTGGTAGATGACGCTGAGCTGCTGGAACTGGTCGAGATGGAAGTTCGCGACCTGCTGTCCACCTATGACTTCCCAGGCGACGACACCCCGATCATCATCGGTTCGGCTCGTATGGCGCTGGAAGGCAAAGACGACAACGAAATGGGCACTACCGCTGTTAAGAAGCTGGTAGAAACTCTGGACAGCTACATTCCTGAGCCAGTTCGTGCTATCGACCAGCCGTTCCTGATGCCGATCGAAGACGTGTTCTCGATTTCGGGTCGTGGTACCGTTGTTACCGGTCGTATCGAGCGTGGTATCGTCCGCGTTCAGGATCCGCTGGAAATCGTTGGTCTGCGTGACACCACCACCACCACCTGCACCGGTGTTGAGATGTTCCGCAAGCTGCTGGACGAAGGTCGTGCTGGCGAGAACTGCGGCGTTCTGCTGCGTGGCACCAAGCGTGACGACGTTGAGCGTGGTCAGGTTCTGGTCAAGCCAGGTTCGGTCAAGCCGCACACCAAGTTCACCGCAGAAGTCTACGTCCTGTCGAAGGAAGAAGGCGGCCGTCACACGCCGTTCTTCAAAGGCTACCGTCCACAGTTCTACTTCCGTACCACTGACGTGACCGGTAACTGCGAACTGCCGGAAGGCGTTGAAATGGTAATGCCAGGTGACAACATTCAGATGACTGTTACCCTGATCAAGACCATCGCAATGGAAGACGGTCTGCGCTTCGCTATCCGTGAAGGCGGTCGTACCGTCGGCGCCGGCGTTGTGGCCAAAATCATCGAGTAATCACTCGACCGATTGAAAAAACCCCCGCTCAGCGGGGGTTTTTTTTATTGGGTTGACACTAATTGGGGGCGTCTATAGAATCACGCCTCCTTTTAGCGGGCGTAGTGCGTCCGTTGGGAACAGCCTGGAGTCTGAAATCCAATGCAAAATCAGCAAATCCGTATCAGGTTGAAGGCTTTCGACCATCGCCTGATCGACCAATCCACCCAGGAAATCGTGGAAACCGCGAAACGTACTGGTGCACAAGTGCGTGGTCCAATTCCACTGCCTACCCGCAAAGAGCGTTTCACCGTTCTGGTTTCCCCGCACGTCAACAAAGACGCGCGTGACCAGTACGAGATTCGCACTCATAAGCGTGTTCTGGACATCGTCCAGCCAACGGATAAAACCGTTGACGCGCTGATGAAGCTTGATCTGGCGGCAGGTGTGGAAGTACAGATCAGCCTCGGCTAAGACTTCGGTCTAGTCGTGTAACGCTCTGAAATGGGCGGCCATAGCGGGTGAAAGCCCCGTACACTCATGAGGTTTACAACATGACTATTGGTGTAATCGGTCGCAAGTGCGGTATGACCCGCATTTTCACCGAAGAAGGTGTCTCCATTCCGGTCACGGTCATTGAGATCGAGCCGAATCGCGTCACCCAGTTCAAAACTGAAGAAACCGATGGCTACCGTGCAGTGCAAGTCACTGTCGGCGAGCGTCGTGCTTCGCGTGTGACTGCCGCTCAGGCAGGCCACTTCGCCAAGGCCAACGTTGCCGCTGGTCGCGGTGTTTGGGAGTTCCGTCTTGAAGAAGGCGATTTCCAGGCTGGCGATCTGATCAAAGCTGAACTCTTCACTGCAGGCCAGCTGGTTGACGTTACTGGTCAGTCCAAAGGTAAAGGCTTCGCCGGTACCATCAAGCGCTGGAACTTCCGTGGTCAGGACAACACCCACGGTAACTCCGTGTCGCACCGTGTTCCTGGTTCCATCGGCCAGTGCCAGACTCCTGGTCGTGTGTTCAAGGGCAAGAAAATGTCCGGTCACATGGGCGCCGAGCGCGTGACTGTTCAGTCCCTGGAAGTAGTTCGCGTAGACGCTGAACGCAACCTGCTGCTGATCAAGGGTGCCGTACCTGGCGCTACTGGCGGCGACGTGGTTGTACGTCCAGCTGTCAAGGCTCGCGGTTAAGGGGAAACTGACATGCAACTTAATGTAAATGACGCTCAGGCGATCGAAGTTTCCGAACTGACTTTCGGTGGCGAATTCAACGAGACGCTGGTTCACCAAGCAGTCGTGGCCTACATGGCTGGCGGCCGTCAGGGTACCAAGCAGCAGAAGACCCGTTCCGACGTGGCTGGTGGCGGTAAGCGCCCATGGCGTCAGAAGGGTACTGGCCGTGCTCGTGCTGGTACCACTCGTGGTCCGATCTGGCGTGGCGGTGGTGTAACCTTCGCAGCTCGCCCTCAAGATCACTCGCAAAAGCTCAACAAGAAGATGTATCGCGCAGCTCTGCGCTCCATCCTCGCTGAGCTGGTGCGTAGCGACCGTCTGGTCGTGGTTCAGGACTTCGCTGTTGAAGCACCGAAAACCAAAGATCTGCTGAACAAGCTGAACGGCATGGGTCTGAGCGACGTGTTGATCGTTTCCGACGCTGTTGATCAGAACCTGTACCTGGCTGCTCGTAACCTGCCGCACGTCGATGTACGTGACGTACAAGGTTCCGACCCGGTCAGTCTGATCGCATACGAGAAAGTGTTGATCACTGTCTCGGCCGTGAAGAAATTCGAGGAGCTGCTGGGATGAACCAGGAACGCGTATTCAAAGTCCTCCTTGGCCCGCACGTTTCCGAGAAGGCTACCGTTCTGGCTGAGAAAAAAGGCCAGTTCGTATTCAAGGTTGCTACTGATGCAACCAAGCTGGAAATCAAGAAAGCTGTCGAAGGCCTGTTCAACGTAAAAGTTGAAAACGTGTCGACTGTTAACGTTCTGGGTAAAACCAAGCGTACCGCACGTGGTCTGGGCAAGCGTAATGACTGGAAGAAGGCGATCGTCTCCCTTCAGCCAGGCCAAGATCTCGATTTCAGCAGCAGTGCTGAGTAAGGAAGGGGTGCATCATGGCAATCGTTAAATGCAAACCGACTTCCCCTGGCCGCCGTTTCGTGGTCAAGGTGGTCAACAAGGAGCTGCACAAAGGCGCTCCTCACGCACCGCTGATCGAGAAAAAATCGAAGTCTGGTGGTCGTAACAACAATGGCCGCATTACCACTCGTCACGTTGGTGGTGGTCACAAGCAGCATTACCGTCTGGTCGACTTCCGTCGCAACGACAAAGATGGCATTCCAGCCACTGTCGAGCGTATCGAATACGATCCAAACCGTACTGCTCACATCGCCCTGCTGTGCTACGCAGACGGTGAGCGTCGCTACATCATCGCGCCTAAAGGCGTGAGCGCTGGCGACCAGCTGATCGCAGGTGCCCTGGCCCCAATCAAGGCCGGTAACTCCCTGCAGCTGCGCAACATTCCAGTAGGTAGCACCATTCACGGCATCGAACTGAAGCCGGGTAAAGGTGCTCAGATCGCTCGTTCCGCTGGTGCTTCGGCTCAGCTGATCGCTCGCGAAGGTGTCTACGTGACCCTGCGTCTGCGCTCTGGTGAAATGCGTAAAGTCCTGGCTGAGTGCCGTGCGACCCTGGGCGAAGTCTCGAACTCCGAGCACAGCCTGCGTTCGCTGGGTAAAGCTGGTGCCAAACGCTGGCGCGGCGTTCGCCCAACCGTTCGTGGTGTTGCCATGAACCCGGTTGACCACCCACACGGTGGTGGTGAAGGTCGTACCTCCGGTGGTCGTCATCCGGTATCGCCATGGGGCTTCCCAACCAAGGGTGCTAAAACCCGTGGTAATAAGCGTACCGACAACATGATCGTCCGTCGTCGCAAGTAACTAGAGGGATACGACAGTGCCACGTTCTCTGAAAAAAGGTCCTTTTATCGATCTTCACCTGTTGAAGAAGGTCGAAGTGGCGGTGGAGAAGAACGATCGCAAGCCAGTTAAAACCTGGTCGCGCCGTTCGATGATCCTGCCACAAATGGTCGGTCTGACCATCGCGGTTCACAACGGTCGCCAGCATGTTCCAGTTCTCGTGAACGAAGACATGGTCGGCCACAAACTGGGCGAGTTCGCCGGTACCCGCACCTATCGCGGGCACGTGGCTGACAAGAAAGCCAAGCGTTAAGGGGTAAGGAAATGGAAGTAGCCGCTAAGTTGTCGGGCGCTCGCATCTCCGCCCAGAAAGCCCGCTTGGTCGCCGACCAGATCCGCGGGAAGAAGGTGGGCGAAGCGCTCAACCTGTTGGCCTTCAGCAGCAAAAAAGCCGCTGAAATCATGAAGAAAGTCCTCGAGTCGGCCGTAGCCAACGCCGAACACAACGAAGGCGCAGACGTTGATGACCTGAAGGTCTCCACCGTCTTCGTCAACGAAGGGCGTTCGCTGAAGCGCATCATGCCACGTGCCAAAGGCCGTGCTGATCGCATCGTCAAGCGGTCTTGCCATATCACTGTCAAGGTTGCGGACAAGTAACGGAGTCGATCAGATGGGTCAGAAAGTACATCCCACTGGCATTCGCCTGGGAATCGTCAAGGAGCACACCTCCGTCTGGTACGCAGACGGTGCTACTTACGCAGATTACCTGTTGAAGGATCTGAAAACGCGTGAGTACCTCCAAGACAAACTAAAAAGCGCGTCCGTAAGCCGTATCGATATTCATCGTCCGGCTCAAACTGCACGCATCACCATCCACACCGCTCGTCCCGGTATCGTTATCGGTAAGAAAGGTGAAGATGTCGAGAAGCTGCGTCAGGACCTGACCAAGCAGATGGGTGTGCCTGTGCACATCAACATCGAAGAGATCCGCAAGCCGGAACTCGACGCTATGCTGGTTGCGCAGAGCGTAGCTCAGCAGCTGGAACGCCGTGTAATGTTCCGTCGCGCCATGAAGCGCGCGGTACAGAACGCCATGCGTATTGGTGCCAAGGGCATCAAGATCCAGGTGAGCGGTCGTCTCGGCGGTGCTGAGATTGCTCGTACCGAGTGGTATCGCGAAGGTCGTGTGCCTCTGCACACCCTGCGTGCCGATATCGACTACAACACCTACGAAGCTCACACCACTTACGGTGTGATCGGTGTGAAGGTTTGGATCTTCAAAGGCGAAGTTATTGGTGGTCGCCAAGAAGAACTGAAACCACAAGCACCAGCGCCTCGTAAAAAAGCTGCTAAGTAAGGGGTACGCCAAATGTTGCAACCAAAGCGTACAAAATTCCGCAAGCAGATGACTGGCCACAACCGTGGTCTGGCACTGCGCGGTAGCAAAGTCAGCTTCGGCGAATTCGCCCTGAAAGCTGTTGCTCGCGGTCGCCTCACCGCTCGCCAGATCGAGTCCGCACGTCGTGCGCTGACCCGTCACGTTAAGCGTGGCGGTAAGATCTGGATCCGTGTGTTCCCGGACAAGCCGATCTCCAAAAAACCTCTTGAGGTTCGTATGGGTAAAGGTAAGGGCTCCGTGGAATACTGGGTTGCCCAGATTCAGCCAGGCAAAGTCCTGTACGAGATCGAGGGTGTTTCTGAAGAGCTGGCGCGCGAAGCTTTCGCCCTGGCTGCTGCAAAGCTGCCTCTCGCCACCTCCTTTGTTAAGCGGACGGTGATGTGATGAAAGCGAATGAACTTCGTGAAAAATCGGCACAGCAACTGAACGAGCAACTGCTCGGCTTGCTGCGCGACCAGTTCAATCTGCGTATGCAGAAAGCAACTGGCCAGTTGGGGCAGTCGCACCTGCTCTCGCAAGTTAAGCGTGACATCGCTCGCGTGAAAACTGTGCTCAACCAGCAGGCAGGTAAGTGATCATGGCTGAAGCTGAAAAAACCGTCCGTACGCTGACTGGCCGTGTCGTCAGCGACAAAATGGACAAGACCATCACCGTTCTGATCGAGCGTCGCGTAAAGCACCCGATCTACGGTAAATACGTTAAGCGTTCGACTAAGCTGCACGCGCACGACGAAGCCAACCAGTGCAAGATCGGCGACAAGGTTTCCATCCGTGAAACCCGTCCGCTGGCCAAGACCAAGTCCTGGGCACTGGTTGAAGTCCTCGAACGCGCTGTTGAAGTCTAAGGGCTAGGGGTCGGAGAAATTTTATGATTCAGACTCAATCCATGCTCGATGTGGCCGATAACAGCGGCGCTCGTCGCGTCATGTGCATCAAGGTACTCGGCGGTTCGCACCGCCGTTACGCCGGTATCGGTGACATCATCAAAGTAACCGTCAAGGAAGCAATTCCGCGCGGTAAGGTCAAAAAAGGCCAGGTGATGACCGCAGTCGTCGTACGTACCCGTCATGGTGTTCGTCGCGCTGACGGTTCCATCATTCGTTTCGACGGCAACGCTGCTGTTCTGCTGAACAACAAGCAAGAGCCGATCGGCACTCGCATCTTCGGGCCAGTGACCCGTGAACTTCGTACTGAGAAGTTCATGAAGATCGTCTCGCTCGCCCCTGAAGTGCTGTAAGGAGATCCGACATGCAAAAGATTCGTCGTGACGACGAGATCATCGTGATCGCCGGCAAAGACAAAGGTAAGCGCGGTAAGGTGCTGAAGGTTCTGGCTGATGACCGTCTGGTTATCGGTGGCGTGAACCTGGTCAAGCGTCATACCAAGCCTAACCCGATGGCGGGCGTACAGGGCGGTATCGTCGAGAAAGAAGCGCCTCTGCACGCTTCCAACGTTGCCATCTTCAACGGTGAAACCAACAAGGCTGACCGCGTTGGTTTCAAAGTAGAAGACGGTAAAAAAATTCGTGTCTTCAAGTCGACCCAAAAAGCGGTTGATGCTTGAACACTGCTAGGTAGAAGACCATGGCACGACTGAAAGAGATTTACCGGAACGAAATCGCTCCTAAGCTTAAGGAAGAACTTAAGCTGTCGAACGTGATGGAAGTTCCGCGCGTTACCAAGATCACCCTGAACATGGGTCTGGGCGAAGCGATCGGCGACAAGAAAGTCATCGAGCACGCTGTTGCCGACCTGGAAAAGATCACCGGTCAAAAGCCGGTCGTGACTTTCGCTCGCAAATCCATCGCTGGCTTCAAAGTCCGCGAAGGCTGGCCGATCGGCGTCAAGGTGACCCTGCGTAGCGACAAGATGTACGAATTCCTGGACCGCCTGCTGGCGATCTCCCTGCCTCGGGTTCGCGACTTCCGCGGCCTGAATGCCAAGTCCTTCGATGGTCGTGGCAACTACAGCATGGGCGTGAAAGAGCAGATCATCTTCCCGGAAATCGACTACGACAAGATCGATGCTCTGCGCGGTTTGGACATCACCCTGACCACCACTGCTCGTTCGGACGACGAAGGCCGCGCTCTGCTGCGTGCTTTCAAGTTCCCGTTCCGCAACTGATTGGAGTAGGAAAATGGCCAAGAAGAGCATGAAAAACCGCGAGCTGAAGCGTCAGCTCACGGTAGCAAAGTTCGCCAAGAAGCGTGCTGAGCTGAAAGCGACCATCGTCAACCTGAACGCCTCTCCAGAAGAGCGTTTCGCTGCCGTTGTCGCTCTGCAGAAGCAGCCACGCGACGCTAGCGCCTCGCGCCTGCGCAACCGTTGCCGCCTGACCGGTCGTCCTCACGGTGTATACCGTAAGTTCGGCCTGGGCCGTAACATGCTGCGTCAAGCTGCAATGCGCGGTGACGTACCAGGCCTGGTCAAGGCCTCCTGGTAATCGCTGCAGGCAAGGCGCGGGTGGAAGGGGAGCAATCTTCCGACCGCCGGTGACCTTGCCAACAAACAAGCCCCTATATGGGGCTTGTTTCGTTTCTGCCTTGTGTCTAGAATGACCGGCTCACCTGAGCCTGGGTTTTTGCCCAAACCGTTCGGGTGGTTGTCATAGCCGCAAGGCTAATAATTCTTGTATCAGGAGCATCTAGCCCATGAGTATGCAGGACCCGTTAGCGGACATGCTAACTCGCATCCGTAATGCCCAGATGGCTGAAAAGTCCGTCGTAAGCATGCCTTCCTCTACCCTGAAGGTCGCGGTTGCCAAAGTTCTGAAGGACGAAGGTTACATCGCTGGCTACCAGGTAACTGGTGAGGCCAAGCCTTCCCTGTCGATCGAACTGAAGTACTTCGAAGGCCGTCCGGTCATCGAGGAACTGAAGCGCTCCAGCCGTCCAGGCCTGCGCCAGTACAAGGCCGTCACCGATCTGCCGAAAGTACGTGGCGGTCTGGGCGTGTCTATCGTCTCCACCAACAAAGGTGTGATGACTGATCGCGCTGCGCGCGCTGCCGGTGTCGGCGGCGAAGTTCTGTGCACAGTGTTCTAAGGGGGGATAGACATGTCTCGCGTCGCTAAGAACCCCGTTAAGCTGCCATCCGGTGTCGAAGTCAAATTCGCCGGTCAGCAGCTTTCGGTGAAGGGTGCCAAAGGTACTCTCGAACTGAACGTTCACTCGTCTGTTGAAGTTACCGAAGAGTCTGGTGAGCTGCGTTTCGTCGCTCGCAATGGTGACCAGCAAGCTCGTGCCATGGCCGGTACCACCCGCGCTCTGGTCAACAACATGGTCCAAGGCGTAAGCCAAGGCTTCGAGCGCAAGCTCCAGCTGGTCGGTGTTGGTTACAAGGCACAGGCTAAAGGCACCGTCCTGAACCTGGCCCTGGGCTTCTCTCACCCAGTGGACTACGAACTGCCAGCCGGTATCACCGCTGAAACACCTAGCCAGACCGACATCCTGATCAAGGGTATCGACAAGCAGCTGGTAGGTCAGGTGGCCGCTGAAATCCGCGACTTCCGTCCGCCAGAGCCTTACAAAGGTAAAGGTGTGCGTTACGCGGACGAAGTAGTCCGTCGTAAAGAAGCCAAGAAGAAGTAGGGCCTAGTAAATGACCGACAAAAAAGTTATTCGACTGCGTCGCGCTCGCAAAGCACGTCTCAAGATGCACGAACTCGAAGTCGTGCGCCTGTGCGTGTTCCGCTCCTCGCAGCACATCTACGCCCAGGTCATTTCGGCCGACGGCAGCAAGGTTCTGGCAAGCGCCTCGACCTTGGACAAAGACCTGCGTGATGGCGCCACTGGCAACATCGACGCGGCCACTAAGGTTGGCAAGCTGGTAGCTGAGCGTGCGAAAGCCGCCGGTGTATCTCAAGTTGCCTTTGACCGTTCCGGCTTCAAGTACCATGGCCGCGTCAAAGCGCTGGCTGATGCTGCTCGTGAAGGCGGGCTGGAGTTCTAAGTTATGGCAAATAACGATCAAAAGCGCGACGAAGGCTACATCGAGAAGCTGGTTCAAGTTAACCGCGTTGCCAAAACCGTAAAAGGCGGCCGTATCTTCACCTTCACCGCGCTGACCGTGGTTGGTGATGGTAAAGGTCGTGTTGGCTTCGGCCGTGGCAAGTCGCGCGAAGTACCAGCCGCGATCCAGAAAGCCATGGAAGCTGCTCGCCGCAACATGATCCAGGTTGACCTGAAGGGCACCACCCTGCAGTACGCCACCAAGGCTGCCCACGGCGCCTCGAAGGTTTACATGCAGCCTGCCTCGGAAGGTACCGGTATCATCGCCGGTGGCGCAATGCGTGCTGTCCTGGAAGTTGCTGGTGTTCAGAACGTTCTGGCCAAGTGCTACGGTTCGACCAACCCAGTGAACGTGGTTTACGCCACCTTCAAGGGTCTGAAAGCCATGCAATCTCCTGAATCCATTGCCGCCAAGCGTGGCAAGAGCGTCGAGGAGATCTTCTGATCATGGCAACCGTAAAAGTAACGCTGATCAAGAGCGTCTCGGGCCGTCTGCCTAACCACAAGCTGTGTGTTAAAGGCCTGGGTCTGCGTCGCATCGGTCACACTGTAGAAGTCCAGGATACTCCCGAGAACCGCGGGATGATCAACAAGGCTTACTACATGCTGAAGGTCGAGGGCTAATCGATGAAACTCAATGATCTGAGTCCAGCGCCGGGTTCCCGTCGCGAGAAGCATCGTCCAGGTCGTGGTATCGGTAGCGGTCTGGGTAAGACCGGCGGCCGTGGCCACAAAGGTCAGACTTCCCGTTCGGGTGGTTCGATCGCTCCTGGCTTCGAAGGCGGTCAACAGCCGCTGCACCGTCGCCTGCCGAAGTTCGGCTTCGTTTCCCTGAAAGCCATGGACCGCGCTGAAGTGCGTCTGTCCGAGCTGGCCAAAGTGGAAGGCGACGTGATCTCCGTGCAATCCCTGAAGGATGCCAACGTGATCAACCAGCACATTCAGCGTGTGAAAATCATGCTGTCTGGCGAAGTTACTCGCGCAGTCACCATCAAGGGTATCGCAGCCACCAAGGGTGCGCGTGCGGCTATCGAAGCAGCTGGCGGCAAATTCGAGGAATAAATGGCTAAGCAAGGTGCTCTCTCTTCGCTCGGTAAGGGCGGGATGTCGGAACTCTGGGCTCGTCTGCGCTTTCTGTTCATGGCGATCATCGTCTATCGGATAGGTGCGCATATCCCGGTTCCCGGCATCAATCCGGACCGTCTGGCGGATCTGTTTCGGCAGAATGAGGGGACCATTCTTAGCTTGTTCAACATGTTTTCCGGTGGCGCGCTCGAGCGCATGAGCATCTTTGCACTGGGGATCATGCCGTACATCTCGGCATCGATCATCATGCAGTTGATGACGGCGGTCAGCCCGCAACTGGAGCAGTTGAAGAAGGAAGGTGAAGCTGGCCGTCGCAAGATCAGCCAGTACACCCGCTACGGCACCGTTATCCTGGCACTGGTCCAAGCCATTGGCATGTCCATTGGCCTGGCCAACCAGGGCGTGGCGTTTTCTGCAGGCCTGGGCTTCCACGTCGTCGCTGTTTCCACTTTCGTGGCAGGCGCGATGTTCATGATGTGGCTGGGCGAGCAGATCACCGAGCGCGGTGTGGGCAACGGTATCTCGATGTTGATCTTCGCAGGTATCGTTGCCGGTCTTCCGAGAGCAATCGGGCAGTCTTTCGAGTCTGCACGCACAGGCGATATCAACATTTTCGCCTTGGTCGCCATCGGTTTGCTGGCAGTAGCGATTATCGGTTTTGTGGTGTTCATTGAGCGTGGTCAGCGTCGTATCGCCGTTCATTACGCCAAGCGTCAGCAGGGCCGCAAGGTCTTCGCTGCGCAGACTAGCCACTTGCCGCTGAAGGTGAACATGGCGGGGGTTATCCCGGCCATTTTCGCGAGCAGCATTTTGCTGTTCCCGGCTTCGCTGGGTGCCTGGTTTGGTCAGTCCGAAGGTATGGGCTGGCTGCAGGACATCTCGCAGTCGATCGCTCCTGGTCAGCCGTTGAACATTCTGCTGTTTAGTGCAGGGATCATTTTCTTCTGCTTCTTCTACACAGCGTTGATGTTCAACCCGAAAGACGTAGCGGAAAACCTGAAGAAGTCCGGTGCCTTTATTCCGGGTATCCGTCCTGGTGAGCAGTCGGCGCGCTACATTGATGGCGTTCTGACCCGTTTGACCATGTTCGGTGCTCTTTACATGATGGCCGTCTGCCTTCTGCCCCAGTTCCTGGTGGTGGCAGCAAATGTGCCGTTCTACCTTGGCGGGACCTCGTTGCTGATTGTGGTAGTGGTTGTGATGGACTTCATGTCCCAAGTACAATCGCACCTCGTTTCGCACCAGTACGAATCCCTGATGAAGAAAGCCAACCTGAAAGGCTACGGTGGCAGCGGTTTGCTGCGCTGATACGCCCCTAAGGTTCGAGGAGTCGGTAATGAAAGTTCGTGCATCGGTGAAAAAGCTGTGCCGTAACTGCAAGATCATCCGTCGCGAAGGCGTCGTACGAGTGATCTGCAGCGCGGAACCGCGTCACAAACAGCGCCAAGGCTGAGTGTGATCTGCGCTTCAAACCCAGCAGCTAGTGTGCTGCTGGGTTGATTATTCGTTTCTACAGCGATATTATCTCGCGCCCTATTTCTTGGCTTCCGGGGCGTAGGTAGCTGTCAATTGGAGTCCCACTGAATGGCCCGTATTGCAGGCGTCAACATTCCAGATAACAAGCATACTGTTATCTCGCTGACCTACATCTATGGTGTCGGTCGCACAACTGCACAGAAGATTTGTGCAGACGCTGGTGTAAACCCAGCCGCTAAGATCAAGGATCTGAGCGACGAGCAAATCGAAACCCTGCGTGGCGAAGTCGCGAAGTTCACCACCGAAGGTGACCTGCGTCGTGACATCAACATGAAGATCAAGCGCTTGATGGACCTGGGTTGCTACCGCGGCCTGCGTCATCGTAAAGGTCTGCCGGTTCGCGGTCAGCGCACCAAGACCAACGCACGCACCCGTAAGGGCCCGCGTAAGCCGATCCGCAAGTAATCGCCCAGGAATATAGACATGGCAAAACCTGCTGCTCGTCCTCGTAAGAAAGTCAAAAAGACAGTGGTTGATGGCATCGCCCACATCCATGCTTCTTTCAACAACACCATCGTGACCATCACCGACCGTCAGGGCAATGCTTTGTCCTGGGCGACCTCCGGTGGTTCGGGTTTCCGTGGTTCGCGCAAATCCACCCCGTTCGCAGCTCAGATCGCTGCTGAGCGTGCTGGTCAAGCTGCGCTGGAATACGGTCTGAAGAACCTCGACGTTAACGTCAAGGGTCCAGGTCCAGGTCGTGAGTCCGCCGTTCGTGCATTGAACAGCTGCGGCTACAAGATCGCCAGCATCACCGACGTGACGCCAATCCCGCACAACGGGTGCCGTCCGCCGAAGAAGCGTCGCGTGTAATCAGGAGACAGAAGAATGGCACGTTACATTGGTCCAAAATGCAAACTGTCTCGTCGTGAAGGCACCGATCTGTTCCTGAAGAGCGGCGTTCGCGCTCTGGAATCGAAGTGCAATATCGAAGCAGCCCCAGGTATCCACGGCCAGCGCCGTGGCCGTCAGTCCGACTACGGCACCCAGCTGCGTGAGAAACAAAAAGTCCGTCGTATCTACGGTGTTCTGGAGCGTCAGTTCCGCGGTTACTACCAAGCTGCTGCCTCGAAAAAAGGCGCAACCGGTGAGAACCTGCTGCAACTGCTCGAGTGCCGTCTGGATAACGTCGTTTACCGTATGGGCTTCGGCTCGACTCGTTCCGAGTCCCGTCAGCTGGTTTCGCACAAAGCGATCAGCGTCAACGGTAAGACTGTAAACATTCCATCCTACCAAGTTCGTCCGGGGGACGTGGTCGCAGTCCGCGAGAAATCGCTGGGCCAGTTGCGCATTGTTCAAGCCCTTGAACTGTGCGCCCAGCGTGGCCGCGTTGAGTGGGTTGATGTGGATGCTGCTAAAAAGTCGGGCGTTTTCAAGAACGTTCCTGCTCGCAGCGACCTGTCTGCCGACATCAACGAAAACCTGATTGTCGAGCTCTACTCCAAGTAAGGGCTAGAAAATAGGTGCATCCATGCAGATTTCGGTAAATGAGTTCCTGACTCCCCGCCACATTGATGTGCAGGTAGTCAGTCCGACCCGCGCCAAAATTACGCTCGAGCCTCTCGAGCGTGGTTTCGGCCATACCCTGGGCAACGCGCTGCGCCGCATCCTGTTGTCCTCCATGCCTGGCTGTGCAGTAGTCGAGGCCGAGATCGATGGCGTACTCCATGAGTACTCCGCGATCGAAGGTGTTCAGGAAGACGTAATTGAAATCCTGTTGAACCTGAAAGGTCTCGCTATCAAACTGCATGGTCGTGACGAAGTTACGCTGACCTTGTCGAAAAAGGGTTCGGGGGTGGTTACCGCTGCCGATATTCAGCTGGATCACGATGTCGAGATCGTCAACCCCGATCACGTAATCGCGAACCTGGCGTCGAACGGCGCTCTGAACATGAAGCTCACTGTAGCTCGTGGTCGTGGTTACGAGCCGGCCGACTCCCGTCAAACCGACGAAGACGAAAGCCGTAGCATTGGCCGTCTGCAGTTGGACGCCTCCTTCAGCCCGGTGCGTCGTATCGCCTATGTGGTCGAGAACGCCCGTGTTGAACAGCGTACCAACCTGGACAAACTGGTCATTGATCTGGAAACCAACGGCACCCTGGATCCTGAAGAGGCTATCCGCCGCGCTGCGACCATTCTGCAACAGCAGTTGGCCGCGTTCGTCGACCTCAAAGGTGACAGCGAGCCTGTCGTAGTCGAGCAGGAAGACGAGATCGATCCGATCCTGCTGCGTCCGGTTGACGACCTGGAACTGACTGTACGTTCGGCCAACTGCCTCAAGGCGGAGAACATCTACTACATCGGCGACCTGATTCAGCGTACCGAAGTAGAGCTGTTGAAGACTCCTAACCTGGGTAAGAAGTCCCTGACTGAAATCAAGGACGTTCTGGCCTCTCGTGGTCTGTCTCTCGGCATGCGCCTCGACAACTGGCCGCCTGCAAGTCTTAAGAAAGACGACAAGGCGACCGCCTGATCGTCGTAATCACCGAACGTAGTGTTTGGTAAGGAATGAATCATGCGTCATCGTAAAAGTGGACGTCACCTGAGCCGCACCAGCTCTCACCGCAAGGCTATGTTCCAGAACATGGCAGTGTCGCTGATCGAGCACGAGCTGATCAAAACCACCCTGCCGAAAGCCAAGGAACTGCGCCGCGTTGCCGAGCCGCTGATCACCCTGGCCAAGGAAGACAGCGTTGCTAACCGTCGTCTGGCCTTCGACCGTACCCGTTCGAAGTCCGCTGTTGGCAAACTGTTCAACGACCTGGGCAAGCGTTACGCCACCCGTCAGGGCGGCTACCTGCGCATCCTGAAGTGCGGTTTCCGCGCTGGCGACAACGCGCCTATGGCGTACGTCGAGCTGGTTGATCGTCCGGTCGGCGGTGCTGTAGAAGCTGCTGAGTAAGACGTTCTGTCTGCTACAGAAAACCGGGCCTAGTGCCCGGTTTTTTGTTTTTACATCTATTGTTTATTTCTATTGATGTAAGTCATGTAATGAATTTGTCCCTGTAATCTTGCTCGTCAATACTCTCTCTACAGCCGATTAGCCGGCCCTTGAAGACCGAAAAGGAGAGCCCATGAGCAAGATTCTCACCACCGCCAGCGGTGCACCTGTAGCCGACAACCAGAACTCCCGCTCCGCCGGCCCGCGCGGTCCGCTGTTGCTCGACGACTTCCACCTGATCGAGAAGCTCGCCCATTTCAATCGCGAGAACATTCCTGAGCGCCGCGTCCATGCCAAAGGCTCGGGCGCCTACGGTAACTTTACCGTTACTCACGATATCACCGGCTATACCAGCGCCAAGCTGTTCGAAGAGGTCGGTAAACAAACCGAGACTTTCTTGCGTTTCTCCACCGTTGGTGGCGAGCGCGGCTCTGCAGATACCGAGCGTGACCCGCGTGGCTTCGCGGTGAAGTTCTACACCGAGGAAGGCAACTGGGACATCGTCGGTAACAACACGCCAGTGTTCTTCATTCGCGATCCACTGAAATTCCCGGACTTTATCCACACCCAGAAACGCCACCCGCAGTCCAACCTGAAGAACGCTCAGATGATGTGGGATTTCTGGTCGCACTCCCCAGAAGCGCTGCATCAGGTCACCATCCTGTTTTCCGACCGTGGCATTCCGGACGGCTACCGTCACATGCATGGCTTCGGCAGCCACACCTACAGCCTGATCAATGCAAAGGGCGAACGCACTTGGGTCAAGTGGCACTTCAAGACCCAACAAGGCATCAAGAACCTCACCCCGGCAGACGCTGCACGCCTGGCAGGTACCGACCCGGATTACGCTCAGCGCGACCTCTTCGAGGCCATTGGGCGTGGCGACTACCCGCGCTGGACTGTCTGCATTCAGGTGATGAGCGAAGCCGAGGCTGCCAGCCGCGACGAGAACCCATTCGACGTGACCAAAACCTGGTCGCAGAAGGATTATCCGCTCATCGAGGTGGGTGTGCTGGAGCTCAACCGTAACCCACTCAACTATTTTGCAGAGGTCGAGCAGGCCGCGTTCGGCCCGAGCAATATGGTGCCCGGCGTCGGTCTTTCACCGGACCGCATGCTGCAAGGCCGTGTATTCGCCTACGCCGACGCGCACCGCTATCGCGTGGGCACCAACCACCAGCAATTGCCAGTCAACGCGCCACGTTGCCCGGTCAACAGCTATCAGCGCGACGGCTCGATGGCCACCGGCAGTTACGGTAGTGCACCGAACTACGAGCCAAACAGCTACAGCGATGCCCCGAAACAGTCGCCACGTCATGCTGAGCCAGCATTGGCAATGAATGGTGCGGCTGATCGCTACGATCACCGCGAGGACACCGACTACTTCAGCCATGCTGGCGCCTTGTTCCGTTTGATGAGCGATGAGCAGAAAGCCCTGCTGATCAGCAACATCGCCGGTGCCATGGCCGGTGTCAGCGAAGACGTGATTCAGCGTCAGCTACAGTACTTCTTCAAGGCGGATCCGGCCTATGGCGAAGGGATTGCGAAGGCTTTGGGCATCAATCTCGCCTAAGTCGAAGTGATAAGAAGAACCGCCCTCATTTGGGCGGTTTTTCAATGAATATCACTACTGTTTAACCGATTTTTTGCGTCTGATTGCGCGTTTTTCAGTGACCATAGGCAAAAGCTGGTTCACACTATGTGGCATAGACGTTTTCACATGGAGAATCAGGGCGATGCAAGGCCACCCGGATGTAATCAACTATCTCGTCACGCTGCTGAAGGGCGAACTGGCGGCACGCGACCAGTACTTCATTCATTCGCGCATGTACGAAGACTGGGGCCTGTCCAAGCTCTACGAGCGCATCAACCACGAGATGGAGGAAGAGACGCAGCACGCCGATGCCCTGATGCGTCGTATCCTCATGCTCGAAGGGACCCCTGACATGCGTGCGGATGACCTGGAGGTCGGTAGCACCGTGCCGGAAATGATCGAGGCAGACCTCAAGCTCGAATACAAGGTGCGCGGTGCGCTTTGTAAAGGCATCGAGCTATGCGAACTGCACAAGGACTACGTCAGTCGTGACATCCTGCGTGCGCAGCTGGCCGACACCGAAGAAGATCACACCTACTGGCTTGAGAAGCAGCAGGGCCTGATCAAGGCCATTGGGCTGGAAAACTACCTGCAGTCGCAGATGTAAGTTACCCACAGGCTCAAGTAAAAGCCCCTGGCACCCTCGGTACCAGGGGCTTTTTCATTGCGCTGGCAACACTTAGGCCCGATCCCGCTCCAGCAATGGTTTCAGGTAATGGCCGGTATATGACTGCTTCATCTCGCTCAGCTCTTCTGGCGTACCGCAGGCAATGATCTGCCCACCCTTGGAGCCGCCCTCAGGCCCCAGGTCAACCAGCCAGTCGGCAGTCTTGATCACATCCAGGTTATGCTCGATCACCACCACGGTATTGCCGTGGTCGCGCAGGCGATGCAACACATCCAGCAGTTGCTGGATATCGGCAAAGTGCAGACCGGTAGTAGGTTCGTCGAGGATGTACAAGGTCTTGCCGGTATCGCGCTTGGACAATTCGCGCGACAGCTTCACCCGCTGCGCCTCACCGCCGGACAACGTGGTCGCTGATTGCCCCAGTTTGATGTACGACAGGCCCACATCCATCAACGTTTGCAGCTTGCGCGCCAGCGCCGGCACCGCATCGAAGAACTCTCGGGCATCCTCGATGGTCATTTCCAGCACCTCGTGGATGTTCTTGCCCTTGTACTTGATCTCCAAGGTTTCGCGGTTGTAGCGCTTGCTCTTGCACACGTCACACGGCACGTAGATGTCCGGCAGGAAGTGCATTTCCACCTTGATCAGGCCATCGCCCTGGCAGGCCTCGCAACGGCCCCCCTTGACGTTGAATGAGAAACGCCCCGGACCATAACCCCGCGAGCGTGACTCCGGTACACCGGAGAACAGCTCGCGGATCGGCGTGAAGATGCCGGTGTAGGTCGCCGGGTTGGAGCGTGGTGTGCGGCCGATCGGGCTCTGGTCGATATCCACCACCTTGTCCAGGTGCTGCAGGCCGTCCATGCTGCTGTGCGGTGCGGCTTCCAGACTGCTTGCGCCATTGAGTGCCGTGGCGGCCAAGGGGAAAAGGGTGTTGTTGATCAGCGTCGATTTGCCCGAGCCGGATACACCAGTCACGCAGGTCAGCAGGCCGATCGGTACTTCCAGGTCGACGTTCTGCAGGTTGTTGCCACGCGCGCCTTTGAGCTTGAGCTGCAGCTTCTTGTTGCGCGGCGTGCGCTTGGCCGGCACGACGATCTTCTTGCGCCCGGACAGGTACTTGCCAGTCAGCGAATCGGGATGGTTCATGACCTCCTGGGGCGAGCCCTCGGCGACGATCTGCCCACCGTGAACACCGGCGCCTGGGCCGATATCGACCACGTAGTCGGCCAGCCGAATGGCGTCCTCGTCGTGTTCCACCACGATCACCGTGTTGCCCAGGTCGCGCAAATGGTTGAGGGTGGCCAACAGGCGGTCGTTGTCGCGTTGATGAAGGCCGATGGACGGTTCATCGAGGATGTACATCACCCCCACCAGACCGGCGCCGATCTGGCTGGCGAGTCGGATACGTTGCGCTTCACCGCCGGACAGGGTGTCGGCGCTACGATCCAGGGTCAGGTAGTCGAGGCCGACATTGACCAGGAACTGAAGTCGTTCGCAGATTTCCTTGAGGATTTTTGCCGCGATTTCGCCACGGCGGCCGGTGAGGGTCAGTTGACCAAAGTAGTTGCTGGCTTCACCAATCGGCAAATTGGTTACCGCCGGCAGGGTTTTCTCGCCCACCCACACATGGCGCGCCTCGCGGCGCAGGCGCGTACCCCGGCAATCCGGGCACGGTTGCGTACCAAGGAATTTGGCCAGTTCTTCACGCACTGTGGCCGATTCGGTTTCACGGTAGCGGCGCTCAAGGTTCGGCACAATGCCTTCGAACGGGTGCGATCGCTTGACGATATCGCCTCGGTCGTTGAGGTACTTGAAATCGACACTCTGCTTGCCGCTGCCCTGCAGGATCACTTTCTGGTGTTCGGCTGACAGCTCGCCGAAAGGCTCCTCCAGGCTGAAGCCATAGTGCGCAGCCAACGAACCGAGCATCTGGAAGTAGTACACGTTACGCCGGTCCCAGCCGCGGATCGCGCCTTCGGCCAAGGTCAGTTCCGTGTTGACCAAGCGTTTGGTGTCGAAGAACTGCTTGACCCCCAGGCCGTCGCAAGTCGGGCAAGCGCCCGCCGGGTTGTTGAAGGAAAACAGCTTCGGTTCCAGCTCGCTGATTGCGTGGCCGCACACCGGACAGGCGAAGCGCGCGGAGAAGATCGTCTCTTCGCCTTGTTCGTCGTCCATCGGTGCCACCAGGGCAATACCGTCGGCCAGCTTCAACGCGGTTTCGAACGATTCGGCCAGGCGCTGTTGCAGGTCGGCGCGGACTTTGAAGCGGTCAACCACCACATCGATGCTGTGCTTCTTCTGTTTGTCCAGCTTGGGCAATTCATCGAGTTCGTAGAGCTTGCCGTTGACCCTGGCCCGCACGAAGCCCTGGGCGCGAAGCTCGTCAAACACCGCCAGGTGCTCGCCCTTGCGCTCGCGCACCACCGGCGCGAGCAGCATCAGCTTGCTGCCTTCCGGGCGCTCCAGCACCAGGTCGACCATCTGGCTGATCGTTTGCGCCTCCAGCGGGATATCGTGGTCCGGGCAGCGTGGAGTACCGACGCGGGCGTACAACAGGCGCAGATAGTCGTAGATTTCGGTGATGGTGCCGACCGTGGAGCGCGGGTTGTGCGAGGTCGACTTCTGCTCGATGGAAATCGCCGGCGACAGGCCTTCGATGGTGTCGACGTCGGGCTTTTCCATCATCGACAGGAACTGCCGGGCGTAGGCCGACAGCGATTCCACGTAGCGGCGCTGGCCTTCGGCGTACAAGGTATCGAACGCCAGGGACGACTTGCCGGAACCGGACAGGCCGGTGATCACGATCAACTTGTCCCGGGGCAGGGTCAGGTCGATGTTCTTCAGGTTGTGGGTACGTGCCCCACGAATCAGGATCTTGTCCACTGCGGCCTCGCTTGGCGGGCATAAACAAGGAAGTATACGGCGCGCCAGTATGACGCGGCAAAGCGTCGCGTAGATGCCGTCAAGCTGTCGGACTGATAGAATCGCCGCCGGTTCACACGAGGTTAATCCATGCACGACACCCACAACGAGCGTATGAGTGGCGGCGAAACCCGCGCCGCTGGCGGCCTTGCCCTGGTCTTTGCCTTTCGTATGCTGGGCATGTTCATGGTCTTGCCGGTACTGGCCACCTACGGCATGGACCTGGCTGGCGCCACGCCTGCCCTGATCGGCCTGGCCATTGGTGCCTATGGCCTGACCCAGGCGGTATTGCAGATCCCGTTCGGGATGATTTCCGACCGCATCGGTCGCCGGCCGGTGATTTATCTGGGGCTGGTGATCTTCGCCCTGGGCAGTGTACTGGCGGCCCAGGCCGACTCTATCTGGGGCGTGATTGCCGGGCGCATCCTGCAGGGCGCGGGGGCAATTTCTGCTGCGGTCATGGCACTGCTGTCGGACCTCACCCGCGAACAACACCGGACCAAGGCCATGGCCATGATCGGCATGAGCATCGGCCTGTCGTTTGCTGTCGCCATGGTCGTCGGTCCATTGCTGACAAGTGCCTTTGGTTTGTCAGGTTTGTTCCTGGTCACGGCTGGGCTGGCCCTGGTCGGCATGCTGTTGATCGCGTTTGTCGTGCCCAGCACCCACAGCATTTTGCAGCACCGCGAGTCGGGTGTGGCGCGCCAGGCCATCGGCCCGACCCTGCGCCATCCGGACCTTCTGCGCCTGGACGTCAGCATTTTCATCCTGCACGCCGTCCTCATGGCCAGCTTCGTTGCGCTGCCGCTGGCGTTCGTCGAGCGTGGCGGCCTGCCCAAGGAGCAGCATTGGTGGGTGTACCTGACCGCGCTGTTCATCTCATTTTTTGCAATGGTCCCGTTCATCATCTACGGCGAAAAAAAGCGCAAGATGAAACGTGTGTTGGCCGGCGCGGTCAGTGTCCTGCTGCTGACGGAGATATACTTCTGGGAGTGGGCTGACGGTTTGCGCGGACTGGTGGTTGGCACCGTGGTATTCTTTACCGCATTCAACCTGCTGGAGGCTTCGCTGCCTTCTCTGGTGAGCAAGGTGTCGCCTGCCGGTGGCAAGGGGACGGCAATGGGGGTGTATTCCACCAGCCAGTTCCTCGGTGCAGCGTTAGGCGGGATCCTTGGCGGCTGGCTGTTCCAGCACGGTGGGCTGAACACGGTGTTCCTCGGTAGCGCGGTGCTGTGTGCTATCTGGCTGATCGTCGCCTTGCGCATGAACGAGCCGCCATATGTGACCAGCCTGCGCATGCCCCTGACGCCTGAGGCGGTCCGGGAAGCCGGCCTGACCGAGCGCCTGATGGCCGTGCCGGGTGTGACCGACGCTGTGGTGGTGGCAGAAGAAGCCGCCATCTATATCAAACTGGATACGAAAATTTTGGACCGTGCGACCCTCGAGCGACTGGTGAATCCAGCCTCTTCGGCGTGCGAAGCCTAGGAGAACGTTATGGCCCGTGGGGTTAACAAAGTCATTCTGGTCGGTACCTGTGGCCAGGATCCCGAAGTCCGCTACCTGCCCAACGGTAACGCCGTGACCAACCTGAGCCTGGCCACCAGCGAGCAGTGGACTGACAAGCAGTCGGGCCAGAAGGTCGAGCGTACCGAGTGGCACCGTGTGTCGCTGTTCGGCAAGGTTGCCGAAATCGCTGGCGAGTACCTGCGCAAGGGTTCGCAGTGCTACATCGAAGGCAAGCTGCAGACCCGCGAGTGGGAAAAAGACGGCATCAAGCGCTACACCACCGAGATCATCGTCGACATCAACGGCACCATGCAGCTGCTCGGCGGTCGTCCGCAAGGCCAGCAGCAGGGCGGCGACCCATACAACCAGGGTGGCGGCAATTACGGTGGCGGCCAGCAGCAACAGTACAACCAGGCACCGCCACGCCAGCAGGCCCAGCGCCCGCAACAGGCCCCTCAGCGCCCAGCGCCGCAACAGCCTGCGCCGCAGCCGGCTGCTGACTTCGACAGCTTCGATGACGATATTCCGTTCTGATCAGAGCGGTAAGGCGTTCAGCAAGACCAGAAACCCAGGGCAGTTGCCCTGGGTTTTTTTATGGGCAGCACCGCGTATCTGGCATCGCTTTCAGTAGAACAACCGCGGCTCCGCCGAATCCAGCAGGCTTGCCAGCTTGGTCAGGGCAAAGCCCAGTGCCTGGCGGCTGGGTGCCATCAGGGCGATGCGCACACCGCTGGTGGGGTGGCTGCGTTCTGGCAGGAACTGGCTGCCGCTGACCACCGTTACGCCGTTATCACGCGCCAGGTTGGCAAACTCGTCGCTGGTCCACGGTTCTGGCAGCTCCAGCCAGATATGGAAGCTGTGAGGCTGGGTGCGGATCTTGTATTGGCCAAGAATCTCCCGGGCCATGTGCTGGCGCGCGGCCGCCTCCTGTTGCTGCATACGCACCAGCTGGTCGGCCTTGCCGCTGTTGATCAGGTTGCTGGCCAGTTGCGCCATCAGTGGCGATGGCATCCACACGCTGCTGCGTACCATCGATGATAACCGCGACAGGGTTTGCGGCGGGGCGTACAGGTAGCCGATGCGCAGTGCCGGCAGCACGCTTTTGGACAGGCTGGTGAGGTACACCGAGCGTTCAGGCGCATACGCTGCAAGCGGCTTGTAGCCCGGGTCGGGCTCGAGAAAACCGTAGATATCGTCATCCACGATGAACAGGTCGAACTCACGGGCGATCTCGGCGATAGCCTGACGCCTTGCTGGGGGCATGATCGAGTTGGTCGGGTTCTGGTGCGTGGTGACGCACACCAGCAGGGAAGGGCGGTGTTCCAGGCAGGCCGCGCGCAATGCCTCCGGGATGAGCCCGTGTTCGTCCATGGCGACGCCGCGCAGGCGCCGGCCCAGGCTGTGGGCCAGGGATATGATGCCCGGGTAGCAGAGCGACTCGCACAGCACCACATCGTCACTCTTCGACAGGCTGCTGATGGCCACCAGCAGCCCATGCTGGGCGCCAGCGGTCAGTACCACCTGCTGCCAGCGAGCATCAGGCAGCCAGCGCTGTATCCAGGTCGCACCGGCTTGTTTGTGGGACGTGTGGCCACCTTCTGTCACATAGTCGAGTACCTGCCCCAAGTCCGAGGAGGCGGCCAGTTCGCGGATAGCCGTGCCTAGCCACTCGCTCATGTGAGCGTCGTTGGGCTTGATGATCGAGAGGTCGATCTGGCTACTTTCGCCGGCAACGGGTGTGGGCACCGACGGGGCGGGTAATGGCTGCCGCAGTTGCCTGACAAATGTGCCTCGGCCTACCTCGCCAGCCACCAAACCACGCTTGGCTGCTTCGTCGTAGGCCCTGCCAACCGTGCCGGGGGTTACATTCAGCGCCTCGGCCAGGTCCTTGAGCGTGGGTAAGCGATCACCTTCTGCAAGCCGACCACGTTCGATGTCCTGTTCAAGGGCATCAGCGATCATCAGGTAAACCGGCTGTGTTTGATGGCTGTATTGGGGAACCCACATGGGAGATGGCACCAGGCTCTGCAAGAGCGCGAAAGCCTAGCATGAAAGCTCGGATGCAGGTAATGATGGTAATTGGTTAAATTGAGTTGAATTTATTTTAGATTGAATCGATTCAATTTTTGAAATTACAATCATCGCACCGATCAGACCGGCCACACTCGGGCTGCGCCTGGCATAACGCTCCACTGGATGGACATCGCTATGGAAATGTTGGGTTCTTACTGGGCGGAGCACTGGTTGCTGGCAGTCCTCATACTTGGCGCGATCGCCTTCGTTGCGGGCTTCGTCGACAGCATTGCCGGTGGTGGTGGTTTGTTTCTGGTGCCGGGTTTTCTGCTGGTTGGCCTGCCGCCCCAAGTGGCACTGGGCCAGGAAAAACTGGTCAGTACCCTCGGCACGCTGGCGGCTATCCGCAACTTCCTGGCCAACAGCAAGATGGTCTGGCAGGTAGCGTTGGTCGGGGTGCCGTTTTCGCTATTAGGCGCCTACCTGGGGGCACACCTGATCGTATCGATCTCGCAGGAAACGGTGGGCAAGATCATCCTGGCACTGATCCCGCTCGGCATTCTCATTTTCCTTACCCCCAAGGATCGTCCGGTCGAGGAGCGCGAGCTGTCTTCGCGAATGCTGTACACCGTAGTGCCGTTGACTTGCCTGGTCATCGGCTTCTATGACGGCTTTTTCGGCCCCGGTACCGGCAGCATGTTCATCATCGCTTTCCATTACCTGCTGCGCATGGACCTGGTCTCCAGTTCAGCCAACTCCAAAACCTTCAACTTCGCTTCCAACATCGGTGCTTTGGTGGCGTTCGTCAGCGCAGGCAAGGTCGTCTACCTGCTGGCATTGCCACTTGTGGCCTGCAACATCCTCGGTAACCACCTGGGCAGTTCCCTGGCCTTGCGTAAAGGCAACGATGTGGTGCGCAAGGCGTTGGTGTTCTCGATGCTCTGCCTGTTCACCAGCCTGGGCGTGAAGTACCTGACCTGACCCATTGATAGGAGATAACGAATGAAAACCGCATTTGTAACCGGTGCTTCCTCAGGCTTTGGCCGCGCCATCTGCTGCACCCTGATCGGCAAAGGCTACCGTGTGGTCGGTGGCGCCAGGCGCATGGACAAACTGAAAGCACTTGAGGACGAACTGGGCGTAAATTTCATTCCGCTGGCGCTGGATGTCACTGACCCCGAATCGCTCGAGAAGGCGGTCGAGCAGCTGCGTGAGGCGTCGCTGCAGATCGATCTGCTGGTCAACAACGCGGGGCTGGCGCTGGGCGTGGATCGAGCCCAAACCAGCAGTGCCGCAAACTGGCAGCAGATGATCGACACCAACATCACCGGCTTGGCCATGGTCACCCACAAGATCCTGCCGCAAATGGTGGAAGCCGATAGCGGCATGATCATCAACATCGGCTCGATTGCCGGCACTTACCCCTACCCGGGCGGTAACGTGTATGGCGCCAGCAAGGCGTTCGTCCGCCAGTTCAGCCTCAACCTGCGTGCCGACCTGGCTGGCACCCGCGTGCGGGTGAGCAACATCGAGCCGGGGTTGTGCTCTGGCACTGACTTCTCGGTGGTGCGCCTCAATGGCGACCTGGACGCCGTGCAGGCCTTGTATCGGGATGTAGAGGCCCTCCTGCCGGAGGACATCGCAGCAACGGTAGCCTGGGTTGCCGAGCAGCCGGCGCACGTGAATATCAATACCATCGAGATCATGCCTGTGGCGCAGAGCAGTGCGGCGCTGAATGTGGTGCGCAACTTGCCACGTGCCTGATCGAGGCCGCACCACTGACCCAGGTCATCGCACCTTCTGGATTCTTGACTAGTCTTATCCTTTGGCGGCCATCAATTGGCCGCCACCGTGACTACCAAGAGGCGCCGGCAATGTTCCGCGCGTCCACCACCTGATCAGGAGTGCACGATGGACCTGAACCGTCGGCAGTTCTTCAAGGTCGCCGCCGTCGGCCTTGGAGGCTCGAGCCTTGCGGCGTTGGGCATGGCCCCAACGCCGGCATTCGCCGAGCAGGTGCGTCACTTCAAGCTGGCGCATACCAAAGAAACCCGTAACACCTGCCCCTACTGTTCGGTCGGCTGCGGCCTGATCCTGTACAGCCAGGGCGATGCGGGGAAAAACGTCAAACAGAATATCATCCATATCGAAGGGGACGCCGACCACCCGGTCAACCGCGGCACACTTTGCCCGAAAGGCGCCGGCTTGCTGGACTTTATCCACAGCCCGAGCCGCCTGCAGTACCCCGAGGTTCGCAAGCCGGGCAGCAAAGAGTGGGTGCGGGTCAGCTGGGACGAGGCGCTGGACCGCGTCGCCGACCTGATGAAGCAGGACCGCGATGCCAACTTCATCGAGAAGAATGCCCAAGGCCAAACGGTCAACCGCTGGCTCACCACCGGTTTTCTTGCCGCTTCCGCTGCTTCCAGCGAGGCTGGCTACCTGACCCACAAGGTCATCCGCGCAACAGGCATGCTGGGGTTCGATAACCAGGCACGTGTCTGACATGGCCCGACGGTGGCAAGTCTTGCCCCGACGTACGGCCGTGGCGCCATGACCAACCACTGGTCCGATATCGCCAACGCGAATCTGGTCCTGGTGATGGGTGGCAACGCAGCAGAAGCGCATCCGTGCGGCTTCAAGTGGGTGACCGAGGCCAAAGCGCACAACAAGGCGCGGCTTATTGTGGTCGACCCGCGGTTTACCCGTACCGCTTCGGTGGCGGACTACTACGCGCCGATCCGGACCGGCACCGATATCGCCTTCATGGGCGGGCTGATCAACTACCTGCTCAGCAACGACAAGATCCAGCACGAGTACGTGCGCAACTACACTGACGTGTCGTTCATCGTCAAAGAGAACTATGGCTTCGAGGATGGCCTGTTCAGCGGCTACGACGAGGCCAAGCGTGTGTACGCCGACAAGTCCGGCTGGGGTTACGAGCTGGGTGAGGACGGCTATGCCAAGGTCGACCCGACACTGCAGCATCCTCGCTGCGTGTTCCAGCTGATGAAGCAGCATTACAGCCGCTATACCCCGGAACTGGCGAGCATGACCTGTGGCATGCCACAGGACGCCATGATGAAGGTCTGGGAAGAGATCGCCTCCTGCTCGGTTCCGGGCAAGACCATGACGATCCTTTATGCGCTAGGTTGGACGCAGCATTCGATCGGTGCGCAGATTATCCGCAGTGCGGCCATGGTCCAGCTGCTGCTCGGCAACGTCGGCATGCCCGGTGGCGGGGTCAATGCCCTGCGCGGGCACTCCAACATCCAGGGCCTGACCGACCTCGGCCTGCTGTCCAATTCGCTGCCGGGCTACCTGACCCTGGCCGGTGACGCCGAGCAGGACTACGCCGCCTACATCGACAAGCGCGCTTCCAAGCCGCTGCGGCCTGGGCAGTTGTCGTACTGGCAGAACTACGGCAAGTTCCACGTCAGCCTGATGAAGGCCTGGTACGGCGCCAATGCCACGGCGGAAAACAACTGGGGTTATGACTGGCTGCCCAAACTCGATGTACCGGCCTACGACGTGCTGCGCATGTTCGAGATGATGGGCCAGGGCAAAGTCAACGGTTATATGTGCCAGGGCTTCAACCCGATCGCCGCGCTGCCGGACAAAAACCGCGTCACTGCGGCACTGGGCAAGCTCAAGTGGCTGGTGATCATGGACCCCTTGGCCACCGAGACCTCGGAATTCTGGCGTAACGTCGGGCCGTTCAACGATGTCGACACGGCCTCTATCCAGACCGAAGTGATCCGCTTGCCCACTACCTGCTTCGCCGAGGAAGACGGCTCGCTGGTCAACAGCAGCCGCTGGCTGCAATGGCACTGGAAGGGCGCAGACGGCCCGGGCGAGACGCGCACCGACGTGCAGATCATGAGCGAGCTGTTCCTGCGCCTGCGCCAACGTTACCAGGCCGAAGGGGGCGCCTACCCTGACGCGATAATGAATATCAGCTGGCCGTACAAGATCCCTGAAGAGCCCTCCCCGGAGGAGCTGGCCAAGGAGATGAACGGCTGGGCGGTGGCCGATGTCACCGACCCGACTGGCGCGGTGATCAAGGCGGGCCAGCAACTGGCGGGCTTCGGTCAGCTCAAGGACGACGGTAGCACCGCGTCTGGCTGCTGGATCTTTGCCGGTAGCTGGACCGAACAGGGCAACCAGATGGCTCGCCGCGACAACAGCGACCCGTATGGCATGCACCAGGTGCAGAACTGGGCCTGGGCCTGGCCGGCCAACCGCCGCATCCTTTACAACCGTGCCTCCAGCGACCCGCAAGGCAAGCCGTGGGACCCGGAGAAAAAGCGCCTGGTATGGTGGAACGGCAAGGCCTGGACCGGCACCGACGTGCCGGACTTCAAGGTCGACTCGCCGCCCGAGGCGGGGATGAACCCCTTCATCATGAACCCCGAAGGCGTGGCGCGTTTCTTCGCCATCGACAAAATGGCCGAAGGCCCGTTCCCCGAGCACTATGAGCCCTTCGAAACACCGATCGGCATCAACCCGCTGCACCCGCAGAACAAGAAGGCCACCAGCAACCCGGCCGGGCGCATCTTCGATTCTGTGTGGGACACCCTCGGCACGCACGATGAGTTCCCTTATGCGGCGACCACCTACCGGCTAACCGAGCATTTCCACTTCTGGAGCAAGCATTGCCGGCTCAACGCCATTGCCCAGCCCGAGCAGTTCGTCGAGATAGGCGAGGTGCTGGCCAACGAGAAAGGCATCAAGGCCGGCGACCGGGTACGGGTGTCGAGCAAGCGTGGGCATATCGATGCGGTGGCGGTGGTGACCAAGCGGATTCGCCCGCTGCAGGTCAATAATCAGACCGTGCACCAAATCGGCATTCCGCTGCACTGGGGCTTCACCGGCGCTACCCGGCATGGCTACCTGACCAATACCTTGGTGCCGTTCCTCGGTGACGGCAATACCCAGACGCCAGAGTCCAAGTCGTTCCTCGTGAAAGTGGAGAAACTCTGATGGCCAGCCAAGACATCATCGCCCGCTCGGCCACCACTACCGTGCCGCCCTCGGTGCGTCAGCAGGAGCAGGTCGCCAAGCTGATCGACACTACCAAGTGCATCGGCTGCAAGGCCTGCCAGGTGGCGTGCTCGGAGTGGAATGAACTGCGTGACGAGGTTGGCCACAACCACGGCACCTACGACAACCCCCAGGACCTCACTGCCGAGACCTGGACACTGATGCGCTTTACCGAGCATGAGCGCGACGACGGCAACCTGGAGTGGCTGATCCGCAAGGACGGCTGCATGCACTGTGCCGACCCAGGTTGCCTGAAGGCATGCCCGAGCCCGGGCGCGATCATCAAGCACGCCAACGGTATCGTCGACTTCAACCAGGACCACTGCATCGGCTGCGGCTACTGCATCACCGGCTGCCCGTTCAACATCCCGCGTATCTCGCAGAAAGACCACAAGGCGTACAAGTGCACCCTGTGTTCCGATCGCGTCAGCGTGGGGCTGGAGCCGGCGTGTGTGAAAACCTGCCCGACCGGAGCGATCGTGTTCGGCAGCAAGGACGAGATGAAAGTGCATGCGGCCGAGCGCATCGTCGATCTGAAGTCGCGGGGCTACGACAAGGCCGGGTTGTACGACCCGGATGGCGTCGGTGGTACCCACGTGATGTACGTGCTGCACCATGCCGACACGCCGAAGCTGTATGCCGGCCTGCCGGACCAGCCGGTGATCAGCCCGTTGGTGGGGTTGTGGAAGGGCTTCACCAAGCCGCTGGCGCTGTTGGCCATGGGCGCGGCGGTGCTGGCGGGGTTCTTCCACTATGTGCGGATCGGCCCACAGCGTGTCGAGGAGGATGAACACCCGACACCGCCGGACGAAAGCGTGCATCAAGTGGACCCGTCGGTCCATGTCTATGATCCGAAGCAGCCCGGTGGGCAAGGGGAGCAGCGGCCATGAACGACAACAAACCCATCCTGCGCTACAACGCCAACGAGCGTAGCAACCACTGGGTGGTGGCGATCCTGTTCATCCTGGCTGGGCTGTCGGGGCTTGCGCTGTTCCATCCGGCGCTATTCTGGCTCAGCAACCTGTTCGGCGGCGGGCCGTGGACGCGCATTCTGCATCCCTTCATCGGGGTGGCGATGTTCGTGTTTTTCCTCGGCCTGGTATTGCGCTTCTGGCGGGCCAACTTCATCACCGCCAATGACCGCCTGTGGCTGCGCCGGGTGGACCGGGTAATGCGCAACGAGGAGGAGGGCGTACCGCCGATCGGCAAGTACAATGCCGGGCAGAAGCTGCTGTTCTGGACCCTGCTGGTGTGCATGCTGGTGCTGCTGGTCAGTGGTGTGGTGATCTGGCGCGCATACTTCAGCCATTGGTTTGGCATCGATGCCATTCGCTTGTCTGCGCTGCTGCATGCGCTGGCGGCCTTCGTGCTGATTCTCAGCATCATCGTGCACATCTACGCCGGCATCTGGATCAAGGGCTCGATCGGCGCCATGCTGCATGGCTGGGTCAGCCGCGCCTGGGCCCGCAAGCATCATGAGTTGTGGTACCGCGAAGTGACCGGCGACAAGACGCCGGGTGATCACGGACGAAAAGAAGGATAAGCGCTTGAGCACCCTACTCGAACCCGGGCAGATCGAAGCGTCGGCAGTCACGCCGCCATTTCTGCACCTGCCTGTCGCCAACCTGTTTGAACTGCGCGCCGCGCGCCTGGAGCAACTGGCTGAGGGCAACGCGCTTGGCGATTACCTGAGGCTGATTGCCCGTTTATGCCGCATCCAGCAGCAGCTTGTGGATAACCCGCCCAGCGGCTTGCCCGTGGCCGAGGCGCGTCAGCGCCTGTGCATGGATCATGGTTTGCCGCCGCTGGCGGCTGACAGCCTGGTGCGTGAAGGGCCATGGCTGGTCTGGTTGCAGGCACTGCTAGAGCACCTCAGCGGCGAAACCCGTGGCCCGATGGGTGAGGCGCTGCAGGTGCTACGACGCAGTGATGACAATCAGCGCAAGGGCTGGGGCATTGCTTTGCTGGCAGGCCAGTACGATGGTGTGCCTGCAGCACTGGTGCCGTTTCTCGGTGCCGCGTTGCAGGCGGCCTGGTCCAGCTGGTTGCTGGCGCTGCCCGCACACCAGCTCAAGCCTGCCGGCAGCCTGGCCCAATGCCCGGCTTGTGGTTCGCCGGCGATGGCCGGGGTGGTGCGCAACCGTGGAAAGCACAACGGCTTGCGTTACCTGGCCTGTTCGTTGTGTGCCTGTGAGTGGCATGTGGTGCGGGTCAAGTGCGTGTACTGCGAGTCGAGCAAGGACTTGCGTTACACCAGCCTTGAGGATGATCGCCATGCGCCAGGCAAAGCGCCGCTGCGCGCGGAATGCTGCCCAGGGTGCGACAGCTACCTGAAGCAGAACTACCTGGAGAACGATGCGGCGGCCGAGCCGCTGGCCGATGACCTGGCCAGCCTGGCCCTGGATATACGCCTGGACGGGGAGGGCTTCCATCGCCTGGCGCCCAACCTGATGCTCGCGCCCGGTGGCGGGTGAGTGTCTACACTGAAAGATCGACTTGCCTTCTTCGCGGTCAAACCCCTGCCTACAGGTAATTGCGCCAACCCGCTGTACTTGTAGGAGCGGGTTCACCCGCGAATGGGCCAGCACAGACAACGGATCAGTCCAAGGTAGTACCGCATGTCCAACAGCCTTGCCAGCGACACCCCACGCCTGCCGTCCATCGATACCCTCCTTCGCCACCCGGCTTGCCTCCCTCTGATCGATCGCCACGGCCGTGACGCCGTGCTGAATACCCTGCGCCAGTTGCTCGACGACCTGCGCGAGCCCGCCCGTCATGGCGAACTCGGCAGCGCCGAACTGGCTCCGGAAATCCTCCTTGGCCGCAGCGGCGAACGCCTCGCCCTCCAGCAACGCAGCCAGGTTCGCCGCGTGTTCAATCTCACCGGGACCGTGCTGCACACCAACCTGGGCCGCGCCTTGCTACCGGAAGAAGCCATCGAGGCCATGCAGACCGCGGCTCGTTACCCGCTCAACCTGGAATTTGACCTGGCCACCGGCAAACGTGGCGACCGTGATGACCTGATCGAAGGCCTGATTCGCGAGCTGACCGGCGCCGAAGCCGTCACTGTGGTCAACAACAATGCCGCCGCCGTGCTGCTAGCGCTCAACAGCCTGGGCGCGCGCAAGGAGGGCATCATCTCTCGCGGTGAACTGATCGAGATCGGTGGTGCTTTCCGCATTCCCGACATCATGGCCCGTGCCGGCGTCAAGCTGCACGAGGTTGGCACCACCAACCGTACTCACGCCCGCGACTACGAGGCGGCCATCGGCCCGCGCACTGGCCTGCTGATGCGGGTGCATTGCAGCAATTACAGCATCCAGGGCTTCACCACCCAGGTGCCTACTGTCGAGCTGGCACGTATCGCCCACCAACATCAACTGCCACTGCTTGAAGACCTGGGCAGCGGCAGCCTGCTCGACCTTACCCGCTGGGGCCTGCCCGCCGAACCCACGGTACGCCAGGCCCTGGCCGATGGTGCCGATATCGTCACCTTCAGTGGCGACAAACTGCTGGGGGGGCCGCAAGCCGGGATCATCGTCGGCCACAAGGACTTGATCACCAGGATCAAGAAAAATCCGCTCAAGCGTGCGTTGCGCGTCGACAAGATCACCCTCGCTGCACTCGAAGCGGTGCTGGCGCTGTACCGTAACCCCGATCGCCTGGCCGAGCGCCTGCCCAGCCTGCGCTTGCTGACTCGCAGCCAGGCCGAGATTCAGGCCCAGGCCGAGCGCCTGGCGCCTGAGCTCCAGGCGCGCCTCGGCGAGCAATGGGCCATCCGTGTAGAGCCCGCGTTGGGCATGATCGGCAGTGGCAGCCAGCCGGTTGCACGCTTGCCCAGTGCCGCGCTGTGCCTGCGCCCGCAAGTGTCGAAGAAGTTGCGCGGGCGCAGCCTGCATGTGCTGGAGCGAGCCCTGCGTGACCTACCGGTGCCGGTGCTGGGCCGCATTGATGACGATGCCCTGTGGCTGGACCTGCGCCAGCTGGATGACGAAGCCCAGTGGCTGGCCCAGTTGCCAGCCCTGCAGCTGGGGCCGGTGCAGTGATCGTTGGTACCGCTGGCCACATCGACCACGGCAAGACCGCACTGCTGCTGGCGCTGACCGGCCAGGCCGGCGATCAGCGGCAAGAAGAGCGCGCCCGCGGCATGACCATCGACCTTGGCTACCGCTATGCGGCGCTGAGCGAAGGCGCGCCGCTGACCGGCTTCATCGATGTGCCGGGCCACGAGCGTTTTATCCACAACATGCTGGCCGGCGCCCATGGCATCGACCTGGTGCTGTTGGTAGTGGCGGCCGACGACGGGGTCATGCCGCAGACCCGTGAGCACCTGGCGATCATCGAGCTGCTGGGCATTCCCCAGGCCTTGGTGGCGATCAGCAAATGCGACCGGGTCGAGCCGTCGCGTCTGGCCGAGGTGCAGATGCAAGTCAGTGAATTGCTGGCGCCTGGGCCATATGCCGGTGCGCGGCAGTTTCCGCTGTCGAGCATCAGCGGGGAGGGCGTGGACGCGTTGCGTCAGGCCCTGCTGGAGGCCGAAGCAGGTACACGGCAGCGTAGTGTCGTCGGTGGTTTTCGCCTGGCCGTCGACCGTGCCTTTGCGGTTACCGGCGCCGGTGTGGTGGTCACCGGCACGGCACTGGCCGGGCGGGTCAGTGCGGGTGATACGTTGTTGCTGGGCAAGGCCGGCAAGGTGGTACGCGTGCGTGGCCTGCATGCACAGAACCAGGCCGCGTTGGTGGCAGAAGCAGGCCAACGGGTGGCGCTGAACATCGCTGCCGAGCGCCTGGCCGTGGAGCAGGTGCACCGGGGCGACTGGCTGGTGCCCGAATGGTTGCATGCGCCCAGTGTTCGGGTGGATATCGAGCTAAACCTGTTACCTGGCGAGAAGCGTGCTTTCGAACATTTCAGTGCTGTGCATGTGCACCTCGGCACCCAGGATGTAACGGCCCGGGTCGCCTTGCTCGAAGGCGAAAGCCTGACTGCCGGTCAACGCATGTTTGCCCAGTTGTTGCTCAACGCGCCGTTGCAGGCCGTGCACGGCGACCGCCTGGTGCTGCGCGATCAGCGCGCCCAACGCACACTGGGCGGCGGCAAGGTGCTCGACCCGTTCGCACCAAGCCGCCAACGCCGCAGCGATGCCCGTCTGCAGCAGTTGCAGGTGCTGCGCGATGCAGCGGATCTGGAGCAGGCACTGCCAGCACTGCTCGCCAGTGCACCGGGCGGCATTAGCCCGCAGCGACTCGAGCGGCAGTTCAACCGCCTGCGGGAAACCTGGCAGTTACCGGATGATGTGCGGGTGGTGGCCACCCGGCAGGGCCAACTGCTGTTCGCCAACGCCCAATGGCAGGCGCTCAAGCAGCAGGTTCTGGAACAGCTGGCGCGCTTTCACGAGCAAGAGCCCGACCAGCTCGGCCCGGACCGCGATCGCCTGCGGCGCTTTGTAGCCTTGCCCCTGGAACGGCCGGCTTTCGTCAGCCTGCTGGATGAACTGCTCGACGACAGCGCCATCGCCAGCAGCGGGCCATGGCTGCATCTGCCCGACCACAAGGTGCAGTTGAGCGAAGCCGACAGTGCATTGTGGGCACGTCTGCAGCCGAAGTTGATCGCAGGGCAATACGACCCACCTTGGGTCAGGACGCTGGCGGGTGAGGAGAACCGTGCCGAAGCCGATGTGCGCCTGTTACTGCGCAAGTTGGCCCGGCTGGGTCTGGTGCATCAGGTGGTGCGCGACCTGTTCTATCCAGAGGCGACGCTGCAGCGCATGGCAGCGTTGATGCTGGGGCAGGCCAGCGAAACGCAGATAGTGCAGGTTGCCGAGTTTCGCGATATGTTGGGCATCGGTCGCAAGCGCAGTGTGCAGATTCTGGAATACTTCGACCGCATCGGCCTGACCCGGAGGGTGGCCGACCAGCGTCACATCCGCGCCGACAGCGCCCTGGCCCAACAACAGGCCAGGCACTGAGTTCAAGGAAGGCAATCGCGCCCGGTGGCGCGGCCGGGCTTCAAACCCGGTTGGGGACGGCAGCCGTTCCCGGGCAGGTTCGACTCCCGCTGCCTTCCGCCATTTTTTCACCCTTCAGGGCCTCTTCGCGGGTGAACCCGCTCCTACACAGGAAACGCAATCGTCGTAGGCGCGGGTTTATCCGCGAAGAGGCCCTAAAAGGCGCTGATCAAGCCCGTTCGCCACACAGATCCAGGACAAACCAGCGGTCTGCTGCGTCAGCATCCAACCCTGCGCCCAGTAGCGCCACCATCTTGCCCAGCGCTGCTTCACGGGTCATGCCACCGCCACTGACCAGCCCGGCCCCGCGCAAGCGGTTGCCCGCTGCATAGGTGTCGAACACCACCGAGCCTTCCGGGCACTGGCTGATAGCCGCCAGCATCACGCCGCGCTGGCGCGCTGTGCTCAGCACATTCAGCAGCGCCTGGTCATCCGATGGCCCGGTACCGCTGCCGTAGCACTCCAGCAGCAAACCCTGCACACCACTGTCGATCAAGGCCTGCAAATGCCCGGCCTGAAGCCCCGGGAACACCGGCACAACCGCCAGGTTGACCGGTTTGCGCGGTTGCTTGTAGCCCAGCTCGGCAGGGATCGTATCGGCCCGCTCAGCGTCACGGTGGCTTGGCAGCGCAGCAAAGGCATCGAACGCTTCGCTGCGTAGCTTCGACGCCCGACAGCCATGCAGCAGCTGACCGTGGAAGTACAGCTGCACGCCATCTTCCAGCCCGTGTTCGAACTGACGCAATGCGCCGCACAGGTTGTCCCAGGCATCGCTGTCCGGGGCACCTGCCGGCAGCATCGAGCCGGTCAGCACTACCGGTGCTGGCAGGCCCAGCAACAGGAACGACAACGCAGCAGCGCTGTAGGCCATGCTATCGGTACCGTGCAGCACCAACACGCCATCGTGGCCCGCGACATCCACCGCCGCGACGATGGCATCGCGCATCGCCAGCCAGTTGTGCTGTTGCATATTGGCGCTGTCGAGCAGCGGGTTCAGCTCGTGCAGTGTCCATTGCACCTGGGGTGCATTGGCCATCTGGGCAAAGTGTTCACGCATCCGCGCGTCAAAACCACCGGCCGGTGCCAGGCCTTCGGGTGTTTCGAGCATGCCGATGGTGCCACCGGTATAGAGAACGAGAAGATTCTTTACTGCGCGCATGGAAAGCATCCGTAGCGGTGAGCGGACAAAGAAAAGCCGCCCGCGGAAGGGGCGGCTGGGCAGGGGAGGATATCAGCGCTGCGTCTGAACTTGGCCGACTGCTTTGTCAGTGGCTGTTTCCACCTGCGGATTGGCAGGCCAGGCATTGCGGTCCAGGTCCAGGTCGGCAAACTTGGACGAGTCGAACACAGGCTGCTTTACACCGGCCTTGCGCTGGTCGTCGTAGTCGCGCATGACCCGCAGGCCGACCTTGAACAGCAGGGCCAGGGCCACCAGGTTGACGAAGGCCAGGCAGGTCATGGTGATGTCGGCGAAGGCGAACACGGTCGACAGGTCTTGCATCGAACCCCACACGACCAGTGCCAGCACCAGGCCACGGAACACCATCAACACTGCGCGGTTACGGCTGAGGAATTGCAGGCTGTTCTCGCCGAGGTAGTAGTTGTAGAGGATGCAGGTGAAGACGAACAGCGACAGCGCCACGCTGACGAACACGCGACCCCAGTCACCGACTACGGCGGCCAGCGAGTTCTGGGTCAGGACGATGCCGTCACCTTCGAAGCCCGGGGTGTAGAAGCCCGACAGCAAGATCAGCAAGGCGGTGCAGGTGCAGATCACGAAGGTGTCGAGGAACACGCTGAAGGCCTGGACCACGCCCTGTGCGCCCGGGTGTTTCACCGCGGCCACGGCGGCGACGTTCGGCGCGCTGCCCAGGCCTGCTTCGTTGGCGAACACGCCACGTTTCACGCCCATGACGATGGCGCTGCCGAGCAGGCCGGCAAACGCCGGGTCGAGGCCGAAGGCGCTCTTGAAGATGGTTTCCAGCATGGCTGGCACGTGTTCGATCTGGGTGCCGATCACGTACAGGGTCACGCCGATGTAGGCCAGGGTCTTGACGGGTACCAGCAGGTCCGACACCGCCGCGATGCGCTTGATGCCGCCGATGAAGGTGATGGCCAGCAGTACGGCCAGCACAATACCGGTGTGGCTTGGGTCGAAGGCAAAGGCATTCTGCAGCGAGTGGGTGACGGTGTACGACTGCAGGCCGATGAAGGCGAAGCCGTAGGTGACCAGCAGCAAGATCGAGAACACGATGGCCATGCTCTTGCGCTTCAGCCCGTGCTGGATGTAGTAGGCCGGGCCGCCACGGTACAGGCCGTCGCCATCAGCGCGCTTGTACACCTGGGCCAGGGTGCATTCGAAGAAGCTGCTGGACATGCCCACCAGTGCGGTAACCCACATCCAGAACACGGCACCAGGGCCACCCAGGGTCACTGCGATACCGACACCGGCGATGTTGCCGGCGCCCACGCGGCCGGCCAGGCTCAGCATCAGGGCCTGGAAGGAGCTCAGCTGGCCTGCCTGGCCACGCAGCGATTCCTTGAACACGCTGAACATATGGGTGAAGTGGCGGAACTGGACGAACCGGGAGCGGATGGTGAAGTAGCTACCCAGCCCTACGATCAGCACGATGAGGAGTTTCCCCGAAAGGAAATCGTTGATTACTTCGAGCATTGGAAAATGACCTCGATTCTTATTCTTCGTGTGGAAAGACCAGCGGACGGCAGGCGCACCGCTATTCGTTGGGGCGCATGGTTGGCTATGACAAGAGTGGTTACAATTTCGCGGATTGCTCTGAATTGATGCGACGTGATGCTACAATGGCGTCATTCGCGTCACCTGGATTCCGCATATGAGCGATCACTTCGCTACAAACCTCAAACTTGCCTGCAGTCACTACCGCTCTATTTCCGAAGTTTGCCGCCAGCTGTCGATCAACCGCGCACAGTTCAACAAGTACCTGAGCGGGCAAAGCCGTCCGACGGCTTTCAACCTGAAGCGTATCGGCGACTTCTTCGGTGTCGAGGATTACGAACTGAACCTGCCCGCCGAGCAGTTCGCCCGTCTGATCGGTGCGCGGGTATCGCCCCAGGCCCAGCAGCCCAGTGACCCGATCAGCGAGTTGTTCCGCCCGTTGCACGAACATGGCGGCAACCTTTCGCGCTATTGCGGTTACTACTTCGAGTACTCCAACTGCATGTCGGTGCCGGGCACGACCCTCGTGTCGCTGGTGCACCTGTGGGAAGAGCGCGGCCGTTTTCTGTTCGAGCGTCAGGAACGGCAGGAACGCTCCAGCACCACCGATCAGCATGCCGAGGTACGCTGCCGCTACCTGGGGGCGGCGTTCCAGCTGCAGGACCGGATGTTCCTCATCGACTACGAGTCGCTGACGTTCAACGAAATGAGCCAGACCATCCTCATCCCCAGCTTCAAAAGCCGCATTACCCGGCTGAATGGCCTGAAGGCCGGCGTATCCAGCGGTGACCGGCGCAACCCGGCCTGTACCCGGGTGGTGTGGGAATACCTGGGCGAGGAGATCAATCGCATCAATGCGTATCGGCAGGTGAAACTGTACCGGCCGGATGATCCGCGTATAGATGACGATGTGCGTGAGCGGTTGAGTGTGGCGCCGTTGCGCAACGGTCTGTTCGAGATCGAGTAATGCTCAACGCCTCAAGCATTGTCGAGGATGAACGTTGCGACCGTGTCGGCAACCTGGTCCGCTATTGCCGGAGTACTGCGCAAATGAGCTGCGATGCCATGGTCGCAGTCGGTAAGAAACAGGCATTGCAAACGTGACACTGAAACTGCTCGCATCAAGGCGAGGGTAACTTCTTCAGGAATCGGGCTATAGCGTTCAGTGCCAGCAAGCCACAGGTTGCCAGCGCTGGTGCCGGGGCCTTTGCCGAATCGCTGGGAGTTGAGCCCGTCGTACTCGCCGATCACCATCAATACTCTTCCTCGAAACTGGTTGAGGAAGGTGTAGCTATCGCTCTCCAGAAAACCGAAAGGCTTGTTGATGGCGGCAGTGAATGCCGGGCCGAACGGCGCCTGGTGGGCATCGTCTGGATAAACTGCAGGGCAGATCAATACGATGCTGTCCACTTGTGGGAACTGTGCTGCAAGCTTAAGCGTAATTGCCGCGCCAAGGCTGTGGCCAATGAGCGTTCGGCATCGAGGCGCGATATGCGCGTGGAAACGCTTTGCTTCATCAAGGTTTGTAGCCAGTGACGGCGACATTGCGCCTGGCTCGCTGGCGAGGCTATGACCTGACAGATTGCCAGTGAGTGAACCAATGCCTGCGGTTTGCAGGCGATAAAGCAGAGGGTTGAGCCGGGTAAAGTCGGAACGCGCGCCCCCCAAAACGAATGCGGGGGCTGCGCGCTCGATATCAGGTACCAGCAATCGCGCCTGTTGCTGGTAGTTTTCAAAGACTTCATTGATGAACAGCTCTTTGCCCGGGGCGGGCTCGTCAAACTGCCACTTCACGCGCTGCGGGGAAGCCTTTTGAATGTGCATGGTGCTCTCTAGAAGAACTGGTTGAGCCATTCGCCGAGCGGGTTGCCGGTATCGAGCAGCAGTTTGAGTGCCATGATGCAGCAGACACTGACCAGCAGCGGTTTTATGAGGCGCGAGCCGAAGCGCACTGCGCAGCGAGCCCCCAATTGTGCGCCCAGAAAGGCGGCGAGCGCCATTGCCAGCGCCAGCGGCCAGATGATCGCCCCGCTGAGAGAAAAAACTGACAATGCGCCCAGGTTACAGGCCGCGTTCAAAAGCTTGCTGGTGCATACGGCTTGAATGAGGTGCTGGCCCAAGAGGACCACGCAGGCCAGCATGAAGAACGAGCCGACTCCAGGGCCGAAGATGCCGTCATAAAAGCCAATGATGGGTGCAGCCGTCACGCAGAATAGGCTAGTCGATACCTTTGCCTTGCGCGCTTGTTCATTCGGCTTTGGACTGAAGGCAAAGTAGGCGGCGATCAGGATCAGCAGTGGTGGGACGCACGCCTGCAGAACGCTTTTGGGGACGTAAGTTATCGACAAGGCCCCCAGCGCCCCGCCGATAAACGCCATGACAGCCATGGGACTGCCTCGTCTCCAGTCGATCATGCCTTTGCGGGCGAAGGCGCACGTAGCCGAAACCGTAGCCGAAGCTGCCTGGAACTTGTTAGTGGCAATAGCTGCCAAGGGTTCTACACCGGCAATAAACAACACCGGGAGCGTGATAAGGCCACCGCCGCCGGCGATAGCATCAAAAAAGCCGGCCATCAGTGCAACCAGTGCGAGTAGCAGAACAAACGTCAAGTCGATTTCGATCATGGGGTATTTTCCTGTGCTCAACCACGTACCAGCAGCGGGTCTTCAGCGAGCACCAACGTTACGGCGAAGGGGGAGTATCCGAATTGACGGATAAGCAGGCGCCGGTTGTCCTCTGGGGAGAAATCCAGGTAGGCAGCTTCCGAATGAAGCATTGAACGTTCCTTGTCGTTTTTAGGTGAAACTCCCTGGCCGGCAAGTGGGGAGTCGACTATTCAATGCAGTTATGCCGTGACGTGGTAGTCAGTCCATTCCTTGTATGTCGTAGGAGATTTCTGTCTGTGGCGGTATTGAGCGGTGAAACGGTGGAATCACCCCCTGTGGCATCGAACGGGTCCGGTGTTGGACTTCCCGGGCAGGAAACCGCAAAATGACTCTTTTTTCTCATCAACCTCTCCGGATCTGCTGACTCTATGCGTATGCGCCTAATGCTGTTGGGTGGTGGCAATGCCCTCGGGCAAGCGCTGATTCGTCTTGGGGCCGAGGAGGACATCGCATTCCTGGCACCGCGCCCGCCCGAGAACGGCTGGGCGCCCTCAAGCCTCACTCAGCTGCTCGATGACCATCGCCCCGACGCGCTGGTCAACCTGGCCTATTACTTCGACTGGTTCCAGGCCGAGTCGGTCAGCGAGCAGCGCCTGGCTCAACAGGAGCGGGCGGTGGAGCGGTTGGCAGAGCTGTGCCAGCACCATCAGATCACCTTGGTGCAGCCCTCCAGCTACCGTGTGTTCGATGGTTCGCGGGCCACGGCCTATAGCGAAAAGGACGAGCCAGTGCCGCTGGGCTTGCGTGGCCAGGCCCTATGGCGCATAGAGCAGAGCGTGCGTGCGGCCTGCCCGCAGCATGTGTTGCTGCGCTTTGGCTGGATGCTGGACGAGAGCATCGATGGCGCGTTGGGCCGCTTCCTGACCCGTGCCGAGCAACCACAGGAACTGCTGCTGGCCGATGATCGACGTGGCAACCCTACGCCGGTTGATGATGCCGCCCGAGTGATCCTGTCGGTGCTCAAGCAACTGGATTGCAATGCGCCGCTGTGGGGCACCTACCATTACGCCGGCAATGAGGCGACCACGCCGCTGGCGCTGGGCCAGGCGATCCTCGCCGAGGCCGGTCAATACCGCCAGCTGGCCGTTCAGGCCCCCACGCCGCAGGCCCATGCCGCGCGCCCGGATGCCAGCGAAGAGCCACAGCACGCGGTACTGGCCTGCAAGAAAATCCTTCATACCTTCGGTATCAAGCCGCGTGCCTGGCGCGCTGGTTTGCCACCTCTACTGGACCGGTTCTACCGCCATGGCTGACGCCCCCATCCTGATCACCGGCGGTGCCGGCTTCATTGGCTCCCACCTGTGCGATGCGTTGTTGGACAAAGGCTACGCCGTACGCATTCTCGACGACTTCTCCACGGGCCGGCGAAGCAATCTGCAGGTCGACCACCCACGGCTGGAACTGATCGAAGGTGATGTTGCCGATGCAGGGCTGGTCACTCAGGCTGCGGCTGGCTGCCGTGCTGTGGTGCATCTGGCGGCGGTAGCGTCGGTTCAGGCCTCGGTCGAAGACCCGGTGCGTACCCACCAGAGTAACTTCATCGGTACCCTCAACGTTTGCGAAGCCATGCGCGTGCATGGCGTGCGCCGGGTGCTCTTCGCCTCCAGCGCAGCGGTGTACGGCAACAATGGTGAAGGGGAGTCGATTTCCGAAGACACGCCCAAGGCGCCGTTGACCCCTTATGCCGTGGACAAGCTGGCCAGTGAGCAGTACCTGGACTTCTACCGTCGCCAGCATGGTCTGGAGCCGGTGGTGTTTCGCTTCTTCAATATCTTCGGGCCACGGCAGGACCCTTCCTCACCGTATTCCGGGGTGATCAGCATCTTCTGCGAGCGCGCTGTGCAGGGCTTGCCGATTACAGTGTTCGGTGACGGCGAGCAGACCCGTGACTTCCTTTACGTGGGCGACCTGGTGCAGGTGATGGTGCAGGCACTGGAGCAGCCGCAGGTTGAGGAGGGGGCGGTGAACATCGGGCTGAACCAGGCGACCTCACTGAACCAGTTGCTGGCTGCGCTGGAGAAGGTTGTAGGGAGCTTGCCAGCGATCAGCTATGCGGCGGCGCGATCGGGTGATATCCGCCATTCGCGAGCGGATAACCAGCGGTTGTTGGCGCGGTTCAAATTTGCGCAGGTAACGCCGATGGTTGAAGGCCTGACAAAGCTTCTCGGTAAAGGCTGAGCCCCGCGGGGCTGCTCAGCAGCCCTGACATCACCCATGCCGCACCCTTCTGCGCTGGCAATCTTCGGGATGTAAGACCCGCCCATCCTGGCCACGGACCTGCAATATTTCAAGCGCCTGCCCCGTCACGCCGTCCACCAGCTCCGAACGCGTTTCACCCGCCTCGAACAGAAACCGCTCCCCCCACTGCCTCAAACCAACCACCACTGGAAACACCGACCGCCCTTTGTCGGTCAGCACATATTCTTTATAGGCACTGCCATCCGACGCCGGCTGTGTCATCAGCAACCCACTTTCCACCAACAGCTTTAGCCGCGAGGTGAGGATGTTCTTCGCCAGCCCCAGGTTCTTCTGAAATTCACTGAAACGCCGTAGGCCGTCAAAGGCATCGCGCAGGATCATCAGCGCCCAACGGTCACCCAGCACCTCCAGAGCCCGGGCCACGGGGCACTGCGCATTGTTTTCATCGAGCATGGGGCAAGCCTGCCTTGATTACCTGGTTGCAGATTAAAACCACATTTGCTAAATAGCCAGCATGTGGTTTCAAATTGAAACCAGATTCCAGAGGCTTTGCCGGATGACACCTTCGCTGACACGCTGGATAACCCTGTTGCTTGCCACCACCAGTGCGATGGCTGTGGCGACGGTGTACTTCGCTCAACCGCTGCTTGAGTCGATGGCTGCTGAGTTGGGGGTGGCGCAGCAGCAGATTGGCTGGGTCGTTGGCGCGACCCAGGGGGGTTACGCCCTGGGGCTGCTACTGATTGTTCCCCTCGGGGACTTGGTCGACCGTAAACGTCTGTTGCTTGGCCAGTTGCTGTTCTCGGCGCTTGCGCTGGTCGGCGTTGGCATGGCGCCGAACTGGGCAATATTGCTGCTGGCTTTGGCTATCGCCGGGTTGATGGCAGTCATGGTGCAGGTGATGGTGGCTCATGCCGCGAGCCTGGCCTCACCTGGCCAGCAAGGGCAGGCGGTAGGCACCGTCACCAGTGGTGTGGTGCTGGGTATTCTGCTGGCACGGCTGGCTTCGGGCGGGCTCGCTGACCTGGCCGGTTGGCGAAGTGTGTACCTGGTCGCCGCAGGGCTCTTGATGGTGTTGGCGCTGGTGCTGTGGCGCAGTCTGCCCGGCGGGCAGCCGATGAGGAGTCGGCCGGGTTACCGGGCGCTGATCATGGCCCAGTTCAGCCTGTATCGGCACGACCGGTTGCTGCGCCAGCGCGGCGTGTTCGGTGTGTTGATCTTCGCCGCATTCAGCGTGCTGTGGAGTGCCATGGTCATGCCGCTCAGTGCTGCGCCGCTGGCGCTGAGCCATACCGAGATCGGCCTGTTTGGCCTGGCAGGTGTCGCGGGTACGCTGGCGGCTTCGCATGCCGGTCGTCTGGCCGACCTTGGAAGGGGTGAGCGTACGACCGGGGTGTCGTTGGCCCTGCTGACGCTGTCGTGGCTGCCAACAGCGTTCGTCGAGCATTCACTGCTGGCCTTCGTGCTGGGTGTGCTGATGCTGGACTTTGCCGTGCAGGCAGTGCATGTCACCAACCAGAGCCTGTTGCTGGCGGGGCGTGGTGCGATGGCTAGCCGTTTGATCGGCGCCTATATGTGTTGCTATTCGCTGGGCAGCGGTTTGGGGGCGGTGTTGGCGAGCTGGGTGTATGCACACTGGGGCTGGGTTGCCGTGTGTGGGCTTGGCATGGGCATCAGTGCCGTCGCACTGTGCTACTGGCTATGGCTGCAACGCGCGAGGGCGGCCGAAGCCGCCCTGCAATGTTCAGGTCAGAACTTGTAGCCAAGGCCGACCATGTATACCCATGGGTCGACGTCGACGTTGACCTTGGTCTTGCTGTAGCCAAGGGCGGTCGGGCCGTTGACGCTGGCCTTGGTGTCGATGTCGACGTACCAGACCGAGGCGTTTACCAGCAGGTTGTCGGTCAGCAAGTAGTCCATGCCCAGTTGGCCGGCGATACCTACCGAATCCTGCAGCTTGAGGTTGCTGAAGCCTTGTTGCTTGCGTGCGCTGCTCAAGTCTTCGTCAAAGAACAGGGTGTAGTTGATACCGACGCCAGCGTACGGCTGGAAGCGCGAATTCGGTTCCATTGGGTAGTACTGCAGCGACAGCGTCGGTGGCAGTTGCTTGATGTCTGCCAGCTTGCCGTCCAGCCCGCCGCCCAGGCCTTTTACGGCGACGGTGTGCTTGAACGGGGTAGCTGCCAGCAGCTCCAGGCCGATGTGGTCGGTGAGCATGTAGGCAAAGGTCAGGCCCAACTGGGTATCGCTGTCCAGGGTCGCCTTGGTGCCTGACACCTTGTTACCGTCAAACTTGAGGTCGCCGCTGCTCTCGTTCGGGGCGGTGGTGATGGCGCCTGCGCGCAGGATCATGTCCCCCGCCTGATAGGCGTGGGCGGCAGGGGCGGCGAGCGCAAGGGCCACAAGCGAGGCACCCAGCAAGGACTTGTTCATGGAAGCTCCCAAAGGACGTTATTAATCGAGTGGTCCAATGGTACGGAGCTGGTTAAACGGAAAGTTTGACCCAGCTCAAAGAAGCGTCTTCACGAATTCGAAACAGTTCTCATCTCAGCTCATAAGCGTAGATTTTCTCGGCTTCCATCTGGTAGCCGGCGTCGGCCAACTCGCTGCTGGAAGCTCTAACCTGCATCTTTCCCTCGATCCAGTAGGGCTGGTAGAGGTCTTCGACGCGCACGCCCATCTCGCTGAAAATGTGCACGATCTGGTTCGGCGGTGGCGGCGGCACGTGGATGCACGCGCCATAGTAAGGGACCAGCAGGAATTCGGTGGTGCGGCCTTCTTCGCTGACCTCCAGTGGCACGATGTAGCCGGGTAGTTTGACCTGTTGGCCGTCGAGGCTTTTTACCACTGGCGCATCGGGCGCCTGTTGGCGCGCGGGTGGGGCGGATTCGGCAGACAGGGCGTTGCTGAGCTGTGACATGTCGTGCAGCGGGGTGAGTTGCGGCGGGATGACCGGGGCGCCTTCGGGGATCAGGGCGGGCCAGTCCAGCTCCTTGGGTTCGGCGGCCCATAGAGGCATCGCTACCAGCAACAGCAAGGCCAGCAGCATGTGCATTGCCGGCCTCTTCGCGGGNTCCGAAGCCTGTGGGGCTCCCTGTGGGAGCGGGCGTGCCCGCGAAGCAGGCGGTGAGGTGTTTGATCATTACGCGCACTCAGAGGTGTATGGACAGGCCGTCGGCCAGCGATTGCCGGTAAGCCCGCCACGCCGGCACGCTGCCCATCAGCAACGCGGCCCCCAGGATGATAGCCAGCAAGGTCCATTCATGGGTACTCGGCATAGCCAGTGGCAAGTACAAACCATAGTTGGCCTGCACATACCCCTGTGCCAGGGCGATACCCGCATATAGCAAGCCAAGCCCGGCCACGATCCCGACCGAGGCCAGTGACAGTGCTTCCAGTACCAGCAACCCCGCAATATGCCAAGGCCGGGCCCCGACCGAACGCAAGATCGCCATCTCTCGGCGGCGTTCGTTGAGGCTGGTGAGAATCGCCGTGAGCATGCCGATCAAACCGGTCAGCACCACGAACAGTGACACCACGAACAATGCCTGTTCTGCAGTGCCCATCAGGCTCCACAGCTCCTGCAGGGCAACCCCTGGCAGGATCGCCAGCAACGGCTCGCTGCGGTACTCGTTGATCTCTCGCTGCAAACTGAAGGTTGCGATCTTGCTGTTAAGGCCAAGCATGAACGCAGTGATGGCGGCTGGTTGCAGGTCCATGGTACGGGCCTGCTCGGCGCTGATGCGGCCGGCGCCACGGGCGGGTACGCCGTTGTGCCAGTCGATATGGATCGCTTCCATGCCGCCCAGGCTGATATGCAGGGTGCGGTCGACGGGTGTGCCGGTGCGCTTGAGTACGCCGACCACGGTAAACGGCTTGTCGTCGTGCTTGACCAGGCTGATTGCGGCCACACCGTGGGCCAGCACCAGCTTGTCACCCAGCTTGTAGTGCAATGCCTCGGCCACTTCGGCGCCGAGCACCACTTCGAACGGGTCGTTGGCGAACGTACGCCCCTGGCTCAGTTCCAGGTGCTGGCGGCGACCGTACTGGTAATGGCTGAAGTAATCCGTGGTGGTACCCATCACTCTGTAACTGCGGTGCGAGTCGCCCAGCGAGATCGGGATTGCCCACTTCACCCGTGGGTCCTGTGCATAGTGCTGGAAGCTGTCCCAGCGGATGTTGTTGGTCGCGTTGCCAATGCGGAACACCGAATACAGCAGCAGGTTTACCGAGCCGGAGCGGGCACCGACAATCAGGTCGGTGCCGCTGATGGTGCTGGCGAAGCTGGCACGGGCTTCGGTACGGACCCGCTCGACAGCCAGCAGCAGGCACACCGACAGGGCAATGGCAAAGGCGGTCAGAAACGCCGTGAAGCGGCGGTTGGCCAGGCTGGCCAAGGCAAGGCGGAGCAGGTACATCAGGCCTCCCGGGGCTTGGCGGCGCGGTTCAGTTCGGCAAGCGACAGGTGGCGGTCGAACAGCGGTGCCAGGCTCTGGTCGTGGCTGACGAACAACAAGCTGGCACCGGCGGCACGGCACTCATCGAACAGCAGGCGGATGAACGCTTCACGGGTGTCTGCATCCAGTGCCGAGGTCGGTTCGTCGGCAATCACCAGCTCAGGCTGGCCGATCAGTGCGCGGGCGGCGGCGACCCGTTGCTGCTGGCCGATCGACAGGCTGTCGGCGCGGCGGGCGAGCATGGCAGGGTCACCCAGGCCCAGGTGGGTCAGCAGCGTGCTGGCCGCCTGGTCAACACTGCCATGGCGCTGCTCGGCGCGGGCCTTGCGGCTGCGCGAGAAGCGGCAGGGCAGCTCGACGTTTTCACGTACCGAGAGGAACGGCAGCAGGTTGAACTGCTGGAAGATATACCCGGTGTGATCGACCCGAAAGCGGTCGCGGGCGCCCTGGCTCAGGCTGCCAAGGTCCTGACCGAGCAACTGGATGCGGCCCTGGACCGGCACGTTCACCCCGCCCAGCAGGCCCAGCAAGGTCGTCTTGCCACTGCCGCTGGGGCCCTTGAGAAACAGCGCTTCACCAGCGTCCAGGCGTAATGACGGAATATCCAGCAGCGGCGGGTGACCTGGCCAGGCGAACATCAGGTCATGCAGATCGATCAACGGCTGGTTCATTCAGAAGGCGACCGTTGCCTTGGCCGGCGTGGTTTCCACGCCTTTCTGGCCATTGGGGCCGATCAGTTGCACGTTGATTTTCTGGGTGGCGGGGAAGGCCTTGAACAGCGGCGCCAGGTCCAGCTCTGTCAGTTTGTCGGGGTTGGCGCAAGTCAGCTGATAATGGGCGCCGATGTCGCTGTGCTGATGGCCGTGCTCGTGCTCGTCACCCTCGTCGTCGGCCTTGGAGGCGTCACCGAAGAGAGGGCTTTCCAGTGCCTGCTGGTCTTCCTTGCAGCCTGCGGCGGCGGAAAGGCCGAACAGCTTTAGTGGTTGTTCAAGTTGCTGGCGCACGGCGGCGACTTTGGCCTTGTCGGCATCGCTGCTGGCGGCATGCTCGAAGCCGACCAGGTTCATTGCCGGGCTGTCCAGTTCCAGTTCCAAGGTATTGCCATCGAGCACTGCGTTGAGCTTGGCTACGCCATGCTCGTGGGCGCCGAGGGAGCCGTGGGCATGGTCATGATCATGGTCATCGTGAGCATGGGCCACGGCCAGTGGCAGCAAAGCGAAGGGCAGGGCGAGCAGCAGGCGACGCATGGACGACTCCGGAGCGGGCTGAAAGATCGAGTTATGTTATAACAACTTCTCAGCGTGCCGCCAGCCTGTGTGGCGCATGTTTCATGTTGCGGTAGCATGGCTGCATTGATTTGGGCTCAAGGAATGCATCATGAGAATTCGTGGACAGATTGGTGATTGGCCGGTGGACCTGACCATCGAGCTGACGCCTGAAGAGTGGGCGCAACTGGGGCGGCAGACCGAGGTGCCGATGGTACTCCAGGCGGCCGCGACAGCTGCGGTGGTCGCACCGCGCCAAGATGACGGTCAGTGGGCTGCGGCGCGTGATGTGTTGCGTCTGGCAGGACAGATGAGCGGGCCGGAATTGCTGGACCGGCTGGAAGGGTTGGCGGGGAGTACGGCGGCGGGTAAACGGTTGCTGGTGCGCTTGCGGCACAGCAGTGAGGTAAAGGTAGAAAGTGGCGTGGATGCGCCGATGTATCACTGGGTGGGGTGAGTGCTGTTTTCGCTGTTGGAGCCAAGCCTGCGCGCTCGCCTGTAGGAGCGGGTTTACCCGCGAACACCGGCAGAGCCGGTGCCTTCACTGCGCTGGTTCCTCGCGGGCATGCCCGCTCTCACAGGTCCAGCGCAGGCTTCAAGGTCACTCAGAACATCGCCGCCGACAGCTTGCGACGATAAACACCAACCAGCGGGTGATCGCCACCCAGCAATTCGAACACCTGCAACAGCGCCTTCTGCGGCAGCCCGTTCTCGTAGCCACGGTTACGCTGGAACAGCTTCAGCAGCCCCTCCAGCGCCGCCTCATACTGCTGGCGCGCCAGTTGCTGAATGCTCAGCTGATAAGCCGCCTCGTCGTCTTGCGGGTTCTGCGCCAGACGGCTTTTAAGGTCTGCCACTTCCGGCAGGCTGGCAGCCTGGCGCAGGAAGGTCAGCTGGGCCTTGGCACCGGCCAGTGCAGCTTTGTGTTCGTCAGTCTTGACCGCATCCAGCACCACTTGCGCTTCGCCCAGCTCGCCACGCTCGGCCAGGCAGCGGGCATACAGGATCAGCGCCTCGACATTGCTGTTGTCCTCACCCAGCAGCGCCTGCAACAGCGCTTCGGTTTCGGCAAAACGGCTTTCGGCAAACAGCGCCTTTGCCTGCTCCAGTGGCGAGGCGGTGGGCGCGGCTGGCATTTGTACATGCGGCTCGAGCATGGCGCGGATCGCCGACTCCGGTTGCGCCCCGGCAAAACCGTCCACCGGCTGACCGTCCTTGAACAGCACCACTGTCGGCAGGCTACGGATGCCGAACTGGGCAACCACCTGTTGCTCCACGTCGCAGTTGATCTTGGCCAGCAGCAGTTCGCCCTGGTAACCCTCGGCAATCTTTGCCAGCAATGGCATCAGCGCCTTGCACGGCGCGCACCACTCGGCCCAGAAGTCCACCAGCACTGGCTTGTGGAAGGAGTTCTCGATCACCAGTTGCTGGAAGTTGGTATCGGTGGCGTCGAAAATGTAAGGCGTGTCTTGGGTCATCGCGACTCTCGCAAACTCGTGTATGGCACCACTATAAGGTGTCGCGGCTGGCGTGGTACAGGCTGACCCGGCGGAATTCGTGTGGCTCGGCCAGGTCCGGCAGGGTCAGTGCTTCGAGCACGCCCAATTGCTGGTACAACGGGTGGTGAAAGTCACGTACCCGCGAGTCGGCCACCAAGGCCTGCCGACCGCGGCTCAGGAAGGCATCCAGCAGCGGCAGGTTGGCGCGGTCGTACAGCACATCGGCAACCAGGATCAGGTCGAAGCGGTCTTCCTCGGCAAAAAAATCGTTGCTGTAGCGTAATGTCACCCCGTTCAGTGCTGCATTCGCACGGCAGGCATCGAGGGCCAGCGGGTCGAGGTCGCAGGCCACCACTTCCCGTGCACCGGCGCGTGCAGCAGCAATGCCGGCGATACCAGAGCCGGCGCCAAAGTCCAGCACGCGCTTGCTCGCCACCCACTCCGGGCGTTCGGCCAGGTAGCGGGCCATTGCCAGCCCGCTGGCCCAGCAGAAGCTCCAATAGGGAGGTTCTTCAAGAATGCGCCGGGTTTCTTCGCTGCTGAAGGCGCGATCCATGTTCTGGTCGTCGATCAGCCATAGCTTCAGGTCACAGTCGGGCAGTTCGCTGACGATCAGGCGTGCTTCGCCGATCAGGCCGCTGAGGGCCTGTTGCAGAGCCAGCGGCATCACTTAAGGCGCCTTCTCGAAACGCAGCGGGCCGGTGGCCTGGGTTTGTGCTTGGGTAATGCGCACCGGGGGCAGGTGCATGATCAGCTGGCCGGAGTTGCTGGCGCGGCCACGCAGTTCGACCCGGGCACCGGGCGGGAAGGCTTCGGGGTTGAAGCGCAGGTGGTAGGGCAGTGCCTGGCCGGTACCGGTCAGATTACTGCTGGCCAGCAGGCGCTGCGGGCGGTCGCGTTCGTCGATCACCAGCAAGGCCAGTTCCACCTCGGCACCCGCCGGAATTTCCAGCAAGGTGCCGCTCAGCTCGCGCTGGTAGGCCGGCAGCGGGCCCAGTACTTCGGCCTTGGCCGAAGGGGCTGGCGCGGGCACTGGGTTGTCGGTCTTTGGCCTGTCGCTGCCGCAGGCGGCAAGCAGAGCGGCGCAGCACAGCACGACGAGCGCTCGGTAGTGCATGGGGGAGTCCTTCACGGGCATATTTCCCATGGATGTTAACCCCTTTGGCTTGTCTTGCCAGTGCAATGCGCTACCATGGCCCTCCCTTTTTTTGTTGCCTGCCACCATGCACTGTCCCTTTTGCGGTGCCAACGACACCAAGGTCATCGACTCTCGCCTCGTCGCCGAGGGCGAGCAGGTGCGCCGCCGCCGTGAATGCGTGGCCTGCGGCGAGCGCTTCACCACCTTCGAAACCGCCGAGCTGGTGCTGCCCCGGCTGATCAAGCAGGACGGCACGCGCCAGCCCTTCGACGAAGAAAAGCTGCGCGCTGGTATGCAACGGGCCCTGGAAAAGCGTCCGGTCAGCGTCGAGCGCCTGGAAGCTGCGCTGGCGCACATCAAGAGCCGGTTGCGTGCCACAGGCGAGCGCGAAGTCAAATCGTTGGTGGTCGGTGAAATGGTCATGGCCGAGTTGCGCAAACTCGATGAAGTGGCCTATATCCGCTTTGCTTCGGTGTACCGGCGCTTCCAGGACCTCGACGAGTTCCGCGAAGAAATCGACCGCCTGGCCCGTGAGCCAGCTAAAGAGTGAACATGCCCAGCCAAGCTGCCATTCTCGACGCCCACTACATGGCCCGCGCGCTGGAGCTGGCGCGTAAAGGCCTGTACACCACCCACCCGAACCCGCGCGTAGGCTGCGTGATCGTGCGTGATGGTGAAGTGGTTGGCGAAGGTTGGCACGTTCGCGCCGGCGAGCCTCATGCCGAAGTGCATGCCCTGCGCCAGGCCGGTGAACTTGCCCGCGGTGCTTGTGCCTACGTCACCCTGGAACCATGCAGCCATCATGGCCGTACGCCACCGTGTGCCGAGGCACTGGTCAAGGCCGGCGTGACGCGTGTCGTAGCCGCCATGCAGGACCCTAACCCGCAAGTGGCGGGACAGGGCCTGCGGCGCCTGGCCGAAGCCGGAATCGAAGTGGCCAGCGGAGTGCTCGAAGCCGAGGCCCGCGCCCTCAACCCAGGCTTCCTCAAGCGCATGGAGCACGGCCTGCCGTTCGTTCGCGCCAAGCTGGCCATGAGCCTGGACGGCCGCACGGCCATGGCCAGTGGTGAAAGCCAGTGGATCACCGGGCCGGCCGCGCGCTCAGCCGTGCAGCGCTTGCGCGCCCGCTCCAGCGTGGTGCTGACCAGCGCCGCCAGCGTGCTGGCAGACAACGCACGCATGACCGTGCGTGGCGCCGAGCTGGGCCTGGATGCCGAAACAGCCGCCCTGGCACTCAGCCGCACACCCTTGCGGGTGCTGGTCGATGGCCGCCTGCGCCTGCCACTGGCGGCGCCGTTCTTCCAGGCGGGCCCAGCGCTGGTGGTGACTGCTGTCGCAGATGACCCGCGCTATGCCGCTGCCGGCCACGAATTGCTCAGCTTGCCGGGCGACAATGGCCAGGTCGACCTGGCGGCGCTGCTTCGCGCCCTGGCTGCCCGCGGCGTCAACGAAGTCCTGCTGGAAGCCGGTGCCGGCCTGGTCGGTGCCTTTGCACGGCAAGGCCTGGTCGACGAGTACCAGCTGTTCGTCGCTGGCACCTTCCTCGGCTCTCAGGCCCGGCCGCTGCTGGACTGGCCGATGGACAAGATGAGCGAAGCACCACGGCTGAAAATTACCGAAATGCGCGCAGTGGGCGATGACTGGCGGGTCACGGCCATCCCCCTGCCAGCACCCGGCGTATAATGCCGGGCTTGCCCCGCGCAAACCGTTTTTGAGGAAGACCCCATGTTCACCGGCATCATCGAATCCATCGGCACCATCCGCAGCCTGACCCCCAAGGGTGGAGACGTGCGCGTCTACGTAGAAACCGGCAAGCTCGACCTGGGGGACGTCAAGCTCGGCGACAGCATCGCCGTCAACGGTGTATGCCTCACGGCCGTAGAACTGCCGGGCGACGGCTTTTGGGCCGATGTCAGCGTCGAAACCCTCAAGCGCACCGCCTTCATCGACCTCAAGAGCGGCAGCAAGGTCAACCTGGAAAAAGCCCTGACCCCCACCACCCGCCTGGGCGGGCACCTGGTCAGCGGCCACGTCGACGGGGTTGGCGAAATCATTTCGCGCAGCGATAACGCCCGCGCCATCCAGTTCCGCGTGCGTGCACCGAAGGAACTGGCCAAGTACATCGCCCACAAGGGTTCGATCACCGTCGACGGCACCAGCCTGACGGTCAATGAGGTCAATGGCGCCGAGTTCGAGCTGACCATTGTCCCGCACACTCTGTCCGAAACCATCATGGCCGATTACCGTGCAGGGCGTCGGGTAAACCTTGAGGTCGACCTGCTGGCCCGTTACCTGGAGCGCTTGCTGCTGGGTGACAAGGCCGCCGAACCGAGCAAGGGCAGTGGCATTACCGAAAGCTTCCTGGCCGCCAATGGCTTCTTGAAATCCTGATTGAGAAGGGGGTGCCGCGTGGCGCTCAACAGCATCGAAGAACTGGTCGAAGACATCCGCCAGGGCAAAATGGTCATCCTGATGGATGACGAAGACCGCGAGAACGAAGGCGACATCATCATGGCGGCCGAATGCTGCCAGCCTGAGCACATCAACTTCATGGCCAAGCATGCCCGTGGCCTGATCTGCATGCCGATGACCCGCGAGCGTTGCGAAACGCTGAAGCTGCCGTTGATGGCGCCGCGCAACGGCTCGGGCTTCGGCACCAAGTTCACCGTGTCGATCGAGGCCGCCGAGGGTGTCACTACCGGTATTTCCGCCGCCGACCGCGCACGCACTGTGCAGGCTGCTGCTGCGAAGGACGCCAAGGCCGAAGACATTGTCAGCCCTGGCCACATCTTCCCGCTGATGGCCCAGCCAGGCGGTACGCTGGCGCGTGCCGGCCACACCGAAGCCGCCTGTGACCTGGCGCGCATGGCCGGTTTCGAGCCAAGCGGCGTGATCTGCGAAGTGATGAACGACGACGGCACCATGTCGCGCCGCGCCGAACTGGAAGTGTTCGCCGCCGAGCACGGCCTGAAGATCGGCACCATTGCCGACCTGATCCACTACCGCATGATCCACGAGCGCACCGTGCAGCGTGTTTCCGAGCAATCGGTGGAGAGCGAGCTGGGTGAGTTCAACCTGGTCACCTACCGTGACGCGGTCGAAGGCGACGTGCACATGGCCTTGACCCTGGGCAAGATCTGCGCCGAAGAGCCGACCTTGGTACGGGTACACAATATGGACCCACTGCGTGACCTGCTGCTGGTCAAGCAGCCAGGCCGCTGGAGCCTGCGCGCGGCCATGGCCGCAGTGGCCGAAGCCGGCAGTGGCGTGGTGCTGCTGCTGGGGCACCCGCTGGACGGCGACGTGCTGCTGGCGCACATCCGCGAAAGCGCGGGCGATGCACCGGCCAAGGCACCGACTACCTACAGCACTGTGGGGGCCGGTTCGCAGATCCTGCGCGACCTCGGTGTGCGCAAGATGCGCCTGATGAGTTCGCCGATGAAGTTCAACGCGATATCCGGATTCGATCTGGAAGTTGTAGAATACGTGCCCTCCGAGTGACTTGAGGCGGCATTGACGCCCTCTGCTCGAGTCCAGACCCCTGTCGAGGCCGCTTGTATGCGGCCTCGCTCTTGAAGATGAGAATATCGGAATGACCCTGAAGACCATCGAAGGTACCTTCATCGCCCCCAAAGGTCGCTATGCTTTGGTGGTTGGCCGCTTCAACAGCTTCGTTGTCGAAAGCCTGGTAAGCGGTGCCGTTGATGCCCTGGTACGCCACGGTGTCAGCGAAAGCGACATCACCATCATCCGTGCCCCGGGTGCATTCGAGATCCCGCTGGTGGCACAGAAGGTCGCCCAGCAAGGCGCCTACGACGCGATCATCGCCCTGGGCGCCGTGATCCGTGGCGGTACCCCGCACTTCGAATACGTGGCGGGCGAGTGCACCAAGGGCCTGGCCCAGGTGTCCATGGAGTTCGGTGTTCCGGTGGCCTTCGGCGTACTGACCGTCGACTCCATCGAGCAAGCCATCGAGCGTTCTGGCACCAAAGCCGGCAACAAAGGTGCTGAAGCTGCCCTGTCCGCACTGGAAATGGTCAGCCTGCTGGCGCAGTTGGAGGCCAAGTGATTAGCGACGAAAGCGATCGTTTCAACCCGCGCGATCCAAAACCTGCGGATGCCGGCAAGCCCTCGAAGAGCGCCAAGCGCCGCGAAGCCCGCAAGCTCGCGACCCAGGCCCTCTACCAGTGGCACATGGCCCAGCATTCGCTGAACGAGATCGAAGCGCAGTTCCGGGTGGATAACGATTTCACCGATGTCGACGGTGCCTATTTCCGCGAGATCCTGCATGGGGTCCCGGCAATCAAGGGCGAAATCGACAAAGCGCTGGTGCCTTGCATGACCATCGCACTGGAAGAGCTCGACCCGGTCGAGCTGGCCGTGCTGCGCCTGTCCACCTGGGAGCTGATCAAACGCGTCGACGTGCCGTACCGCGTCGTGATCAACGAAGGCGTGGAGCTGGCCAAGGTCTTCGGTGCCACTGACGGCCACAAGTTCGTCAACGGCGTGCTCGACAAGCTAGCCCCGGCGCTGCGTGAAGCAGAAGTCAAGGCGAACAAGCGCTGATCCTGGCGCTGCCTGGTCATGGGTGAGTTCGAGCTGATCAACCATTACTTCGCCGCTGCGCCCTGTGCGCAGGGTGGCGAGGGCGTGGCGCTGGGTATCGGCGACGACTGTGCCCTGCTGGACCTTCCCCCCGGTGAGCAACTGGCGGTGTCGACCGACACCCTGGTCGCCGGGGTGCACTTTCCTGCTGTTTGCGATCCGTTGCTGCTTGGCCAGCGATCGTTGGCTGTGGCGGCCAGTGACTTGGCAGCCATGGGCGCGACCGCAATCGGCTTTACCCTCGCACTGACCCTCCCTGACGTTGGCCCGGACTGGCTGGCGGCCTATGCCGACGGCCTTGGTCGCATGGCCCACCGTTGCCGCATGAGCCTGATCGGTGGTGACACGACGCGCGGCCCCTTGAGTATCACCGTCACCGTGTTCGGCCGCGTGCCGGCTGGCCAGGCCTTGCGCCGCAGCGGTGCAAGGCCGGGTGACCTGTTGTGTGTCGGCGGTTCGCTGGGCAAGGCCGCCGGTGCCTTGCCCTTGGTGCTGGGCGAGCGCGAGGCGCCTGCCGCGCAGGCCGAGCCGCTGCTGGCCCATTACTGGTCACCGATGCCGCAGCTCACCCTCGGTGCCCTGCTGCGTGGCCGGGCCACGGCGGCGCTGGACATCTCCGACGGGCTGCTCGCCGACTGTGGGCATATTGCCAAGGCATCCGGTGTCGCGTTGGAGGTGAACCTGGCGCAAGTGCCAGTGTCTCCTGCTCTGGAGGCCTTCCTCGGCCGTGAAGCAGCCGTGCAGGCGGCGCTTACCGGTGGCGACGATTACGTACTGGCCTTCACCTTGCCATCCGAGGCGCTGGCGCCCTTGGCAGCCTTCGATTTTATCGAAGTGCATACCGTCGGTCGTGTGCTCGAAGGGCAAGGCGTTACCTTGCGCGACGCACAGGGCCAGGACATAACCCCCGTCCAGCGGGGCTATCAACACTTTAGGGAGAGACCGTGACCGATCACCCCAACCAGGTGCCTGCGGAGTTCGTTCCGCCTTCGGTCTGGCGCAACCCGTGGCACTTCATCGCTTTTGGCTTCGGTTCTGGCACCTTGCCCAAGGCGCCAGGTACCTGGGGCTCGCTGGTGGCCATACCGTTTATCCCGCTTTGGCAGATGTTGCCCGACTGGGGATACTGGCTGTTGCTCGGCGTGAGCATGCTGTTTGGCTTCTGGTTGTGCGGCAAAGTTGCCAATGACTTGCGTGTACACGACCATGAAGGCATTGTCTGGGACGAGATTGTCGGCATGTGGATCACCCTCTGGCTGGTGCCGGAGGGCTGGCAGTGGCTGTTGGCAGGGTTCCTGATGTTCCGCTTCTTCGACATCCTCAAGCCGTGGCCGATCCGCTGGATCGATCGCCATGTGCACGGGGGCGTCGGCATCATGCTCGACGATATCCTGGCCGGGGTGTTTGCCTGGTTGGGCATGCAGGTTCTGGTGTGGGCGGTTGCCTGAAACAGGGAGTGCGTGAATGGCCGTAAGGACTGTACTGCTGGCAATACTGCTGAGTATTGCCCCGTGGGTAACGGCTGCCGAGGGTATCCCGAAACAGATCCATCTGGTTAGCGAGGAGTGGCTCGACTACACCAATGCCGACGGTACCGGGGTGGCCTGGGATGTGCTGCGCAAAGTGTTCGAGCCGGCCGGCGTCGAGGTGGTTACCCAGAGCGCGCCCTACAGCCGGGCGGTTGGCCTGGTCAAGCGCGGCGAGGCTGATGCCTGGGTTGGCTCGTACAAGGAAGAGAACGACGACAACCTGTACCCGCGCTGGCACTTCGACATGGACCACATCTATGCCCTGGGGCTGGCCAGCAAACCTGCGCCTACCCTGGATACCATCGGCAAGTACCGGTTGGCTTGGGTGCGTGGTTATGATTACGGCAGCTACTTGCCCAATGTGCGTGAATTCCGCGAAATCCAGCGTCGCGAGGGCATTTTGCCGATGCTCGAGCATGACCGGGTGGACTACTACATCGACGCACTGACCGAGGTCGACTACGTGCTAGGGCAAGCCTCCCAGCCTGAGCGCTTCCGCCGTACCCACGTGGCCGAGTTGCCGTTGTACCTGGCTTTTGCCCGTAACGACCAGGCCAAGGCCCTGTGCGACCTGTTCGACAAGCGCATGAAGGAGCTGGTGCGTAGCGGCGAACTGAAACCGATTTTCGAGCACTGGAAACAGCCCTATCCGTTCAACGCGGGTAGTCACCCGCACTGAGACTGAATACACCAAGGTACATCGCGGCCCCCTGTGGCAGCGGGCTTGTGATTGAGCGATGGCTTTTTAATAAGTATCGAACTTTTCGATCTTAAGCCACCGTATACAGCCAGCCCACATCCCCCAACCTGCTGATACAATCGGCCCACGAGAAATTTCCTACTTATTCCAGGAGCACAACGTGCCCGTCGTCTTTGTTGCCGCCTCTAAACTCCCGACGCCCTTCGCGACCTTCACCATGCATGGCTTTCTCGACGAAGCCACAGGCCGTGAGCATGTGGTGCTCAGCCTGGGTGATATCGCGGACGGCGAGCCGGTACTGGGGCGCCTGCATTCCGAGTGTCTGACCGGCGATGCACTGTTCAGCCAGCGCTGCGACTGCGGCTCGCAGCTGGAAGCCGCGCTGCAGGCCATCGCCCGCGAAGGCCGTGGGGTGCTGTTGTACCTGCGTCAGGAAGGCCGTGGCATCGGCCTGCTGAACAAGATCCGCGCCTACGAGCTGCAGGATGGTGGCGCCGACACCGTCGAAGCCAACGAACGCCTGGGCTTCGCTGCCGACCAGCGTGACTACGCCATATGCCTGCCGATGCTCGAGCACCTGGGCGTGAAGTCGCTGCGTCTGATGACCAACAATCCGCGCAAGGTCAAAGCCCTGACCGACATGAACATCGTGGTTGCCGAGCGTGTGCCGCTGCACACCGGGCATAACCCGCACAACCGCTACTACCTGGCGACGAAGGCCGGCAAGTTGGGCCACATGCTGGGCAACGAACACCAGGGCGAGGTGCCCCAGGCGTGACTCGCGCCGAGGTCAAGCGGCGCCTGGCGCTGGCCTGGTGGCAGTACCTGGCGGTGGGCCTGGTGCCGCTGCCAGTCATGGCTTGGGCCTTTGGGGGCGGTGATGCACTGATCCCGGTGTTGGCCATGCCACTGTTCATCGCCGGTGCGGCCACCATGTTCCTCAGCCTGCCGCGCTTCGGTGCCTACAAGCGCGCACTTATTGCCACCTCAAAGGTGCTCGGCACGGGCGAAGAAGCCGCTGCCTGGATCGAACTGGCGCGGGTGCGGCGCATGGCCATGCTGTATGCCTGCTTCCCGGCTTGGGTCGCCGCACTGTCGGTGCTGGTCGGTCTGGAGGCAGTGCCGCAGATCCTCCTCGCATTGTCTACCGTTGTAGTGCTGTACCTCTATCGCATACCGCGCCAGCTGGGCTGATGCGACTGCTACCTGGCCTGCTGGCGTTGTTCGCCTGCACTGTACTGGCTGCAGAACCGCTGCGTGTCGTCAGTCTGGCCCCCTCGATGAGCGAGATCATGCTTGAGCTGCAGGCAGACGACCTGCTGGTGGGCGTGCTCGACGGTGGCGAAAGGCCGGCTGCGCTGCGCCACTTGCCTTCGGTCGGGCGCCAAGGGCAACTGGACATGGAGCGCCTGCTCAGCCTGCGCCCCGACCTGTTGCTGCTGTGGCCAGGCAGTGTGCCACCGGCCCAGCGCGACCAACTCAAGCGCCTGGGTATCGCCACCTTCAGCGCCGAACCCCACGACATCAGCCAGCTGATCGAGCAGATAGAGGCCATTGCCGGGCGTATCGGGCGTGCCGAGCAAGGCCATTCATACGCGCGAGCCCTGCGTGAGCGGCTGCAGCAGCTGCGCCAGCAGTATCGGCGTGACGAACCCTTGCAGGTGTTTTATCAAGTCTGGGATCGGCCGTTGTACACGCTCGGTGGCCGGCAGGTCGTGACCGACGCCCTGGCCGTGTGCGGGGCGCGCAATGTGTTCGCCGACCTTGGCCAGCCGGCGCCACAGGTGAATGTGGAGTCCGTGCTGCTGCGTAATCCGCAGGTCATCCTGGCAACTGATGAGGCGCAACTGGCCAGCTGGAAGGCCTGGCCGCAAATTCGAGCGGTGGCTGATGGGCGCCTGCTGGTGGTGCCGGACAAAGGGCTGGAGCGCCCCAGCGGACAGATGATCGAAGCCACCGCTCGCTTGTGTGCGTTGCTGGACGCTAAAGCGCCGGTGTCCAGGTAACGCTGAAGAGCACAGTGCGGCCCTCTTCGCGGTAACGGTGATACGCACCCTCGTAGCTGTAAAGGGCGCGGCTGTAGCTGCGGTCCAGCAGGTTATCCAGCTTGGCTTCGAGTTTCAGTTCGTCGCTAGCCGCCCAACTGCCGCGCAAACCTAGCAGGCCATAGCCACCGATGCGGTTACGGTTGGCCTCATCGTCATAACTGCTGCTGACCGCCTGCCAGCTGGCACCCACGCTGAAACGCCCGAACTCACGGTCCAGATCCAGGCTCAAGGTGCGGCGGGCGCGGCGGGCGAGGGTGTGGCCAGTGTCGCGGTCGCGTGGGTCGATCAGCGCCAGGCCAAGCTGGCTGTGCCAGGCGCCCCATTGCTGCGCCAGCGCCATTTCCACGCCATTGATTCGTGCCGAGGCGACGTTGCGGGGTATCGAGTCCTGGCCAAAGATGATCGCGTCGCGCAGGTCGGTGCGGTACAGCGAAGCCTCCAGCCGGCTCTCTGCAGTCAGCTGGCTGCGCCATTGCAGCTCGTAGCTTCTGGAGTGCTCTGGGTCCAGGTTCGGGTTGCTGAACTGTGGGTAATACAGGTCGTTGAATGTTGGCGCGCGGAAGCCTTCGCTGTAGGACAGCAGCACATCGTTGTGCGCGTTCAGCGGTACGGTCAGGCTGCCGCTCCAGGTGGTCTGGCCACCAAACTGTTGGTTGCGGTCATGGCGCACCCCCAGCTCAGTGGAAATCTGCTCGCCCTGGTAGCGGTGCTGGGCGAACACGGCACGGTTCCAGCGGCTGTCCTCAGTGAAGTCGGTACTGCCGTGTACGCGGTCTTCGTACCAGTCGCCACCGATCAGTATGGTGTTCTGTTCGCCGAGGGCCAGGTCGTTCTGCCAGGTAGCCTGATCGCGGTAGGTGTTGAAAACGAAGCGCTCAGCGCTGAGCTTGTCGCGTTTGTCGTCTCGGTTCTCGCCATGGGCCAGTTCAAGGCGTGAATGCCAGGTTTCGGTGACCTGAACGTCAACGTAACTGCCCAGGCTGCTGACGCTGAAGTCGGTGTAGGGTTGTTGACCGAAGCTCTCGAAGGTAACGGGGTCGAAGCCGCCGAACGGGTTGTCGTACTCGCTGCGCCCACGGCTGTCGAGCACGTTCAGGCCGGCCTCGAAGCGCTCACCGAAGGTGTGGCTCAGGCTCAGGTTCAGGGCCTTGTTGCGGTAGGCGTCGTGGTCACCATCGCTGGCGAAGGATGGCCCGGTCGAGTCGATGCCGGCAGTTTCGTCCAGGCTGGCGCCAAGGTTGAAGCGGGTCGTGTCGTTGCCGCCAGAAAGCCCCAGGCTGCGTTGGAATGTCTGGTTGCTGCCGGCGGCCATGCGCAGGCGTGGCTGCAGACCGGGGCCACTGCTGCGTCGGGTGAAGATCTGGATCACCCCGCCAATGGCATCGCTGCCGTACACCGCTGAGCGCGAGCCGCGCAGTACTTCGATGCGCTCGATCTGGTCGATGTCCAGAAACTGCAGGCCGCTGTCGCCCGAGGTGGCATTGGCGATGCGCACGCCATCGACCAGCACCAGGCTTTGCGCGGCCTTGGTGCCACGGATAAAGATGCCCGGCAGGCTGCCACGGCCACCGGTAGGTGCCACTTGCACGCCCGGCACGCGGGAGAGCAGGTCGGTAACGCTGGTGGGTTGCAGGCGGTCGATGTCGGTGCGGGTGAAGACCGTGTTGGCAGCGCTGGTGGCGGTACGCGATTCGACCTGGCGGCTGGCGCTGATCAGCACGTCGGGGAGTTTGAGGGCGTCGTCGCGCTCAGCGGCCAGAAGGAATGTAGGGGTACAGAGAATCGTGGCACAGGCAAACTTTTTCATGGGCAGTTCCAAAGGGTTTCCACAGCACTGTGCTGTCCCCGTAGGAGCGGGTTTACCCGCGAAAGGGCCTGCTGGCCAATCTCCACCCGCCGTTCACCGTTGCCGGCGCTACCGTATTCGCGGGTAAACCCGCTCCTACAGTGAGCACACATCGGTGATCGGGCGCAGGTAGGAGCGGGTTCACCCGCGAAAGGGCCGGGCCTGCTGGCCAATTTCCACCGCCGTTCAGCGTTGCCGCCGCTACCGTATTCGCGGGTAAACCCGCTCCTACCACGGTGGTGGAAAACGCACCGGTGATTCGGCGCAGGCCGTCGTAGGAGCGGGTTCACCCGCGAAAGCGCCCTAGAGCCCGAGCTTGACCATGCGGGCCTTCACCGAAGCCTCGATGCCGGCCGCATCCAGCCCACACTCAGCCAGCATTTGCGCAGGCTTGGCATGCTCGACATAGATATCCGGCAGCCCCAGGTGCAGAAGCGGCTTGAGCACTGCCTGGCTGGCAAGGAACTCACCCACCGCAGCGCCCGCGCCACCCATGATGGCGTTTTCTTCAATGGTTACCAGCAGTTCATGGCTGCCTGCCAGCTCCAGCACCAGCGCCTCGTCCAGCGGCTTGACGAAGCGCATGTCGACCACCGTGGCGTTGATCTGTTCGGCCACTTGCATGGCCTCGGCCAGTTGTACGCCGAACACCAGCAAGGCCACTTTCTCGCCTTGGCGGCGGACCACACCCTTGCCGATCTCCAGTGGTTGCAGGTCACCGCTGATCGGCGCATTCGGGCCGGTACCACGCGGGTACCGTACAGCGGCCGGACCGTTGTACAGGTGGCCGGTGCTGAGCATCTTGCGCAGTTCGTTCTCGTCGCTAGGGGTCATCACCAGCATGCCCGGGATGCAGCGCAGGTACGACAGGTCGTAGCTGCCGGCGTGGGTCGGGCCGTCCTCGCCGACCAGGCCGGCGCGGTCGATGGCGAACAGCACGTCGAGGTTCTGCACCGCCACGTCGTGGATCAGCTGGTCGTAGGCGCGCTGCAGGAAGGTGGAGTAGATCGCCACCACCGGCTTGCTGCCCTCGCAGGCCATGCCGGCCGCCAGGGTCACGGCATGCTGCTCTGCGATCGCAACGTCGAAGTAGCGCTCAGGGTAGCGCTCGCTGAAGTCGACCAGGTCCGAGCCTTCCTTCATTGCCGGGGTAATGCCCACCAGGCGGTTGTCGGCGGCGGCCATGTCGCACAGCCACTGGCCGAACACTGCGGAGTATTTCGGACCGCTGGCTTTCTTCGGCGCAGCTGGCTTGTCGGCCGGCTCCAGCTTGGTGATGGCGTGGTAGCCGATCGGGTCAATCTCGGCAGGGGCGAAGCCTTTGCCCTTCTTGGTCACCACATGCAGGAACTGCGGACCTTTCAGGTCACGCATGTTGCGCAGGGTGGCGATCATGGTGGGCAGGTCGTGGCCGTCGATCGGGCCGATATAGTTCCAGCCCAGTTCTTCGAACAGCGTGCCTGGCACCAGCATGCCCTTGGCGTATTCCTCGGTGCGACGGGCAATTTCCCAGGCGCCTGGCAGTCGCGACAGCACTTTCTTGCTGCCTTCGCGCATGCTCGCGTAGGTGCGGCTGGAGAGGATCTTGGCCAGGTAGTTGGACAGGCCGCCGACGTTGCGCGAAATCGACATGTCGTTGTCGTTGAGGATCACCAGCATGTCGGCATTGACTTCCTGGGCGTGGTTCAACGCCTCGAACGCCATGCCGGCGGTCAGCGCGCCATCACCGATCACCGCGATCGACTTGCGTGCGCTGTTCTGCAGACGGGCAGCAATGGCCATGCCCAGCGCGGCGCTGATCGAGGTGCTGGAGTGGCCAACGCCAAAGGTGTCGTACTCGCTTTCGCTGCGGCGCGGGAAGGCCGCGATGCCGTCCTTCTGGCGCAGGCTGAGCATGCGGTTACGACGCCCGGTGAGGATCTTGTGCGGGTAGGCCTGGTGCCCTACGTCCCACACCAGCCGGTCGTCCGGGGTGTCGAACACGTAGTGCAGGGCGATGGTCAGCTCGATCACGCCCAGACCGGCACCAAAGTGCCCACCGGTCTGCCCGACGGTGTAGAGCAGTTCCTGGCGCAGTTCGTCGGCCAGCGTCTCCAGGTCGGCTTCGGCCAACCGGCGCAGGCCGGCAGGCGTGTCAGCGCGGTCGAGCAACGGCGTGACCGGGCGTTCGCGGGGGATCTCTTGAAACGTCGTGGGCATCAGGCGAGTCGTTATAGGTGTGTGAAGACGCGGCAGTTTACCCCATTGTGGGAAAAGTGCCCATTCGACCACAGGTTACGCGGTCCCCTGTGGGGGCGGGTTTACCCGCGAATGCGTCGGCAAATTCAAGATCGCATTCGCGGGTAACCCGCTCCTACAGGGATCGGTGAAGCTGTTTAGTTACGGCGTTCGACGATGTAACGCGCCAAGGCCCGCAGCGGTTCGGCCGTTTCGCCGAACCCTTGCAGTGCAGCCAGCGCCTGGTCGCGCAGTTCGATTGCATAGGCTTTGGCGGCTTCCAGGCCCAGCAGGGCCGGGTAGGTCGGTTTGTCACGCGCTATGTCTGCACCTTGGCGTTTGCCCAAGGTAGCAGTGTCGCTTTCCACGTCGAGGATGTCGTCCTGCACCTGGAATGCAAGGCCAATGGCCTGTGCATAAGTCTGCAGGGCATCCAGCTGCGCCGGTTCGGCACGGGCACTGGCCAGGGCGCCGAGGCGTACGCTGGCTTCGATCAGCGCGCCGGTCTTGTGCCGGTGCATGAACTCCAGCGCCTGCTGGTCCAGCTTCTGGCCCACCGAACCGAGATCGATCGCCTGGCCGCCAACCATGCCGGCCGGGCCGGCAGCTTTGGCCAGTACCTGAACCATGGCCAGGCGAATGCTGTCGATCTGAGGGCTCAGGCATGGGTCGAGCAGGGCACTGAAAGCCAGGCTCTGCAAACCGTCGCCCGCGAGGATTGCGCACGCTTCGTCAAACGCCTTGTGGGTGGTCGGCTGGCCGCGACGCAGGTCGTCGTCGTCCATGGCCGGGAGGTCGTCATGCACCAGCGAGTAAGCATGGATCAGCTCTACCGCGCAGGCTGCGCCGTTGGCTTGTTCGGCCGGGGCGCCCAAGGCTTCGCAGGCCGCATAGGCCAACAGCGGGCGCACGCGTTTGCCGCCGTTCATCACGCTGTAGCGCATGGCGGCGTAGAGGCGTTCCAGCTCTTTGCTCGGGGCGATGAACAGCGGTTCGAGGGCTGCGTCGACTCGGGCCTGGCAACTGGCCTGGTAGGTGCCAATCATGCTTCCGGCTCCGCGTCGAAGGGCTGGGCAGCCAGTTCACCGTCGCGCTCCAGCAGAATTTGCACCTTCTGTTCGGCCTGGGCCAGGGCGCCCTGGCAGTCACGGGTCAGGGCGATGCCTTGTTCAAAGGCGGCCAGCGACTCTTCCAGCGACAACTCGCCGTTCTCCAGGCGCTCGACCAGTGCTTGCAGGTCTGCGAGGGATTGCTCGAAATCGAGGGAGGCTTTTTTGCGGGCCATGGCGACTGTCTCGGTGGCATTCAGAACGGCGCGACACTAGCAGAGCGGGGCGGGGGGAGCAAACTTCCGGCAACTGCATCGGCTGATACAGACCGATGGAGGAGCGGCCCTGTGTCGCGAAAGGGCCGCTCTCACAAGGACCGCAAAGCGTCCCGGTTCGGTGGATCAGGCCGGCTCTGCTTCCCGTTCCAGCATCGCCTCACGGTACCGCGCCAGCTCCTCGATGGTCAGCACCGGCAAATTGTACTGCCGTGCATATACCGCCACCTGCTCGCCACGGGCCATGCTGCCATCGGGGTTCATCAGCTCGCACAAGACCGCTGCCGGGCGCAGGCCGGCCAGGCGCGCCAGGTCTACCGAACCTTCGGTGTGCCCACGGCGGGTCAGCACACCGCCATTGCGGGCGCGCAGCGGAAAAACATGCCCCGGGCTGACGATATGGCGCTGTTCGGCGCTGGAACGCAGTGCTGCGTCAATGGTGGTGATGCGGTCCTGGGCGCTAACCCCGGTGGTGATACCTTCGGCCGCCTCGATGGTGACGGTGAAACCGGTGCCGTGGCGGGCCTGGTTGTTCTGCACCATGGGTGCCAGTTGCAGTTCGTCGACGGTGGCTTCGTCCAGGCACAGGCAGACGATGCCGCTGCAATCGCGAATCATCATGGCCATGGTTTGCAGCGTAATGTTCTCGGCGGCGGCAATGATGTCCGCTTCGTCCTCGCGGTCGTCATCGTCGAGCAACAGTACAGGGCGCCCGGCCTGGAAGGCGGCGATGGCGGCGGAAACAGTGGGAAATTGCGTGTGGTGCTGGGTGAACATGAAACGCTCCTCGTGAATGATCGATGAACGTCTCGGGGCGAACAAAATGCGCGCGCAAGGGCGCCCGGATGGCCCCTGCATGACGCCTTCTTTCATCCGGACTATGACCGTCGGCTCTGGAGTTGCACCAGATCTGCTGACCCCCGACATGGTCGGGGCGCTCGCGGGCTCATCTTTCGATTTACCGCCGGTGGGGACTTACACCCCGCCCTGAAGACCGACCCAGCATACAGCACAGGGCCACCCCAGTGGCAACCCGCGGTTCTACTACCTTCGACGAGACTTGCAGCAGTAACCATCTACCCCTTTGCACTTGCCGCAGCGCTTACCTTCGTGATGGTCACATTGGCAAACCTAGGAAACGAACCGTCATGTCCTCTCTCTATCCTTTTACCGATACCGATCTCCATCTCGCATTCAGAAAGGTCGTCGACACATTGTTCGACAAGAAACGCGACTACGTCGACGGCGTGCTCAAGCCCAAAATGCTCATCATTGCCGGTGCACAGGGCTCGGGTAAGACGTACCTGTTGGAAAAAACGCTGTTGAAGAGCGGGCGCTACGACAATTATGTGCGCCTTTACGAAACCCATTTTCGAGAACTGCACCCTCATTATCGGGCGATGGAAGACAAAGGCGTGCTGCATGTCTACGAGCATACCGAGCCGTTCATCTGGCGCCTGGGGGCAATGATTTGCTCGTATGCGATGGAAAACAAATACAACATCATCATGGAGACCGCGCTAGACAGCCCTCATTTCGCTGATTTTCCACTTAATGCCGCCCAGAAGGGCTATCAGAGCGAGGTCCATCTGATTGCGTGTCAGAAAGAATTCAGCCACTGGTCGACCCTGGACCGTGTGGTCAACAGTGTTGGCAATCATGAGCTCGAGCGTGTGGTCAGCCTGACGCAGATCGAAGAGGCGCAAATCAATGGCAGGTCCATCATCGATGCTTTCGAAAACGCCTGTATCGAGGTACCGGGTTCCGAAATCGTGATCTATCGACGTGGCCTGGAGACGGACAGGAATAGCCTGCCGGTCTGTCACAGCACCTGTCCTGAAAAAGGGCTCCTCGTGCCCCAGCAGACCTACCAGGGCAGGGAATTCTTCCGCGGGGCAGACCTGAAGATCGACTTCAAGGTCCAGCGCAGTCCCCAGGCCGATTTCCCCTGTTCCTATATTCAGTATGCGCAGGTGGTGCATGCCGGCCTGCTGGGTTCGAAACACCGTCGGACGATGGCCGAACTCAATTGCAAAACCCTCGGCCAGGCTCAGAAGCTGATGTCGCAGCTGCCTGTGGATGTCTACCGCGAGCTGTGCCTGTACGTGCTCAAGTACGCGCAACCTTGAGTCGGACAGGCGCAGGGCTGGTCACTGGCCAGACATGCCTTCGATCACCCTGCGCAGGGAGGCGGCCAGCATGGGCCCATGCCCCAGACCCTCGAAGCGCTCATAGCGCACGTCAAGGCCTTTGATCGCGGCCAGATCTGCCGCCAGTTGGCGCGCAGGCAACTCGTCGTTCTCGTGCGGCGAACCATGCGGGCTGGCGGGCTCCTGCCCGCCGCGCATCAGCAACAGGTGCGGGCGCGCCTCGCCAAGGCGTGAGGGAAGCCCTTGCGCCTCCCGGACAATCACACCATCGCGCCACCACAGTGACGGGCTGGCAGCAGCGTAAAGGCTGAATGCGCCGGGGCGGGTAAACAGTGCGTGAAGCACGGCCAGGCCACCATAGGAGTGCCCCCACAGCGTCTGTCGTTGCGGGTCGATCGGCGCCACAGCCGACACCATCGTGCGCATGCGCCCGGTCAGAAGCTTCAGGAACGCATCGACCCCGCCGCTGGGCTGGCCGGTCAGCGGATCACGCTGCTGCACCTGCTCCGGCAGCGCCGGGGTGTAATCCAGCGTGCGGCCGGCCCTGTCGATGCGCAGTTCGGTCCGGTAACCCACCGCCACCAGCAGGGGCGCCTGGCCCGCGGCGAGCCTGTCCAGTTGCTGCTGATCCAGCGTCCCCAGCGCAGCATTCCCATCGAGCATCCACAGCACCGGGTACCCCGATGCTGGCGCTGGACGATTCGGCTTGCCAACCCACAGGCGGTAGTGACGCAGGCCATCGGCCGAGTCCAGATCAAGCTGGCTGAAGTGATAGGCCAGGTCCTGGCGCTGTAACACCGACGTGTCCATCTTCTGGTCATGCTCGGGCTGGGCCAGGACAAGAGGGGCCGCCAGGGCAAGTGCCAAGGCCAGCATCAGGGTCTTCTTGCTCATCGGGCGTCTCGTCAGGGCTTTGCAAGGAGCGCAAGGCTTGAGCGCCCAGATGATAACCAGTCCCGATCGAGCGTAAAGCGCATTAACTTTCTAAACAGTCTCAGGCCGCAGGCAAGGTCATGTGCAGGCACAGGCCCGGGTGCCCATTGCTGGCCCACAACCGCCCGCCTTGCAGTTCGATGGCGCGGCGGGCGATAGCCAGGCCCAGGCCGAAACCTGCGCCACTGTCGGCCAGGCGCTGGTAGGGCTTGAAAATGCGCTCAAGGTCGGTATCCGGTACGCCTGGCCCTTGGTCGCTCAGGCGCAGGTGCCAGCATGCGCCCTCGCGCCAGCCATCAAGGCTGACCCGGCCTTCGGTCGGCGAGTGGCGAATGGCATTGCGCAACAGGTTTTCCAGGGCCTGGGCAAGACTGTCCAGATGGGCCTGCACCAGGCAGTCGGTGCCAAGTGAGCACGGCAGGCGCGTACGGTCCCAGCCGCTTTCGAAACAGACGTCCTCGCACAAGGCTTCCCACACGGAAAGCACCAATACCGGCTCGGTCGACAGGCTGGGTTGTTCGGTGTCCAACCACGCCAGGTCGAGGGTGTTTTCCAGCAGCTTCTGCATGTCGGCCACCTCACGGTCCAGGCGCTCGCGCAGCTGCGGCGGTGGCAAGTCGCTGTCATGGGCGATGCGCAGCCGCGCCAGCGGCGTGCGCAGTTCGTGAGACAGCGTGCGCAACAGCAGGCGCTGTTGCTCAAGGCTCTGGCGCAGGCGCCCGGCCATGTGCTCGAAGGCCTGAGCCAGCTCACCCAGCTCATCGCGGCGTTGCTGCAGGGGCAGGGCGGGGCTGTCCAGGTCATCGGCCCGCAGGGCGTCGGCGCGGTCGCGCAGGCGGTTCAGCGGCACGACAAGGTGCCGGTATAGCGCAAGGCCCAGCAGCAGGGCCAGCAGCGCGGGGGCAACGCCATGAGTCACCACATGGGTCCAGGGTGTCAGGCCTGTGGGTAGCAGCCGTTCGGGCAGTTGCAGCACCAGGCGGCCATGCTCGGGGTGTTGCGGAAATTCGATGCTGACGTATGGCAATTCATCCTGCAGGCGCCGGCTCATCGGCCAGTCGAGCTTGCGCATGAATGTCAGGTGGCTGGCTTCCTCGGCGCTCAGCGGGGTGGTGCCAAGGCTCTGAAGGTGTGGGCCTATCACGGCCACCCAGGTGTCCTCGGCCAGTGCCACCTGCTTGCGCCAGGCTTCGGTGCCGGCTGCGCCGTCCTGCTCCCACGCCTGTTCGGCCTCTTGAGCATAACGCGCCAGGTAGTCCTGGTCGGCCTGGGACAGAAAATAGGTACTGCGTTCCACCGAAAGGCCCCAGGTCCAGATGAGCCAGATCAGCAACAGGCAGAAGCTGACTTGCAGCAAGGCCAGTTTCCACAGCAACGGGTGGCGACGCATCAGGCCTGCTCCGTGTCGACCAGGATGTACCCTTGGCCACGCACGGCCTGGATCTGCAGGTGCTGGGCGTTGATGTCGGCCAGTTTGCGGCGAAGGTTGCACACATGCACATCCAGGCCTCGGTCCAGTCGGGTATAGGCCCTGTGCAGCACGGTCTGGTACAGGAAGGGCTTGCTCAACGCTTCGTCGGAGTGTGCCAGCAGCGTGACCAGCAAACGGAATTCGGAAGCGGTAAGGCCAGCGGCGTTGCCGTTGTGGATAACGTCCTGGCGGTCGTGGTCCAGCATCACCTCCCCCACGTCGGCACGCAGCGCCGTACCACGATCGAATGCCACGCGACGCAGCAAGGCATCTACCCGTGCGTCCAGCTCTGCCAGGCTGAAGGGCTTGGGCAGGTAGTCGTCTGCACCACGGGTGAAGCCGCTGATGCGATCCTGCTCGGCCCCTAGTGCCGACATCAGCATGACCGGCACGGCCTGCTGGCGGCGCAGGGCGTCGAGCAGGCTGAGGCCGTCGATGCCTGGCAGCATGATGTCCAGCAGCACCAGTTCGAACTGCGATTGCTGTATGGCATTCAGGGCCTGGGTGCCGCTGGCGCAGGCGTGCACCTGGAAACCGCGGGTGCGGAAATGACGGTCCAGGTCCTGAAGCAGGCGTGGGTCGTCTTCGGCAAGGAGAAGTGAGGTGGGCACGGCGAGCCTTGATGAGAACTTTTATCAGTTGCGAATCATCCCACTGGCTGCAGGGAAAGGGCAACGCCTTGATGTGTTAAGAAGGTTAATCCTGCTGCACCCTGGTTTTCGCTCCGGTATCGTTCGCAAAAAGCAACTTGTTTCGTTTGCGATTCAATATCATTTGGGCGAAGGGTGTGTCATGACCGGTTTCAAAAGTGTGGGCAGCTTACAGCGGGTTCGGGGATGGCTGGCGCTGGGGTTGCTGGCGCCGTTTTCTTTATCGGCAGTGGCCGAAACGGTAGCGGCCCAGGCGGCCGAAGACAACTCGCTTGATCTGCCTGCATTGACCATCGAAGGCAACCGCCTGTACGACATGCTGCCTTCGGAAGAAACCGGCGGTTACAGCGTCGATGCCGCTACCGTGGGCACCAAGACGCCGGCAGCGCTCAAGGACATCCCGCAGTCGATCACCGTCTACACCCAGGACTACGTCAAGGATCGCCAGTTCGTGCACCTGGATGACCTGGCCAAGTACACCGCTGGCCTGCGCACCCTGACCAATGACAGCGGCCGCTCGTCGATCTACGCCCGTGGCTACGAGTACAGCGAGTTCAATATCGACGGCCTGCCGGCGCCCATGGCCAGCATCTTCGGTACTGTCCCGTCGTTGGCGGCGTTCGACCGCGTCGAAATCATGCGCGGGCCGGCCGGGCTGTTTAGCAGTACCAGCGAGCTGGGTGGCATCGTCAACATGGTGCGCAAGCGCCCGACCGCCGAGTTTCAGGGGCATATCGAAGGCAGCTACGGCACCTGGGACACCAATCATGAGGAAATCGACCTGAGCGGGCCGCTGGACGAGGCCGGTCGCGTGCGCGGGCGCTTCATCGCATCCCGTGACGACACCAATGGTGAAGTGGACTACAACGCCAACACCAGCAACACCTACTACGGTGCGCTGGACATCGACCTGGACGACGCCACCACCCTGTCGTTCGGCCTGATGCATGAAGTGAAGAACATCACCCCGCACAACGGCTACCCGGCCACGTTGTCCGGCGAGGTGCCCGACTTCAGCCATTCGCGTTTCCTGGGGGCCGACTGGAACTACTTCGACGGCAAGACCACCGACTTGGTCGCCGAGCTGACCCACCGCTTCGACAATGGCGGTTACGGCCGTGTCGCGGCCCGTGGCTCGCACCGCGACACTAACTATCTGTACGCCTTCACTGCAACCAATGCCACCACAGGCGCCAACTCCGAGCGCGCCAGCGCCCGTGATTTCACGCAAGACACTTATTCGCTGGACGCCAGCTACAGCCAGCCGTTCGAGACCTTCGGGCAGGTAAGCGAGTTTGTGGTCGGGAGTGACTACAAGAACTACGACACCGAGTACCTCAACGGCACCACCAATCTCGGCGCGATCAACGTGAATACTTACTCGCCGAAGCAGTTCGCCAAGCCGTCGCCCAACTACAGCACCGAGACCGGCATGCAGGAAGAGGAGTACGGCCTGTACTCCAAAGTGACCTTCCGCCCGGTGGAACGCCTGGCGCTGATTGCCGGTGGCCGCTTCAGCTGGTATCGCGGTGACTTCTACACCACCACCCTTAGCAGCGGCGCCACCACCAATGACAGCAAACGCGTCGACGGCCACTTCACCCCTTATGGTGGCCTGGTCTATGACCTGACCGACAACCACGCGCTGTACGCCAGCTATTCGCAGGTGTTCAAGCCGCAGTCCGACACCGACAGCAATGGTCGGGTGCTGAAACCGCGTGAAGGCGAGCAGTACGAGTTCGGCCTTAAGAGCAGCTACTTTGGCGGCGACTTGAATACGCGCTTCTCGGTATTCCGCCTGACCGACAAGAACCGCGCTACCACCGTGTACGATGCTGATGGTGTGGCCACCACCGACTCCGTTGCATCCGGCAAGACCCGCGTGAAGGGCGCGGAAGTGGAAGTGAGCGGCAAGCTGACGCCAAACTGGGAACTGCTGGCTGGCTACACGTGGATGGAGACCGAAACCGTCAAGGGGGACGCCGAAACCACGTTCTTCATCATGCCGCGCAACCAGGCTTCGCTTTGGAGCAAGTACACCATCAGCCAAGGGCCGCTGACCGGCTTGGCCTTGGGTGGCGGTATATCGGCGATGAGCAACTTCCACTCCGAGAGTGGCGGCGTGCGTATCGATGCACCGGGCTATGCCACGGTGGATGCGATGCTGTCTTACCCGGTGACTTCGAAGCTGACGGCCACCCTCAACGTCAACAACCTGTTCGACCGGGACTACCTGTCGCGGGTGGGGTCTACCTCGACGTTCAACTTCTACGGGCCGTCGCGCAGCATGATGGTTGGGGCGCGGTATGACTTCTGACGAAGTCTGTGGCTGCTAGGTGCGCCGTAAAACAAGGCCGCGCCTGCAAAGGGCGCGGCCTTGAGGCTGAATGATGAGAAACGTGGGAGCGTATCTGCACCCTCGGGTATCAGGGCCATTAAGTTGTGAGGCCGCGTGTTAATAAGTAGCGTGCTTTTAATTCAAGAAAATTAAATCTACGAGGGGTGCCATTGATGCTTTATTTCCTGCCATTGGGTGTCTGACAACCACTTGTCTGCCACCGGAAAGAAAATATTCTCCTCGGCATCCATATGGTCATAATATTTCTTGATGAAGTCTTCGATCGTGTCGGCGATTACTCTCGCCTCTTGCGTTGACTGCTCCAACATCTTGAGCTGTCCGGCAATTCGCTTGAAGGCTTTATGATCTTGCTCGATAGCCATGACCCGTTGGTGAATCGGTGCGTCGGTTGCCAGCAAGGCCAGCCGAATAAGCTCTTCATTTTCATGGTGGTGTCGCTCTGCATCACCATGCAAGGCTTCCAGCTGCTTAAACAACAGCTTGCAGTCATCGGCACCCGCGGATCCGTGCCTTATCCTCTCCAGTAATTCTTTGATCTGAGTAATTTTGCTAGCCACCTCATGATGATAGGCGTGCAGCTCTTTCAACAAGGCGTTCATGCTAAGTCCTCATCACTACACCAAGCCGTTACAGATTAAATATTATTATTAAGCAATCTCCAAGGACAGCTGCACGTGTCGGCCTACATCTAATCCTTTAATTATAGTCTAGTGCGAAACGCTCACCTTCAAAAAAACCGCCCCCTTGGAAGATTTCGAAATATCAATTTGATGTCTATATGCATTGCAAGAAGACGCAGACACACCAGGATCGCTAGCGTGCTGTCCTTGAACAGCGGGGGGGGGGGGCTGAGCACAGCAGGAGGTGCAAGGGGCTGCGTGCTGTGCACGTAGGTCGGGGTTGGATACCCGCGGATTGTGACTGCTGTTTTTAAAGGCTTGTTAAATTAAAAAGCCGGCTTATGGTTGGTTTTTAAAGACTATCCATATGATTAGTATTGGTTTTAACCTTTTTAAAGCGTTGAGATCCGCCACTTTTGGGTCGTTTTTGACCGGCTTTTTCCGCGACTTATGACGGCTGACTCATGGGCGGATCGTAATTAGCCTTCATGGGTATGTTCCGCACCATCACGGTGAATATGCTTCTTCTGAGCCGGCTTTGAGTGGTGATCACTGCCAGTTTCGTCATGGCCGTGGTGTTCAGGTGCGGGCTCTGGTGATGGTGATTTGGGATGGTGTGCCTGTGCATGTCCCCTGTCATGATGATCTCTCCCCGAGACTGCCTCTGCAGGGTGATTGGGCACGTTGTCGCCGTGTTGGCCTTCATGGCTGTGCATTTCACTTTCACCTCCACCATGCTGGTGACCGCCACTGATCGCTACCATCGCGTTGTACTGTTGGGCGTTCATCTGGGGTAGTTGATCCAGAAATGCAACGAGTCCCCAGATGTACTCATCGCCCATGCTCTTGCCCCAGGCAGGCATGCCAGAGGCTTTGATGCCGTGCTTGATGGTCCAGAATGCTACGGCGGGTTTACCACCGACCCCAAGCTTGCCAAGGTTGGGAGGAGACGGATAAAGCGCCTGGCTGAGCTCTGTTTTCTCGACGCCAGGGGCAAGATGGCAACCGATGCACATGGCGTTGTAGTTGCCGGCGCCGACACGAATCAGGTTTTCATCCTTGAGGTTCGGTACCTCGATGTTTCTTGCGCGTACCTCAATGGAGCGATCCCGAGCCATGACCAGAAATGCATGCACTGCAGGGAAATGCGGATCGTCAGCGCCGACGTTGACCAGGCCAAGGTAAGCTGCACCCAATACCCCTGCACTGGCCGCGGCACCCGCTACTACGAGCGTTGTAATTGTTCTTTTCATGTAAGGGTCTCAAAACCACATGCGGATACCGGCAACGAAACGCGCTTCATCCACATCCCCACCCTCATCGCGGATGAAGTCTGCGGTCTTGCCGTAGGAGCGGCTCCAGGTGACGCCTATGTAGGGTGCGAACTGACGGACGATTTCATACCGTAGCCGCAGTCCGACTTCGGTATTCGCGAGGCCGGAACCTACGTCGCGCGCGGGATCGTTCTTGCCATAGAAATTGGCTTCAACTGTTGGCTGCAGGACGAGGCGATTAGTCAGGAGAATGTCGTAGTCGCCTTCCAGGCGAGCGGCGGTCTGACCGTTTTCACCGATGAATGCAGTGGCTTCGGCTTCGAAGTCGTAAAGTGCCATACCCTGAATACCGAACGCCGCCCAGGTCTGGGGGGATTCGGGTTCGAAGTCCTGGCGCACCCCGGCAACCACATCCCACCAGGGGCTTATAGAACGGCCATAGAGGACTTGCAACTCGGCATCTTCAGTGACGCCGTTAGTGCGTTCACCTTCGGAGCGGAGCCAGAGCCGGTTGATATCGCCGCCTATCCAGCCAGAAGCGTCCCACGACAGCGCACTACCGTCGTCTGCGTCCTGATACTCCAGTTGATCCAGCAAGAAGAAGCTGTTGATCGCGCTGTCGTGCATCTGATGCCCGCCCAGTGGGGGGAAGGCCGCTTGGCGGTCCGCGTCCGTTAGTTCGGGAATCGGGGTACGGCTGCTGGTCGCAGGCTCGCCAGAGCCATGGTTCATCGTAGAGTGATCCATCGCCCCATGGTCCATGCCTGCCATCGAGTCATGCGACGGGGCCCTGCTCATTTTCATGGACCCGTGCCCCATTGCCGAATGGTCCATTTCGTCAGCGGCAAAGCTGGGCACAGCGCCTAGCATGCCGGCTGAAAGGGTCAAGGCCAGCAGCGATGGTCGCGCCAAGCTATTGGCCATCTTTCCCTGCCTTAGCTTTGTCGCTGCCATGTGATTCCATCATTTTTTTGTGGTCCATGCCCTTCATCGAGTCATGGTCCATACCCATCATGGATTCATGATCCATGCCCTTCATCGAGTCATGATCCATACCCATCATGGATCCATGATCCATGCCCTGGGAACCTTTGCCTTTCGCAGTATCGGCAGTTTTCTGGGCGTGCTGCTCATGGTCATCGCTGGACCACGACAACGGGGCATAAATAGCAAACAGGCCAGCCATCGCAGCGGAGAGGAAAAACGTGCTTCGTTTCATTGGTTTGCTCATCTCGGATCTCCCGTTCATTCGTCCACACGGACTTCTCGGAACATGCCCGTTTCCATATGGAACATGAGGTGACAGTGATAGGCCCAACGCCCCAAAGCATCCGCAGTTACGCGATAGCTTCGTTTTGAGCCTGGTGGCATGTCGATGGTGTGTTTTCGAACCATGAAGTTGCCGTTCTCATCCTCCAGGTCGCTCCACATGCCATGAAGGTGGATGGGGTGAGTCATCATGGTGTCGTTAATCAAGGTGATACGAAGGCGCTCTCCGTACTTGAGGCGCAGGGGGGCGGCATCGGAAAACTTGATGCCGTCGAAGGACCAGGCGAATTTCTCCATGTGACCCGTCAGGTGCAGCTCGACATTCCGGCTAGGCTCTCGTCCATCTGGGTCGATGAAGGTGCTCCGCAGGTCTGCATAGGTCAGGACGCGGCGACCGTTGTTACGTAGCCCGATGCCCGGGTCATCCAATTTTGCCGTCGGGGTCATCGTCTGCATGTCGACCAATGGGTTGTTGAGCTCTGAGTCTGGATGACTCTGCATTTCCTTACTCATGCCGGCCATGCTGCCGTGGTCCATGCCAGCCATCTTGCTGTGATCCATGCCGGCCATGCTGCCGTGGTCCATGCCAGCCATCTTGCTGTGATCCATGCCGGCCATGCTGCCGTGGTCCGTGCCAGCCATTTTGCTGTGATCCATGCCGGCCATGCTGCCGTGGTCCGTGCCAGCCATTTTGCTGTGATCCATGCCGGCCATGCTGCTGTGGTCCATGCCCATATCATTCATGGAAATGAGGGGGCGTGGGTCAACGGTTGGAACAGCAGCTTGCAAGCCTTCACGGATGGCCAAGGTGCCCCTGGAAAAGCCCGTACGGTCCATGGATTGAGCGAAGATGGTGTATGCCTGTTCGTCTTCTGGCTCAACAATGACATCGTAGGTTTCGGCTACTGCGATACGGAACTCGTCGACCGAGACCGGATGGACATACTGCCCATCCGCTGCAACCACTGTCATTTTCAGGCCAGGAATGCGTACATCGAAATACGTCATGGCGGAGCCGTTGATGAACCGAAGCCGGATTTTCTCGCCAGGCTTGAAAACACCCGTCCAATTTCCATCCGGAGCCTGGCCGTTCATGAGGTAGGTGTAGGTATACCCGCTCACATCCGCGAGATCAGTGGGGCTCATCTTCATCTCGGCCCACATCTTGCGATCGGCCATCGCAGCAGACCAGCCCATTTCGCTTACGTCGTTGACGAAGTCACCCACGGTCCGCTTGTGGAAGTTGTAGTAGTCAGACTGCTTCTTAAGCTTGGATAGAACGTGGGCAGGGTCCTCATCCGTCCAGTCGCTGAGCATAACCACGTAATCCCGGTCATAGGCGAAAGGCTCGGGTTCTTTCGCGTCGATGACCAGTGCGCCATACACCCCGACTTGCTCCTGGAAGCCAGAGTGGCTGTGGTACCAGTAGGTGCCGTTTTGATGGAGTTTGAACTTGTACTCATACATGCCATCTGGTGCGATGCCATGGAAGCTCAGGCCTGGGACACCGTCCATGTTCGCCGGCAGGATGATGCCGTGCCAGTGGATCGAGGTGTCCTGTTTCAAGCGGTTGCGCACACGAAGCGTAACGATATCGCCTTCACGCCACCGAAGCGTTGGGCCAGGTACAGAACCATTGATTGCCATGGCTGTCCGTTTTGCACCCGTGATATTCACCGGCAGTTCACCGATGTAGAGATCAAAGTCGGTGCCCGTCAGCACATTCGGCTGGCCAGGACTGGTCAACGCCCACACTGGCATGCGCCACATGCCCAACCCGCCGAGTATTCCGGTAGCAGCCAGGCCTTTGACGAAGGAGCGTCTGGTGGTTTTGCTTTGCATGCCGTTGCGCCCACTCATATGGATTGCTGGTGTCCAGGCTGCTGGATGTAGCAACCTACGGTTTCAATAGCGCTCCCATCAGCCTCGACGACGTTCAAAAGAGCACAAGCTTTACGGGGGAAAGAAGCTCGACGCTGCCATCGTTTTGATGCTGGGGTAATTACATTTTTGGAAGCGCGTCTCAGCAACTCGTGTGCCGGTTTGCTTGCCTTCCTAATCAAGCGGACAGGCCTGATGGCGCTATGCTCAAGGACAATCTAGCTACCTGATGCTGTCAGATAACTGAGCCCGACATTACTTTTCTGTCAGCTTCACATTGGTTGCGTTACTTGCTGCAAACTGAAAGGGCCAAGAGCAGGGGGCAATTTCTTCATTGCGAGTAATGGGCAGGGCTTCTCCTTGGCGCAACGGGTGAAGAAGACCGGGTAACCTCGTACCAAGGAACAGCACTTCGCTTGCGACTCAATACGCAATCACTCACAAACTACGATGAAATGCTGACGCGATTCCGTCGTGTATCACGCTGCTCGACAGTTCTGAGATGATCAAGCTATTGAGCCGTCAATGGCTTCGACGATGCTATCCCGAGATTTTCAGGCCAAGTGAGAAATAGCTTGCCTTCACTCTCATGCCGACTTGGCACAGATAGATGCGGGGGATGTGCTTTGACAGAGCATGGGCTGACCTTGGCCTAGCACAAATTCTCTTTTACTTCAGAGGGTTAGGAATTAAAAAGCCGGCTTGTGGCCGGCTTCTCGGGGACGCTTCCGACTAATTTATGGTAAGCCGCAATCGCCTTAACTGTGTGGCCATCAAGGGCCTGAAAGAGATGGCAGATGCCCGTGTGGGATATCGCCGAGCCCTCTGGAACGCGGCTCGCGCCGGTCGGGGCTTAATGTGCGGCGTAGCATACAAGGGCGGGCGGCGGATGCCCAGCAAAAAATTGCCCAGGGCGCTTCAACTGGGCCGCTGCTGGCGGAAATGTGACCAGTGGAACACCCAGCCAAGAATTTCCAGGCCCTGCGCCTGACGCTGGGCAGCGGTGTAGCGTTCGACCGTGTAGTTGCGCCGGTCATGGCTGTGCAGGTACAGGGTGTCGTGCGGGCCAAGACTGAGGTTGTTTACCCTGAGCATGCCGTTTTGCAGCAGGGCATAGGTTTCGCCCTCGACCACCTGGGTCATGCCCAGATCAATGGCCAGGGTAGCTTCCAGGGGAATCAGCGGGAGCATGTTGCTGGCCGGCATTGCCAGGCAGATTGCGTTGCCGGCTTGCACACCCAAACCCTTCAGGGCTTTTGCCGGCAAGCGCAAGTGCTTGCTGCTCACTGGCGACAGCAAGCCGTTGCTCACTTCGTAGTAGGGCACCTTCAATAACCGGCCACGATGGCCCGACAGCGGGGTAAGCGGGTTGGCGGGCACTGGCCGTGGAAGGCCGTTGCGCAGGAGTGGATTGGGGTGTTTGGGGCCTTCACCGGTGCGCAGCCAACGTCGGTGCACACAGAACAGATCGGCCAGTTCGTCCAGCCGGGCCAAAGGTACACCGCGTTTGAACCAGTTGTTGACGTGCTGTGCTGTGACGCTGCGCTGGGCGGCGAAATCGGAAGGGGTTAGGCCACATTCTTGGAGCAGGGCCCTGAGGCGGTCGCCGGAAGTGTTCATGGCGGCGAGTGTAGCGGCGAATTGCCAGACAGGATATGAACCGGATGTTGACGGGGTTTGTATGAAAAGTGGTTGTTTGTAAGGCTCTGGTGTAGGACGGCGTAGGATTTATTACCGGTAATGTGCGTATTGCCCATTCCTGCATAAAAAAACCCCGCCTAAGCGGGGTTTCTCCTGCAATCGGAATTAGCCTTTGTAGGCAGCGACCGATTTGGTGATCGCGGCACGGGCGGCGTCGGCGCCTTCCCAGCCTTCGATCTTGACCCACTTGCCCTTCTCGAGATCTTTGTAGTTGGCAAAGAAGTGCTCGATCTGCTGGATCAGCAGGGCTGGCAGGTCGGTGTATTCCTTGACGTCAACGTACAGCTGCGACAGCTTGTCGTGAGGAACAGCGATGACCTTGGCGTCGCCGCCACCGTCGTCGGTCATGTTCAGCACGCCAACCGGACGGGCGCGGATAACCGAGCCTGGGGCCACTGGGTAAGGGGTAACCACCAGCACGTCCAGCGGGTCACCGTCGTCAGCCAGGGTGTTCGGGATGAAGCCATAGTTGGCTGGGTAGAACATTGGGGTAGCCATGAAACGGTCGACGAACAGCGTGTCGCTGTCCTTGTCGATTTCGTATTTGATCGGCGCGTGGTTGGCCGGGATCTCGATGGCGACGTAGATGTCGTTCGGCAGGTCTTTGCCCGCCGGAATCTTGCTGTAGCTCATTGGGCAGTGCCCCCGTGTTTGACCAAAAAGTGGCGGCGATTATAGGCACATTCTGCCGGGGCATGCCACGCTTGGCCTGATGTGCGGGCCCGTCAGGCGTGGCTTTCGCGGTACTCGGGGTGTTCCGCCTGCAGCTGGCACAGGCGCGCCAGCGGGTCTTGCCGGTAGAACAGCGACAACTGGCGGTAGACCTGTGGATAAGCCTGATGAAGCAGGTCGGGGGCACTAAAGAAGTACTCGCTGGTAACGGCAAAGAACTCTGCCGGGTTTTCCGCAGCGTAGGGGTCGATGGCGGTTTCGGCGTCGGGGTTGGCGTCCAGTTGCTGGTTGAGGTCGTCGTAGGCCTGCTGCATGGCTGTTGCCCACTCATCAACGGGCATGCTGCTGTGCAGCGGTGGCAGGCCGTTGGCATCGCCATTGAGCATGTCGAGCTTGTGCGCCAGCTCATGGATGACCAGGTTGTAAGCCTCCCAGCCACCACTGGCCTGCACGCCGTTCCAGGCCAGGATGATCGGCCCCTGCTGCCACGCCTCGCCGCTGTGTTCGCCGTCCCACACATGCTCCACGCCGCTGGCATCGCGGTGGCGCTGGGGGCTCTTGAAGTCGTCGGGGTACAGGATGATTTCGTGGAAGCCCTGGTACCAGTTCAGCTCACCCAGGTGAAGCAGCGGTAACTGTGCCTGGGCGGCCAGCATCAGGCGCTGCTCGTCGTCCAGCTCGACACCGGGCAGGCAGGTGAGGTGCTTGTCGAGCAGGAACAGGATGCAGGCTTCGCGCAGCCAGCGGTCTTCAGCGTCGCTGATGCCGTCCAGCATCGGCAGCCGCTCGCGTACGGCCTGCCATTGCTGTGGCGTGATCGGGTAACGCGCCAGAGTACGCTTGCGCCGCCAGGCGCTGAATGACCACATGCCGTTTGTTCTTTACCTGTTCAGTGAGCCTTGGCCGTACGGCCCAGGCGCCCACGCAGCAAGCCGAGAATCATCGGCACCAGCGACAGGATGATGATGCCCACCACCATCAGCGACAGGTGCTGCTTGATGAACGGCACGTTGCCGAAGAAGTAGCCCAAGGTGACCAGGCCGCCGACCCAAAGCAGCGAACCGGCAACGCTGAAACCGAGGAAGCGTGGATAGTGCATGTGAGCGATGCCCGCGACGAACGGTGCGAAGGTGCGCAAGATGGGCAGGAAGCGCGCCATGGTCACGGTCTTGCCGCCATGGCGTTCATAGAAATCGTGGGTACGCTGCAGGTAGTCGCGGCGGAAGATCTTGGAGTTGGGGTTGTTGAACAAACGCTCGCCGGCTGTTCGGCCGATCACGTAATTGGTGCTGTCGCCCAGGATTGCAGCGGCCATCAGCAGGCCGGCCAGCAGCACCGGGTCCATGCCGCCACCCGCCGCCACGGCGCCGGCGATGAACAGCAGCGAGTCGCCTGGCAGGAATGGCATCACTACCAGGCCGGTTTCGCAGAAGATCACGGTGAACAGGATGGCGTAGATCCAGGGACCGTAATTGGTGACCAGCAGATCGAGGTAGGCATCGAGATGCAGGATAAGGTCCAGCGGGTTGAAATCCATGTACAGCACCTGTGTTCTTGGGCGTAGGCTTGGTTACCGGGGGGAGGGTAAATTTTCACACATGACAGGTGAGCCATTATACGGCTAAGTCAGGAACATGCCCGGAGAGTTTGTAGCGGGGGGTTACGGTAGAGGGGTATTCCTTTGCCAACTGCTTCGCGGGCACGCCCGTTCCCACAAGGATCACTACTTTGCTCGTGGAAGCGGGCGGTGCCGGTCAATCCTGGCTGATTGGCAGGATGTAGCTCTTGAACTCGGTATCCTCACGAAACCCGATGGATTCGTAAGTCTTGTGCGCCACTTCATTGTTCGCGCTGGTTGACACGCGCATGCGCACGGCATTGGTCTCTTTGGCCATTTTCTTCGCTTCGCGAATCAGGTGGTCGGCGACCAGCATGCGCCGGGAGTCCTCGGCTACATAGATATCGTTGAGAATCCATACCCGCTTCAACGACAGCGACGAGTAGCTCGGGTACAGCTGGCAAAAGCCCAGCAGTTTGCTGTCGTCATCATCCGGAAGTGCCAGGTAAATCACCGATTCGTCCCGCTTCAGGCGCTTTTCCAAAAAGCTGCGCGAGCTGTCGGGGTAGGGCAGTTGCCCGTAGAACTCACGGTATTTGACGAACAACGGGGTGAGCAGGTCGAGGTGTTCCAGGGTTGCTTTGATGATGCGCATGTGCGGCCCTCAGAGTCCATTTGGGAAACAGCGGAATGCCAGCAGCGTTCAAGGGCATGCTGCCCAATGCACGGCACAAGTGCAATCCGCCTTCCGTGACAGGTTTTTTACTCTTTGCCGAGCAGGAAGTTACCTTTCTGGCTGGCGCTGTCTTCATTCTCCAGGCTATGGACCTCGGCTTCGTCCTTCAGATTCACCCCGGAAAGCTGTCGCCGGCAGGCTTCGCGCATCAGGTACAACAGGCGGTGCGCCGCCATGCCATAGCTCAGCCCCTCCAGGCGGATATTGGAAATGCAGTTGCGGTAGGCATCGGTCAGGCCGACCTTGGGTGCGTAAGTGAAATACAGGCCAAGGCTGTCGGGCGAGCTCAGCCCCGGGCGCTCGCCGATCAGCATCACCGTCATCCGGGCGCCCAGCAGCTCGCCGACCTCGTCGGCCACTGCCACGCGGCCCTGCTGCACCAGTACCACCGGGGCGCTGGTCCAGCCGTCGGCGGCAGCCTGTTCGTCGAAGCGGGTCAGGAACGGTAGCGTGTGGCGATGCACGGCCAGTGCCGAGAGGCCGTCAGCCACCACGATGGCCAGATCGACGCCGCCGGGGTTGGCCTGGGCGTGCTGGCGAAGCGTCGTAATCGAGTCTTCGTTCAGCCGCCGTCCAAGGTCCGGGCGCTGCAGGTACTGGTGGCGGTCGCTGGCAGCGCTGTGCAACACCAGGCTTTCGCGCCCGCGGTCACTCAGCTGGCTGGCCAGGCCGGCGTGGTCGAAAGCCAGGTGCACGGCATCTCGTGCCTGGGCATGGGCGAACTGGAAGTCCAGCTGCGCCCCGGTCGGCAGGCTGGTGCCGGTGCGGCCCAGGGCAATGCGCGCCGGGGTCAGGTTGCGCAGGGCCAGCCAAGGGTTGTCGGGGGTAGGCGTGCGATGGTCCATGGTCGTCCCTATGCAAGCTGTGCCAAGGCCTGGCGGAAAGCCGGCGGCAGGTTGTCACCGAAGCGCACCCGGCCATCGGCCTGAGTGAAGATGCCGGTGCGGGCCAGCCATGCCTCGAATTCCGGCCCGGGCTTCAGGCCCAGGGTCTGGCGCGCGTACAACGCGTCGTGGAACGAGGTGGTCTGGTAGTTGAGCATGATGTCGTCGGAGCCGGGGATGCCCATGATGAAGTTGATGCCGGCCACACCCAGCAGCGTCAGCAAGGTGTCCATGTCGTCCTGATCGGCTTCGGCGTGGTTGGTGTAGCAGATATCGCAACCCATCGGCACGCCCAGCAGCTTGCCGCAGAAATGGTCTTCGAGGCCGGCGCGGATGATCTGCTTGCCGTTGTAGAGGTATTCCGGGCCAATGAAACCGACCACGGTGTTGACCAGGAACGGCTTGAAGTGACGGGCCACGGCATAGGCGCGGGTTTCGCAGGTCTGCTGGTCGACGCCGTGGTGGGCGTTGGCCGAGAGCGCGCTGCCCTGGCCGGTTTCGAAATACATCAGGTTCTGCCCGAGGGTGCCGCGTTTCAGCGACAGACCCGCTTCGTAGCCTTCCTGCAACACGTTCAGGTTGATGCCGAAGCTGGCGTTGGCCGCCTCTGTGCCGGCGATGGACTGGAACACCAGGTCCAGTGGCACGCCGCGGTTGATCGCTTCGATCGAGGTGGTGACGTGGGTCAGCACGCAGGACTGGGTGGGGATGTCGTAGCGCTGGATGATGGCGTCGAGCATTTCCAGCAGGGCGCAGATCGAAGCGATGCTGTCGGTGGCCGGGTTGATGCCGATCATGGCGTCGCCGTTGCCGTACAGCAAGCCGTCGAGAATGCTGGCGGCAATACCGGCCGGCTCGTCTGTCGGGTGGTTGGGTTGCAGCCGGGTCGACAGGCGCCCGCGCAGGCCCATGGTGCCGCGGAACCGGGTGACCACGCGGATTTTCTGCGCCACCAGCACCAGGTCCTGCACGCGCATGATCTTCGAAACGGCAGCGGCCATTTCCGGGGTCAACCCGGGCGCCAGGGCGCGCAGGCTGTCTTCGTTGGCTTCCTCGCTCAGCAGCCAGTCGCGCAGGCCACCCACGGTCAGGTGGCTGACCGGGGCGAAGGCCTGGGCATCGTGGGTGTCGATGATCAGGCGGGTCACTTCATCTGCTTCGTAAGGGATCAGTGCTTCATTGAGAAAGTGCGTCAACGGAATATTGGCCAACGCCATCTGCGCGGCGACGCGCTCACCGTCGTTGCTGGCCGCGACACCTGCCAGGCAGTCCCCGGAGCGTGCCGGGCTGGCCTTGGCCATCACGTCCTTGAGGCTGTCGAAGCGGTAGACCAAGTGGCCGACCGTGTGTACGAAACTTGCCATACAGAATCTCCAGAGCCGCGGGTTGCCCCGCGGCGGGTGGCGGCGATCAGTGCAGGGCCTCTTCGGCCTTCTGGATCGCGGCGAATTCCTCTTCCGGTGTGCCCGCAACCAGGTGGTGGCGGCTGTAGAAAGCAAAGTAGGCAATTAATACCGCATAGATCACTGCAGCGCCAATGACTACCCGCGGGTCAACCAGGAATCCGGCGACCACGGCGATGCACGCCAGCACCAGCGCCAGGCCGGATGTGAAGATGCCACCCGGGGTGCGGTAGGGGCGCTCCATCTTTGGCCGGCGGATGCGCAGGGTGATGTGCGCAGCCATCATCAGCACGTAAGACAGGGTAGCGCCAAACACTGCCACCAGGATCAGCAAGTCACCCTGGCCCGTCAGCGACAGGGCAAAACCGATGATGCCGGGGATGACCAAGGCCAGTACCGGGGCCTTGCTCTTGTTGGTTTCCGACAGTTTGCGCGGCAGGTAACCGGCGCGGGACAGGGCGAAGATCTGCCGGGAATAGGCATAGATGATCGAGAAGAAGCTGGCGATCAGCCCGGCCAGACCGACCAGGTTGACGAAGCCGCCCATCCAGGTGGAGCCGCCGTAGGCCTTCGACAGGGCTTCGACCAGCGGGTTACCGGAGGCCTTCAGCGCCTCGGAGCCTGCGCCGCCTGGGCCGACCACCAGGATCAGCAAGGCGAAGGCCAGCAGTACCAGCATGGCGCCGATCAGGCCGCGTGGCAGGTCACGCTTGGGGTTCTTGGTTTCTTCTGCGGCCAGCGGCACGCCTTCGACGGCAAGGAAGAACCAGATGGCGTAGGGGATGGCTGCCCACACGCCGACATAGCCAAACGGCAGGAAGCTGCTGGCGCCGACGGCGTCCGTTTTGGCGATGTCGAACAGGTTGGCTGCATCAAAATGGGGCACCATGCCTATCAGGAATACGGCCAGGGCAATGGCGGCGATGGCGGTGATGATGAACATCAGCTTCAGTGCCTCACCCACGCCGAAAATGTGGATGCTGATGAACACGATGTAGAACGCCAGGTAGATCATCCAGCCGCCGATACCGAACAGCGATTGACAGTAGGCGCCGATGAACACCGCGATGGCGGCTGGGGCGATGGCGTATTCGATCAGGATCGCCGTGCCGGTCAAAAAGCCGCCCCACGGGCCGAAGGCACTGCGGGCAAAGCCATAGCCACCGCCAGCGGTGGGGATCATCGACGACAGTTCGGCCAGCGAGAAGCACATGCACAGGTACATGGTTGCCATCAGCAAGGTGGCCAGGAACATGCCGCCCCAGCCGCCCTGCGCCAGGCCGAAGTTCCAGCCGGCGTAATCGCCGGAAATGACGTACGCCACGCCCAGGCCGACCAGCAGTACCCAGCCGGCGGCGCCTTTTTTCAGTTCACGTTGCTGGAAATAGTCAGAGCCGACTTTCTCGAAGTCGACGGAGGAGCCTGCCGGCGATCCGGCGGAATGTTCGCTTGGCATAGATTCACCTGTTGTTTTTCTTGGTGGCCAGAAGGGTTCCGGGCCCATGGTGATGGGTGCTGCAGGAAGCGAGCCAGGGCGGCTGGTGCATGGTTGCTGCCCTGGGTTTTGTGTAAAGCAGATCCGGCCTCTTCGCGGGCTTGCCCGCTCCCACAGGTACCGCACCGGTTCTGGAACCAACGGTGAACCTGTAGGAGCGGGTTTACCCGCGAAGAAGGCGACGCGGTCTAGAAGAAGCCCAACGGATTGATGTCGTAGCTCACCAGCAGGTTCTTGGTCTGCTGATAGTGATCCAGCATCATCTTGTGCGTCTCACGCCCAACCCCCGACTTCTTGTACCCGCCGAACGCGGCATGCGCCGGGTACAGGTGGTAGCAGTTGGTCCACACACGGCCAGCCTTGATGCCGCGGCCCATGCGGTAGGCACGGTTGATGTCGCGGGTCCACACGCCGGCGCCCAGGCCGAACTCGGTGTCGTTGGCAATCGCCAGTGCTTCGGCTTCGTCCTTGAAGGTGGTGACGCTGACCACCGGGCCGAAGATTTCTTCCTGGAACACGCGCATCTTGTTGTTGCCCTTGAGCAGGGTCGGCTGGATGTAGTAACCGGTAGCCAGCGAACCTTCCAGCTTCTCGACCTTGCCGCCGGTGAGCAACTCGGCGCCTTCGTCCTGGGCGATCTGCAGGTACGAGAGGATCTTTTCGAACTGCTGCTGCGAGGCCTGGGCGCCGACCATGGTGTCGGTGTCCAGCGGGTCGCCGCGCTTGATCTGCAGCACCTTCTTCATCACCACTTCCATGAACTGCGGATAGATCGACTCTTGCACCAGGGCACGCGACGGGCAGGTGCACACTTCGCCCTGGTTGAAGAACGCCAGCACCATGCCTTCTGCCGCCTTCTCGATGAAGCTTGGCTCGGCCTGCATGATGTCTTCGAAGTACACGTTCGGCGACTTGCCACCCAGTTCGACGGTGGACGGGATGATGTTCTCGGCGGCGCATTTCATGATGTGCGAGCCGACCGGGGTAGAGCCGGTGAAGGCGATCTTGGCGATGCGTTTGCTGGTGGCCAGGGCTTCACCGGCTTCGCGGCCATAGCCTTGCACGACGTTGAGCACGCCAGGTGGCAGCAGGTCGCCAATGACTTCGAGCAGCACGGTGATGCCCAGCGGCGTCTGTTCGGCAGGCTTGAGCACCACGCAGTTACCAGCGGCCAGTGCCGGGGCAAGCTTCCAGGCAGCCATCAGGATCGGGAAGTTCCAGGGGATGATCTGCCCGACCACGCCCAGTGGCTCGTGGATGTGGTAGGCCACGGTGCCTTCATTGATTTCGGCAGCGCCGCCTTCCTGGGCGCGGATGCAGCCAGCGAAATAGCGGAAGTGGTCGACCGCCAGCGGAATGTCGGCGTTGAGGGTTTCGCGGATCGGCTTGCCGTTGTCCCAGGTTTCGGTGATGGCCAGCAATTCGAGGTTCTGCTCGATACGGTCGGCGATCTTCAGCAGCACGTTGGAACGATCCTGCACTGAAGTGCGGCCCCAGGCGTCGGCCGCAGCATGGGCGGCATCCAGGGCCTTCTCGATGTCTTCGGCAGTAGAGCGGGGGAATTCAGCGATCAGCTTGCCATTCACCGGGGAGGTATTTTCGAAGTACTGCCCCTTTACCGGAGTAACGAACTCACCACCGATGTAGTTGCCGTAGCGGCTCTTGAAGGAAACCTTCGCGCCTTCGGTACCGGGATGTGCATAACGCATGGTGTGTCTCCTTGGTATTGTGCTTTTTAGGGAGTTGGAAAGCATAGAGCAAGGGTTGGGCCAGTGTTGGCCACGCCAGGCAAATCAATGACTTGAGTCATTTTTACGGGGCTGATCAAGGGCCGCTGTACCGGTGCCGGTACGCCTGGGGTGACATTTTGTGCCGTTTGCGACACATCACAGGCGTGTGCATTGCAAAGCCTACCCGGGTGGAGGATGCTGGGCTGACGCTCTATCTGCGGAGAATTACAACAATGCAGAGCAATCACTTCACGCGCCATGCCCGGCAGGTGCATAGCGTTGCCCATGGTGGGGCCGGGGAGGGCGGCAGTGACCCGTCCATCGCCCGCTCCTGGCTGCGCTGCCTGGAGGATTACCACCTCGACCCGGCGGTGATCGAAGCGCCGGTGGTGCTTGAGCATGGGCGCCTGCTGGAAAGCCGCGAGCGCCTGCATCAGGTGCTGCAAATTGCCGACCATGAAATGAACAGCCTGCACCAGCAGCTTTCCGGCGCAGGCCACGCGGTGCTGCTGACCGACGCCCGCGGGGTGATCCTCAATTGCGTCAGTGCCCCCGCCGAGCGGCGCAGCTTCGAGCGTGCCGGGCTGTGGTTGGGCGCTGACTGGAGCGAGGCGCGCGAGGGCACCAATGGCATCGGCACCTGCCTGGTCGAGCGCCAGGCGCTGACCATCCATCAGAACGAGCACTTCCGTGGCCGTCACACCGGGCTGACCTGCTCGGCCAGCCCGGTGTTCGACCCGCATGGCGACCTGCTGGCGGTACTCGACGTGTCCTCTGCGCGCCCCGACGTATCGCGGCAAAGCCAGTTCCACACCATGGCGTTGGTCAACCTGTCGGCAAAGATGATCGAAAGCTGCTATTTCCTGCGCCATTTCGAGCAGCAATGGTTATTGCGTTTTCACCTCAGCGAAGGCTTGCTGGCGTTCGACGGCGATGGGCGCATTTGCGCTGCCAACCAAAGCGCACTGAACCTGCTGGGCACGGTACGGGGCGGCGTGCTGGGCAAACCGTTGGCTTGCTTTTTCGCGTGCAGCCATGACGAAATGTTCAGCCGTGCCACGCCCGGCGGCAGTACTGCCTGGCCGCTGCGCACCCTGGACGGTCGCCAGGTGTTCGCCAGCCTGCGGGGGCAGGCCCGGGCGCCGGTGTGGTCGGTGCCGGCCGCCCAGCCGCGGCCCGCAGGTGAAGTGGAGCCGCTGGTCTGTCTGCTGGACCCTGCGTTGCAAAATGATTTCCGCCGCAGCGTGCGGGTGTTCGAGCGCGATGTGCCATTGCTGCTGCGCGGCGAGACCGGCTGTGGCAAGGAGGCCTTCGCCCAGGCTGTGCATCAGGCCAGTGAGCGGCGCGGCAAGCCGTTCGTCGCCATCAACTGCGCTTCTATTCCGGAAAGCCTGATCGAGAGTGAGCTGTTCGGGTACCGCGGCGGCAGTTTTACCGGCGCGCGCAAGGAGGGCATGCGCGGCAAGCTGTTGCAGGCCGACGGCGGCACCTTGCTACTGGACGAGATCGGCGATATGCCGCTTGCCCTGCAAACCCGACTGCTGCGGGTACTGGAGGAGCGCCAGGTGGTGCCGATCGGGGGAGAGCCACAGGCGGTGGACGTGCGCATCGTCAGCGCTACGCACCGTGACCTGCTGGAACGGGTTGAACAGGGCAGTTTCCGCGAGGACCTGTATTACCGCCTCAATGGCCTGGAGGTAGCGCTGCCGGCGGTGCGCGAACGCAGTGACAAGGCGCAGTTGCTGGACTTTCTGCTACGCCAGGAGACGCAGGGGCAACGCATAGACATCGAGCCCAGGGCGCGGCAGGCGCTGCTCGCATTTAACTGGCCGGGGAACGTGCGGCAGATGCGCAATGTGCTGCGTACCCTGGTGGCGCTTTGCGAAGATGCCCGCATCACCTTTACGGACCTCCCCGCAGTCATCCGCACCAGCCCACCTCCCGTGGGGGCGGGCGAGCCCGCGAAGATATCCGACCAGGCAATAGAGGGCGAGGGCGTTGCCCTCGTTCGCGGGCAAGCCCGCTCCCACAGGTCCGGCGGTGCCGCAGAGATCGAGGGTGAATCTGTAGGGACCGAGGTTCTGCTCGACGCGGAGCGGCAAGCGCTGAAGGAGGTCCTGGAGGCAAAACACTGGCATCTCACCCGCGTTGCCGAGCACTTGGGCATCAGCCGCAATACCTTGTATCGAAAACTGCGCAAACACGGCATTACCAGGGGCGACTGAGCGAAACAGCGGGTGCGATTTGTCGCGCCCTGGGCTACCCTGCCTCGATGTTTTGCGAGGTCGACCATGCATATTCACATTCTCGGTATTTGCGGCACTTTCATGGGTTCGCTGGCGGTGCTGGCCAAGGAACTTGGCCACCGCGTCACTGGCTCCGACGCCAACGTCTATCCCCCGATGAGCACCCAACTCGAAGCCCAGGGTATCGAACTGACCCAAGGCTATGACCCGGCCCAGTTGGATCCGGCGCCAGACCTGGTGGTCATCGGCAACGCCATGTCGCGCGGCAACCCAGCGGTTGAATACGTGCTGAACAAGGGCCTGCCCTACGTCTCCGGCCCGCAGTGGCTGGCCGACCACGTGCTGCAAGGCCGCTGGGTGCTGGCCGTTGCCGGTACTCACGGCAAAACCACCACCAGCAGCATGCTGGCCTGGGTGCTGGAGCACGCCGGCATGAGCCCGGGCTTCCTGATTGGTGGCGTGCCGCAGAACTTCTCGGTGTCGGCCCGCTTGGGCGACACGCCGTTCTTTGTGGTGGAAGCCGACGAGTACGACAGCGCCTTCTTCGACAAGCGCTCGAAGTTCGTCCACTATCACCCGCGTACCGCGATCCTCAACAACCTTGAGTTCGATCACGCGGACATCTTCCCGGACCTGGCCTCGATCGAGCGGCAGTTCTACCACCTGGTGCGGACTATCCCCAGCGAAGGCCTGGTCATCCACCCGACCACCGAACAAGCGCTGGAGCGTGTGATCGGCATGGGCTGCTGGACCCCTGTGCAAACCACCGGTGAGGGCGGCCAGTGGCAAGCCCGCCTGCTCAGCCCCGATGGCTCGCGCTTTGAAGTCCTGTTCGAGGGCGAAGTGCAGGGTGTGGTGGACTGGGCGCTGACCGGCCAGCACAACGTCGCCAATGCCTTGGCCACCCTGGCAGCAGCGCGTCATGTAGGCGTGGTGCCCGCCATGGGCATCGACGGCCTGAGTGCGTTCAAGAGCGTCAAGCGGCGCATGGAGAAGGTTGCCGAAGTACAAGGTGTGACCATCTACGATGACTTCGCCCACCATCCGACCGCCATTGCCACCACGCTCGACGGCCTGCGCAAGCGGGTGGGGGAGGCACCTGTGATCGCGGTGATCGAGCCACGCTCCAACTCGATGAAACTCGGTGCCCACCGTGACGGCCTGCCAGAAAGCGTCAACGACGCCGACCAGGTGATCTGGTATGCGCCGGCCAACCTCGGCTGGGACCTGGCCGCCACCGCTGCGCAGTGCAAGGTACCCAGCGTGGTGGCCGACAGCCTCGAAGCGATCATCGAGCGGATCAAAGGCCAGGCTCGCCCAGGCACCCATGTGGTGATCATGAGCAACGGCGGCTTCGGCGGCCTGCACGGCAAGCTGGCCGAGGCGCTGAAGTGAACGGGCCGGAACGCATCACCCTGGCCATGACGGGCGCCTCGGGTGCCCAGTATGGCCTTCGCCTGCTCGATTGCCTGGTACGCGAAGACCGCGAGGTGCACTTCCTGATCTCCAAGGCCGCACAGTTGGTGATGGCCACCGAGACGGATGTTGTGTTGCCGGCCAAGCCCCAGGCGATGCAGGCCTTCCTGACCGAATACACCGGCGCGGCCGATGGGCAGATCCGTGTGTATGGCAAGGAAGACTGGATGTCGCCGGTAGCCTCGGGTTCTGGCGCCCCGGCGGCAATGGTCGTGGTCCCCTGTTCCACTGGCACTTTGTCGGCCATCGCCACTGGCGCCTGCAACAACCTGATCGAGCGGGCTGCCGACGTCACCCTCAAGGAGCGTCGCCAGCTGATCCTGGTGCCACGCGAAGCGCCGTTCTCCACCATCCACCTGGAAAACATGCTCAAGCTGTCGCAAATGGGCGCGGTGATCTTGCCGGCGGCTCCGGGGTTCTATCACCAGCCGCAGACCATCGACGACCTGGTCGACTTTGTCGTGGCGCGTATCCTCAACCTGCTGAACATCCCCCAGGATATGTTGCCGCGTTGGGGCGAGCACCACTTCGGGGTGGATGATTGAAGCGAGCACTGGCGGGATTGCTGGCGCTGGTGATGCTGGGTGGGTGCGCCACGGTGCGCACGCTGGATGCCAACAAGCCCGGCGCACCGGTGGTGTATGCCGGTACCCGGCTGGATTTGTATGTGATCAATGGCGGGTGTTGCCCGCGGGATCATTACGGGGCGGACGCTCCGGCGTATCCGCGCCTGGATCTGCCCGGCAGCATGCTGCTCGATACCCTGCTGCTGCCGTTGTCTTTGCTGACAGCGGCCGGCATAGGCTTCCAGGCTAGCGGCGGCCTGTGATGGCACTTCTCGCGCGCACGCCCTCTCCCACAGGATCTCCATAATCTTCCGGTGACTACTCACCAGTGGGAGCGGGCGTGCCCGCGAAGAGGCCAGCACAAGCGAAGCCTAGATCTTGCCCAACCTGCGCAACTCATCCGACTCCACAACCCGCACGCCGTCTTCTTCCTCCAGCGCCAGCCGCCACAGTGCTCGCGCCAGGGTACAAGCCCCGATTCCCCGATACTTCCCCGGGATCAACCTGGAAAATGGCGCAACAAGCTGTTCAGTGAGCCGTGGCTCCAGCCGCTCGCCCAGCAGGAACGAGGGCCGCACGATGGTCAACTGTGGCCAGTCCTGAGCCTTGAGCGCTTCTTCCATCTCGCCCTTGACCCGGTTATAGAAAATTGACGACTTAGGGTCGGCGCCCACTGCACTCACCACCAGCAGATGCCGTGCGCCCATTTCTCGGGCACGCTTGCTGAAGGCGACCACCATGTCCAGATCCACTGCGCGGAAAGCCGATTCGGAACCCGCCTGCTTCAGCGTGGTGCCCAGGCAGCAGTACGCGATGTCGACCCGCCCGGCCAGTTGCGGAAGGAATACCGCCGGGTCGCCCACCGGGTTTTCCAGGTGCGGGTGCTCGGCCAATGGCCGACGTGTAGGCGCCAGGACACGGGTGATGGTGGGCTCGTTGAGCAGGCGGTCTAGCAGGTGTTCACCGGTCAGGCCGGTGGCTCCGGCAAGCAGGACATGCTGAGGCGTCAAGTACATGATGTCTCTCCCTTGTTACACACAAGTCTAGTGAGTGCCGGGCATTTTTGCCTGTTCCCTCACGTTGGCCTGTGTGGCGTTACGCAATGCTTCTTCGGCTTGTTGCTGGCGCAGGTGATGCCAGTGCTCAAGCACGGCCGGCGGTGCCCACAGCTGCGGCTCGGAGGCCTCGAAGCCTTCCCTTTGTTCTCTTTCGGCAACGCTGGCACGTGCCAGTTCAAACGCCTGTTTCAGGTCGTCGGTCTGGTTCAGCGCTTCAGCGAACAGGGCATCGCCAAAGTAGGTGAAGTCGGCTTCCTCCGAGCAACCGAAGGAGACGCGGTCGGCCCGGGCAGCGGTCATGATGAGCGTGCGCTCGTCTTTGAGCGGAGCGATATAGCCCCCTGAATAGCAGGCGGAGATGACGATTACCTTGTCGCGATCCTTCAGCGGCGCCAAGGCAGTGGCCAGCTCGTCAGCGGCCAGGTCGGCCAGTTGCAGACGGGGCTGGTCGAGCACCAGCTGGTGGTCCTGGCTGCCATGGCTGGTGAGGTAGATGAACACCAGGTCTTCGGGGCCGCTGCGCTCTGCCAGGGTGGCGGCAGCGCGGGAGAGGTTTTCGCGGGTGGCCATGGGGCGTGTGGCCATGTGGTCGCGGTGGTTGACCAGGGTCACTTGGCCACGGGCGCCAAAGCGCACCTTTAGCAGGTTGCTGACGTAGTCGGCTTCGCGCAGGAATACGCTTTGCTGGCCATCGCCGGCCACGACCAGGCTATACAGCTGGATCGGTGGCGCAGAGCGAGGAACCCGCGCCAGCGCCTCGTCCAGCAGCCGGCCCTGGTTGAGCAAAGCCAGGTCCAGTGGGTCTGGCAGCAGCTTGCCATTCTGGTCGCGCACGCGCACGCCGTTGGCCCATGTTCCGCTTTCGACCTTGCCAGTGGGCAGAATCAGCCGCCCATGGCCATGGTAGGCATCGTTCAGGAAACCGCCGATGTACTTGCTGCCGTCGGCCAGTTGCAGGCTGCCCTGGCCCGACAGACGCCAGTCGGCGAACTCACCCTTGTAGTGGCTGCCATCGCTGCCCAGCAACTCGCCTTCGCCGATCAGCGAGCCGTCCTTGAATTCACCGATCCACACGTCGCCATCGGCATTTTCGTAGCGGCCTCGGCCCTCCAGGCGGTTGTCCTTGAACTCGCCGATGTACTGCTCGCCATCAACGCTGTCGTAGGTGCCGGCGCCTTGTAGCTGGCCGTTGACGAAGTGGCCGCTGAACTGGTTGCCGCTGGCATCGCTGCGCACCCCGGCGCCGTTGGGCTTGCCCTTGGCGAACAGGCCTTGGTAGCGACTGCCGTCGGCCAGCTCCAGTTGGCCTGCGCCGTCGTACAGGTCGTCCTTGAACTGGCCGCGGTAGGTCTGGTCGGTTTGCTTGAGGGTGCCCTCGCCGTCGCGGCGGCCGTGGCGGAAGGTGCCGCTATAGTGGCTGCCCGGGGTGGTCAGCTCGCCCAGGCCCTGAAACAGCCCCTCGGCGAACTGGCCGCGGTAGACCTCGCCGTTCTGGCCATGCCATTCGCCCTGGCCGTGCCACTGGCCGTCCTTGAAGCTGCCGGCGTACCAGCTGCCATTGGGGTAGTCGATCCGGCCCTCACCCTGCAGCAGGCCATCGACCACCTGCCCCCGGTAACGCCCACCGTCAGGCAGCCGTGCGTCCGGTGGGAGCAGCGATTCGCCATCGCCACAGGCGGCGAGCAGCAGGACCAGGGTAATGGGGAGCAATGGACGCATGGCGATGACCGGGCAATAGGTCTGCCGAGTATGACGCAGAATGGGATCCTGAGACAGCGAGCCCCTGTGTCGGCGCACAGCCTTGGAACCTTGCGCGTGCCCTGTAGGAGCGGCTTCAGCCGCGAACACCGGCGAAGCCGGTGCCCTCGACCGTGTTGCTTCTTCGCGGGCCCGCCCGCTCCCACAGGTGCCACGTTGCCTTCAAGGTGCAATCAGCGCACACCTGGTGAAACGATGATCTTCACGTTCTCCTCTTTGTTGTTCACCAGTTCCTCGAAGCCCAGCTCGACAATCTGCTCCAATCCGATCCGGCCGGTTACCAGCGGGCGAATATCCAGCCGACCATCAGCAATGAAGGCAATCACGTCAGCAAACTCGCCGTTGTACGCCAACGCCCCCAGCACCTGCTTCTCGGTGGACACCAGTTCGAAGAAGTTGAACTCGCTGGGCTCTTCGAAAATACCCACCAGCACGCATTTGCCCGCCTTGCGGATGGTGTCGATGGCCAGCTTGGCCGTATGTTTGTTGCCAATGCACTCAAAGCTCACATCGGCGCCCAGCCCTGCAGTCAGTGCGCGGATTTCCGCCAGGGCATCGCACTGGCTGGGGTCCAGCACCACGTTGGCGCCTACCTCTTTGGCCTTGGCTTTGCGTGCTGAGGACATTTCCAGGGCGATAACCTGCGCTGCGCCCGCGGCTTTGGCACACATGATGGTGCAAAGGCCGATGGTGCCGGCCCCCACTACTACAACGGTTTGCCCAAGCAGGCTGCCGGCCTTTTTCACCGCGTGCATACCCACCGCCAGCGGTTCGATCAGTGCCCCGGCTTCGGCAGGGAAGCCCTGCGGCAGCCGGTAGAGCAGGTTGGCGGGCACGTTGACCAGCTCGGCGAAGGCACCGTTGTTCATCAGGCCGGTGAACGCCAGGCGTTCGCAGATGTTGTACAGGCCATGGGTGCAGTAATAGCAGGTACCACAATGCTGGCAGGCGTCTGCCGCCACCGGGTCGCCTACGGCATAGCCTTCCACGCCTTCGCCAAGCTTGGCGATGTGGCCGCAGAATTCGTGGCCGAGGATGCACTGGCCCTGAATGCCGGTCAGCGGGTGCGGGGCCTCTACCGGGATGAACACCGGGCCGGCAACATATTCGTGCAGGTCGGAGCCGCAGATGCCGCACCAGTCCACCTTGATCTGCACCCAGCCCGGCGCTGGGTCGGCCGGCAAAGGTACCTGTTCGACACGAATATCGTTGCGGCCATGCCAGACGGCCGCGCGCATGTGGGTGTGGCTCAGGTCATTCATTGTTGTTCTCCAGGCTCACGAAAAGGGCTTAGTGCTTGCGCAGGAATGCGAGCAGTTGCTGGTTGACCTGTTCGGCCGCCTCCATCTGCACCATGTGGCCGGCCTCTGGCAGCACCAGTACTTCGGCCTCCAGGCCCTCGGCATGGCTGGCCGGGATGATCGCATCCTTGCCACCCCACACCACCAGTGCCGGGTGATTGCCCAGTACCCCGCGCAAGTCGTGGCGCTGCCGGTCGCCGTCGGCGAGCGCCCTTGCCAGCTGCTGCAGGGCCTGGTCCACACCTTCCAGGCGCTTGAACTTGAGCATGTCCTCCAGCATTTGCCGGGTGACCAGCGCCGGGTCGGCAAACAATTGCACCATCTGCGGTTTGAGTGCATTGCGGTTGGCCGCGGTGACGAAACCTTGCAAGTACTGCCCGTTGATCGCTTCGCCCAGACCGGCGCTGGCCACCAGGCTCAGGCTGGCCACCCGCTGCGGGGCCAGGCGCGCCACGTTGAGGCTGACGGCACCGCCCATGGAATGGCCGGCCAGGTGGGCCTTGGCGATGTCCAGGTGGTCGAGCAGGGTGAGCACGGTTTCGCTCAACTCATCCAGGTCGCCCCGCTGCAGGGCCTTGGCCGACTCGCCGTGGCCCGGCAGGTCGAGGGCGATGACCCGCCGCTCGGCAGCCAGCGCCGGGTGGTTGAACAGCCAGTTGTTGAGGTCACCGCCAAACCCGTGCACCAGCACCAGCGGTGTGCCGCCTTCACCCAGCTCGAACCAGCGCAGCAGGCGCCCGCCTACTTCCGCCTTCTGAGGGGCCGGCCCCTGGCTCTGGTCGGCGCCGCCTTCGGCGACGAACTCGGCCTGGAAGCGCTGTACCACGGCATCGATCTCGGCCTCTTCTGCTTCGCCTTCGACGACCACCGCCAGCAGCGCGCCGACGGGCAGGGTTTCATCCGGCTTGGCCACCTGGCGGCGCAGCACGCCGCTGAACGGCGCTTCGACGCTGCTGCTGATCTTGTCGGTCTCGACGTCCAGCACCTCGTCGCCCTTGCTGATTTCGTCACCTTCCTGCTTGAGCCAGGTGTCCACCCGGCCCTCGGTCATCGACAGGCCCCACTTGGGCATGGTCAGGGTATGGATCTGGCTCATGCGGCACTCCTTGCGGCTTCGATCACCTTGCGCACGGCGGCTTCGATCTTCGCCGCGTCAGGGATGTACAGGTCTTCCAGGGCGTCGGAGAACGGCACCGGGGTATGCGGCGCGGTGACCATTTCGATCGGACCCTTGAGTGCGCCAAAAGCCTTCTGTGCCACCAGCGCGCTGATGTCGGTGGCCATCGAGCAGCGCGGGTTGGCTTCATCGATCACCACCAGGCGGCCGGTCTTCTCCACACTTTCCAGAATGCTGTCCTCGTCCAGCGGGCTGGTAGTGCGCAAGTCCAGTACCTCGCAGTCGATGCCCTGGCGGGCCAGGTTGTTGGCGGCCTCCAGCGCCACATGCACCATGCGCCCGTAGGTAACGAGGGTCACGTCGTCGCCATCGCGCAAGAAGTTGGCTTCGCCGAACGGTACGGTGTACACCTCTTCCGGCACCTCGCCCTGCATGCTGTACAGCAGTTTGTGTTCGCAGAAGATCACCGGGTCGTTGTCGCGGATCGCCTGGATCAACAGGCCCTTGGCATCGTAAGGCGAGGATGGGCACACCACCTTCAGGCCGGGGATGTGCGTCCATAGCGAAGTGAGCATCTGCGAGTGCTGGGCTGCCGCACGCAGGCCGGCGCCATACATGGTGCGCATCACCAGCGGGGTCACGGCCTTGCCGCCGAACATGTAGCGGAACTTGGCGGCCTGGTTGAGGATCTGGTCCAGGCAGCAGCCGGCGAAGTCGACGAACATCAGTTCGCACACCGGGCGCAGGCCCTGGGTGGCGGCACCGACGGCCGCGCCGACGTAGCCGATTTCCGACAGCGGCGCGTCAAGCACGCGGCCGGGGAATTGGTGATACAGGCCTTTGGTCACGCCCAACACGCCACCCCAGGCGTCATCCTCGCCGGGCGCACCGGCGCCACCGGCGACGTCTTCGCCAATGATGAACACTGTGCTGTCGCGACGCATTTCCTGGGCCAGGGCTTCGTTGATGGCCTGCTGGTAGCTGATCTTTCTTGCCATGGTGGTTCTCCTGTTGTTCTTGTAATCCGCGGCTCAGGGGTAGGCGACGTAGACGTCGGTGAGCAGGTCGGCGGGCTGTGGCTTGGGATCGGATTTGGCGCGGCGTACGGCGTCTTCGATCAGGTCCTCGACGCGGGCGTCGATGGCGTCCAGTTGCTCGGCCGTGAGCAGGCCGGCGCGGGTGGTCTTGTTGCGAAATTGCATGAGGCAGTCGCGGGATTCGCGCAGGTTCTTCACTTCATCAGGGGCGCGGTAGGTTTGCGCATCGCCTTCGAAATGGCCGTAGTAACGGCTGAGCTTGACCTCGATCAGCGACGGCCCTTGCCCGGAGCGGGCGCGCTCGATGGCAGCGCCGGCGGCCTCGTAGACGGCAAAGAAGTCAAAGCCGTCGATGGTGACGCCTGGCATGCCGAAGCCGGCAGCGCGGTCGGCAATGTGGTCGCAGGCTACGGACCAGTTGGAGGCAGTGGCCTCGGCGTAGCCGTTGTTCTCGGCCACGAAGATGCAGGGCAGGTTCATGATCGACGCCATGTTCATGGCCTCGAACACGGCGCCCTCGTTGGATGCCCCATCGCCGAAGAAGGCTACCGACACGTCATCGCGGCCCTTGAGCTTGGCCGCCAGCGCCGCCCCGGCCACCAGTGGTGCGCCGGCGCCGACGATACCGTTGGCACCGAGCATGCCTTTTTCCAGGTCGGCAATGTGCATCGAGCCGCCCTTGCCGCCGCACACGCCGGTTTTCTTGCCGTAGATCTCGGCCATCATGCCGTACACGTCCACGCCTTTGGCGATGCAGTGGCCATGGCCGCGGTGGGTCGAGGCAATGCAGTCGCTGTCGCGCAGGTGGGCCATGACCCCGGCTGCAGAGGCTTCTTCGCCGGCATACAGGTGGACGAAGCCGGGAATTTCGCCGGTGGCGAACTCCACATGCAGGCGTTCTTCGAAGGCGCGGATGGTCCGCATGACTTCATAGGCATGCAGCAGTTGATCAGTACTGAGTTGATTGGACATCTTGTTGTTCTCCGGGGTTGTCTCAACACGGGTTTGCAGGGTGCAGCCGGTGGCCGCGCGGGACGGCCAGCAGGTGGTGGCGGGCGGCATGCGCCAGCACGGCCTCGACATCCACACTGAGTGGGCCTTGGTGGTCGAGGGTGATGGTGGGGGTGTCATGCTCGGCAAATTCGATTTCGCGTTCGCCGTCCAGGGCCAGGGTGCCGCTGGCGAGGCTCAGGCGCTGGGCGACGCCGGGCGTCAGCTGACCGCAGGCAGTGATGCCGCAGGCTTGCAGCAGGCCGGGCGCCAACGGCGCCAACAGCGCCTGTTCGGCGTCGGGGGCCAGGCGTACCCAGGCGCCGTGCGGGTCTTGCCGTGACACCGGGCACCACAGACCGCACAGGGCCGACAGGCCGATGGCGTGGGGTTCGGCGAAGCAGGCGAAGACTTCGCAGAGGTCCTCGCTGCGGCTGAGCGCACGGGCACCGATGAAGCGCTGCGGCGACACGGCCACCTCGACCAAGGCCCATTCGGCCAGCTGTTGTTCAGGCACGTTCACCAGTAAGCGTTTGTTGCGGCGCAAGCCGATGCTGGCCGGTACCCGGCCACTGGCAAGCAGGCCACCGGCCAGGCCCGCGCTGGTGGCTTCACGAAGTTCGGGGAAGGCGTTGTTGGTGCCGGTGGACAGGGTCAGCAGCGGCACGTCACCGGCCTCGGCGGCGACCGCCTTGTGGGTGCCATCACCGCCCAGCACGGCGATCATCGCCACGCCGCGCTCGACCATGCGCCGGGTAGCCAGGCGGGTATCGGCCACGGTCTGGCTCAGTGGCAGGTCGAGGATCTCGATGGCCGGCCAGTGCTGGTCACGGGCCCCTGGGCCCTGGCTGGCCTTGAGCACTGCAGCAGCGATGCCGGTCATGTCGCTGGGCAACAACACCTGGCCAATGCCGGTGGCGCCGAAAGCGGCCAGCAGGCGCTGGATAGCCGAGGCCTTGTCGGTGCTCGAATAGAGCCCGGCATTGGCGGTCAGGCGGCGCAGGTCGCGGCCAGAGGCAGGGTTGGCAATGATCCCGACAATCGGGGCGGGTAGCGGCATGGCGCACCTCATATTTTTGTTTGCAACGGCAGGAGCAAGCGGGGTGCCAGCTTTCTTCGCGATGGCTGAAGTGGCCGGGCTAGAGGGTTCTGGTCGTGTTCGGGCAGGTCTTCACGGGTGTGGCGGCGAGACGCCGGGTGCCAGCGCCGGGCCGGTGTTGCCGAGACGCTGAGACGCTGCGTCTCAAGCCAGCCGGTAATCACACAGTGCTTGTCGGGGCATGCCCAGAGGCGCTTAATGGCCGGACAACGATAAAAACAGTAACGAGAACCGGAGGGCCTGAATGCTTGCCGCGAACTCCCGAGCCCATGTGGACTGCGTCAGCAGGGTGTTGAAGAATGCCGACCGCCTGCCGCAGGCGCCGGTACCACCGCTGATCCTCGATTCATGGCGCCGCTCCATGGATGTGTACCGCCTCGACCCCGGTTCCCAGCAGGGGCCGCGGATCCTTTCCCAAAGCCTGCTCAACGAATGCCGCGAACGCGCCGAGCTGTTCCTGCGCATCGCCAGCGATGCCGTGGCGCGCTTGCACGAACGGGTGCGCGGCGCTGACTACTGCGTGCTGCTTACCGATGCCCAGGGGCGCACCATCGATTACCGGGTCGAGTCGGCCATCCGCAACGACTGTCGCAAGGCCGGGCTGTATCTGGGGACCTGCTGGTCGGAGGGCGAGGAGGGCACATGCGGTGTGGCGGCGGTGCTGACCAGCAAGGCCCCGGTCACGGTGCACAAGCGCGATCACTTTCGCGCCGCCTTCATCGGCCTGACCTGCACAGCGGCGCCGGTGTTCGACCCATTGGGCGAGCTGCTGGGCGTGGTCGATGTGTCGGCCTTGCAGTCGCCGGACGATCGGCGCAGCCAGCACCTGATCCGCCAACTGGTCGAGCAGACCGCCCGCGAGATCGAAAACGCTTTCTTCATGCACAGCGCCCAGGGCCACTGGGTGATGCGCGCGCATGGCACGCCGGGCTATGTGGAGAGCCAACCCGATTACCTGCTGGCCTGGGATGCCGATGGCCGTTTGCAGGCAATCAACAGCCTGGCGCGGCAACGGCTGGTGGAGCGCCTGGGGCGCTTGCCTGAGCATATTGGCGAACTGTTCGACATCGACCAACTGCGCCGGGTGAGCGCGTCGTCCGCCCAGCGCCTGCCTGGTCTGGGCGGTTTGTATGGCCGGGTCAGCGCACCGCAGCAACGCCAGCGTGCGCAGCCTTTGCGCCAGGCCCAGGACACCCGTATCGAGCAACACCTGCGGTTGGCCACGCGGGTCAAGGACTGCAACCTGGCGGTGCTGGTACTGGGTGAGACCGGGGCCGGCAAGGAGGTATTCGCCCGCCAGCTGCACCAGCAAAGCCAGCGCTGTGATGGCCCGTTCGTTACCCTGAACTGCGCGGCCATTCCGGAAACCTTGATCGAGAGCGAGTTGTTCGGCTATGTGGCCGGGGCCTTCACCGGGGCTTCCAGCAAAGGCATGCAAGGGCTGTTGCAGCAGGCCGATGGCGGCACGCTGTTCCTCGACGAGATCGGGGACATGCCGCTGAACCTGCAAACCCGCCTGCTGCGGGTGCTGGCGGAGGGCGAGGTGGCGCCGCTGGGGGCGGCGCGGCGGGAGCGGGTGGATATTCAGGTGATCTGTGCGACCCATCGCGATCTGGCGGCGATGGTGGAGGACGGGCGATTTCGTGAAGACTTGTACTTCCGCCTGGCCAATGCCCGCTTTGAGCTACCCCCCTTGCGTGAGCGTGATGACCGGCTGGGGCTGATTCACCAGTTGCTGGCCGAAGAGGCTGCGGCCTGCGGGGTGGAGGTGGTGTTGGCGGATGACGCGCTGCAGGCGCTGCTGGTTTATCGCTGGCCGGGCAATTTGCGCCAACTGCGGCAGGTGTTGCGGTATGCCTGTGCGGTGAGTGAAGGCGGGCAGGTACGGCTTCAGGATCTGCCGCAGGAGGTGCGCGGTGAAGCAGTTGGCTCGGCTGAAAGCGGGGTGTCGTGCCCGGCACGGCAGCTGTTGCTGGACGCGCTGATTCGCCATCGCTGGAAGCCGGCTGATGCGGCGCGGGCTTTGGGTATTTCGCGGGCGACGCTTTATCGGCGAGTGCATGAGCATCGCATCGACATGCCGCGGATGAAGGGGTAGAGCCCTGGGGGCGCGCTGCGCCCCTTTCGCGACGCAAGGCCGCTCCCACAAGGACGGCGTCAGTCCTGAGGCATGCGCGCAACCTGTGGGAGCAACTGTCTTGCTCAATTTCTAAAAGCGGGCGCGATCCCTGTGGGAGCGGCCTTGTGTCGCGATAGGGCCGCAACGCGGCCCCAGCTTCAGGCAGGCAATAAAACAACCTGGCACAGAGCCGGGGTGCCCACAAGGACGGCGTCGGTCCTGAGGCATGCGCGCAACCTGTGGGAGCGGCCTTGTGTCGCGATAGGGCCGCAACGCGGCCCCAGCTTCAGGCAGGCAATAAAACAACCTGGCACAGAGCCGGGGTGCCCACAAGGACGGCGTCGGTCCTGAGGCACGCGCGCAACCTGTGGGAGCGGCCTTGTGTCGCGATAGGGCCGCAACGCGGCCCCAGCTTCAGGCAGGCAATAAAAAACCCCGGCACAGGGCCGGGGTTCTGGTACATCACACTACACGATCACTCCTGGTTGGCCAGTTTGTGCTCGAGGTAGTGAATGTTGACGCCGCCTTTGCAGAAGCCTTCATCACGCACCAGGTCGCGGTGCAGCGGGATGTTGGTCTTGATGCCGTCGACGACGATCTCGTCCAGGGCATTGCGCATGCGCGCCATGGCTTCGTCGCGGTCCTTGCCGTAGGTGATCAGCTTGCCGATCAGCGAGTCGTAGTTCGGCGGAACCGAATAACCGCTGTACAGGTGCGAATCGACGCGTACGCCGTTGCCGCCCGGGGCGTGGAAGTGCTTCACCTTGCCTGGGCTCGGGATGAACTTCTTCGGGTCTTCGGCGTTGATCCGGCACTCCAGCGAGTGGCCGCGGATCACTACGTCTTCCTGGCGGAACGACAGCTTGTTGCCAGCGGCGATGCTCAGCATCTCCTTGACGATGTCGATACCAGTGACCATCTCCGACACCGGGTGCTCAACCTGCACGCGGGTGTTCATCTCGATGAAGTAGAAGCGGCCGTTTTCGTACAGGAACTCGAAAGTACCCGCACCACGGTAGCCGATCTCGATGCACGCATCGACGCAGCGTTTGAACACTTCCTGGCGGGCTTTCTCATCGATGCCCGGGGCTGGTGCTTCTTCCAGGACCTTCTGGTGACGGCGCTGCAGCGAGCAGTCACGGTCGCCCAGGTGAATGGCGTTGCCCTGGCCGTCGGACAGTACCTGCACTTCCACGTGACGTGGGTTGGTCAGGAACTTCTCCAGGTAAACCATCGGGTTGCCGAAGGCAGCACCGGCTTCGGTACGGGTGAGCTTGGCCGAGGAAATCAGGTCCTCTTCCTTGTGCACCACGCGCATGCCGCGACCACCACCGCCACCGGCGGCCTTGATGATCACCGGATAGCCGACGTCACGGGCAATCGCCAGGGCGACTTCTTCGTCTTCCGGCAGTGGGCCATCGGAGCCCGGTACGGTCGGTACGCCCGACTTGATCATCGCGTCCTTGGCCGAAACCTTGTCGCCCATCAGGCGAATGGTGTCGGCTTTCGGGCCGATGAAGGCGAAACCGGATTTTTCCACCTGCTCGGCGAAATCGGCGTTTTCAGCCAAGAAGCCGTAACCCGGGTGAATCGCGGTGGCGCCAGTCACTTCGGCGGCAGCGATGATCGCCGGGATGTGCAGGTAGGAATCCTTCGACGATGCAGGGCCGATGCAGACCGACTCGTCTGCCAGGCCCAGGTGCATCAGTTCACGGTCGGCAGTGGAGTGCACGGCGACGGTCTTGATACCCAGCTCTTTGCAGGCACGCAGGATCCGCAGGGCAATTTCCCCGCGGTTGGCGATCAGGACTTTTTCGAGCTTCCCAGACATCGTTGGCTCTCCGCGATTCAAACGATGGTGAACAGCGGCTGGTCGAACTCAACCGGCTGGCCGTCTTCTACCAGGATGGCGTCGATGACACCGCCAACATCGGCTTCGATGTGGTTCATCATCTTCATGGCTTCGACGATGCACAGGGTGTCGCCTTTCTTCACGGACTGGCCAACTTCAGCGAAGTTAGGCGAGGTCGGCGAAGGCTTGCGGTAGAAGGTACCTACCATTGGCGAACGGATCACGGTGCCTTTCAGGGCCGGGGCGGCAGCAGTGGCTTCGGCGGCTGGCGCAGCAGCGGCAACCGGCGCAGCGGCAGGGGCGGCGGCCATAGGCGCCGGTGCGTAGAACTGCTGGGCAGCTGGGGTCTTGCTGTGACGGCTGATACGGACCGACTCTTCGCCTTCCTTGATCTCCAGTTCGTCGATGCCAGACTCTTCCAGCAGCTCGATCAGTTTCTTGACTTTACGGATATCCATTAATCATCAACTCCCAAAGGTTCGGTCAGGGGGCGAAATACAAAAAAACGTATCTGAAACGTTTCTCTCGAACCCCGGCCCACTTAGGCCAGGGTTTTCATCATTTGGGCTGTGCGTTGGCAGCCAGTTGTTCCAGCGCGGACTCCAGGGCCAGGCGATAACCGCTGGCGCCCAGACCGCAGATCACCCCTACGGCAACATCGGAAAAGTAGGAGTGGTGACGGAACGGTTCGCGTTTGTGCACGTTGGACAGGTGCACTTCGATGAATGGGATGCTCACCGCAAGCAATGCGTCACGTAATGCGACGCTTGTGTGGGTGAAAGCAGCCGGATTGATCAGGATGAAGTCCACACCCTCGTTGCGTGCGGCGTGAATGCGGTCGATCAGTTCGTATTCGGCATTGCTCTGCAGGTACTGCAGATGGTGGCCTGCGGCGCGGGCGCGTTGCTCCAGGTCCTGGTTGATCTGAGCCAGGGTCACGGCGCCGTAGTGGCCTGGCTCGCGAGTACCGAGCAGGTTGAGGTTGGGGCCGTGGAGCACCAGTAGCGTTGCCATCTGCGGATTCCTTGGATTTGTAGGGCAATTCGACACAGCGCGGCGAGTGTGCCGTAAAGCAACGGCAAGTGTCCAGTTCCCGGCAATAGCCAGCACGATGTCCGAGGTTCGCGCGAAGTATGTGACCGAATAATTAAATCCGGTCACTCATTTCAGGATTTTTCCCGGCTCGCGGGAAGTTATAGACCGACTTTGCCGCGCACGCGCGTCAGAATCTGCGCAAATTCACCGGCATTTATCTCGCCAATCACCCGATCAGCGGTAATTTCGCCGCCGTTCGCAGCAAAAAACAGCAGGGCGGGGGGGCCGAACAGCTGGTAGCGGTCGAGCAGCGTGCGTTGCTCGGCATTACTGTCGGTGATGTCGAAACGTAGCAGTTTGAAGCCGGCCAGCTGTGTTTGCACTTGCGGTGCATTGAGCACCTCATGCTCGATCACCTTGCAGCTGATGCACCAGTCGGCGTACCAGTCCAGCAGCACTGGCTGGCCGGCGGCCTGGGCTTGCGCCAGGGCTGCGTCCAGAGCATCAGGTGTGGTGATGGTCTGCCAGGCATCGGCTTTTGCCGTCGGGAGGCTGCCGCTGGCGGCCAGTGACGCCCCCGGCAGTGGGCGCAGTGGGTCGCCCTGGCCAGTGAGTGCGCCGTACCAGCAAGCCAGCGCGTACACCAGCAAGGCCAGGCCGAGCAGTTGCGCCAGGCGCTGGGCCGCCGTCTTGACGACGAATTCCAGCGCGCCGAGGAACAGTGCCACACCCGCGGCGAGGAAACCGACCAGCAGCAAGGTCACAGGGCCTGGCAGTACACGGCTGAGCAAACCGATGGCCAGCCCCAGCAGCAGTACGCCAATGGCGTTTTTCACCGTGTTCATCCATGGGCCGCTTTTGGGCAGCCAGGCCGCGCCACCGGTGGCCACCAGCAGCAGTGGCGCACCCATGCCCAAGCCCAGGGTGAACAGCTTGAGCGCGCCACCCAGGGCATCGCCGCTGGCGCTGATATAGAGCAAGGCACCGGCCAGGGGGGCCGATACACATGGAGAAACCAGCAAGCTGGAGAGTACGCCGAGCACTGCTGCACCCAGCAGCGAGCCGCCGCGGGTGTGGTTGGCGACGTTGTTCAGGCGGTTGCTCAGGGCCTGGGGCAGCCTCAGTTCGAAGAGCCCGAACATGGCCAGGGCGAACACCACGAAAAACAGCGCGAAAGGTACCAGCACCCAGGCCGACTGCAGGCGCGCCTGCAGGTTCAGGCTTGCGCCGAACAGGCCCATCAGTGCACCGAGCACCGCGAAGCTGGCGGCCATTGGCAGCACGTAGGCCAGCGACAGCGCCAGGCCGCGCACGCCACCAACCTGGCCGCGCAGCACCACACCGGAAAGGATCGGTAACATTGGCAGGACGCAGGGGGTGAAGGTCAGGCCGACCCCAGCGAGGAAGAACAGCAGCAGCGACTTCCAGTTCCAGCCGTGTTCGCGGGTGGCTGGCGTGTTTGCAACGCCCTCGCCATCGATACTCAGGCGTGCGGTTTCCGGCGGGTAGCACAAGCCCTTGTCGGCGCAACCCTGGTAGCCCACCAGCAGGGTGAAGGCGCGTGGGTCTTTGCGTGACAACTCGATATCGAGCACGCCGTGGTATACCTCGACGTCGCCGAAGAATTCATCGTGCTTGGCCTCACCCTTTGGGATGTTCGGCGTGCCCAGGGTGATGTCGGCCGGTTCTGTGTGGAACTGGAAGCGGTGGCGGTAGAGGTAGTAGCCATCGGTGGCGACGAAGCGCAGCTTGATGGTTTGCGCATCGGCCTGGACCAGGTTGAGCTTGAAGGCCTCGTGTACCGGCAGAAAGTCGGCGTTGTTGGCCAGCGAAGCGGCGCCAAGGGTGGCGCTTGGGCGGTTGTCGAGCAGGCCTGCGGCGAAGGCAGGGCTGGCCAGCAGCAGGAACAGCATGAAAAACAGGCGACGCATGGCGGACTCGCGAGGTGGAACGTGCTCGGCATGATAACGGATGCGCAGGAATAATTGGCCCGAAACAAACGCAGGAGCGGGTTTACCCGCGAAGCGCCGCGCGGGCGGCGCTCGATCTCCCAGGCGCAGCACATGTCCCGTCAAACACCACCCAACTGCTACACCTGTCCTGGCGACCACCGCGCTGACTCAGACCCTGAATGCTCGCACGGCCCGGTTCAGCTCACCGCCCAGGCTCAGCAGCTGTTCGCCCTGTTCACGCCCCTCGCCAATGCGCTGCAGGTTGTCTTCACCCAACGCGTGAATCCGCTCGCTGTGGTCACGAATCTCGCTCACCGCGCCACTCTGCTGCGCCGTGACATCGGCAATCCGCACCGCCGTATCGGCAATGGTGCGAATGGCACAGACAATCTCATCCAGTGCCCCATCCGCCGCCTGGGCTTGGTTGGCCGTGGCCTCGGCATGTTCCAGTTGCGCGCGCATCCCCGCCACCGAACTTCTGGCGGCCTGCTGCAGGCGGTCGATCAACGCCTGGATCTCGCCGGTAGCCCCCGTGGTGCGCTGAGCCAGTGAGCGCACCTCATCGGCGACCACGGCAAAGCCACGGCCCATCTCGCCGGCACGGGCCGCTTCGATCGCGGCATTCAGTGCCAGCAGGTTGGTCTGCTCGGCAATCGCGCGGATCACCGTCAGTACCCCGCCAATGGTGGCCGACTCTTCCGCCAATTGTTCGATCATGCGGGCGTTGCCTTGCACTTCATCGACCAGCTCACGCAAGCCCGACAGGCTTTGGCCGATTACCGCCTGGCCTTGTTCCACCGCACGCCCGGCATCGCGGCTGGCCTCGGCGGCTGCGCTGGCATCACCAGCCACTTGTTGAATGGTCGCTTCCAGCTCGCCCAAGGCATCGCGGATCTGCCCGGTATCGCCGGCCTGGCGCTCGGCGCCGCCGTGCAGCGCAGCGCTCATGCCGGCCAGGGCGTGGCTGCTGCCGGCCACCTGCTCGGCGTTATGGCGGATGGTGCCGACCAGCTCCACCAGGTACTGACGCAGGCGGTTGAGCGACTCCTGGATGTCGTGCAGTTCGCGGTTGGTCTTGCCCAGGGCGATGGCTTGGGCGAAGTCGCCCTCAGCCCAGCACGACAGGGCCGGGGCCAGTCCGGTCAGGGTACGGGCCAGGCGCCGTTGCAGCGTGTCGATCAGTAGGGCGATCAGCAGGATCAGGCCGATCATCAGGCCTTGGATGATGCGCACCTCGGCAGCGATTTTCGCATGCTGGCCGCGCACTTCGGGTTCCAGCGCGGCGATGGCCTGTTGTACGGCTTCCAGGCGCTGGCCGGTGGTGGCGGCCAGCGCGACGCGGCGCTCGATCTGTTCGCGGGTGCGTTGCAGTTCGGCCGGGTAGCGGTTGAGCAGGCTTTGCAATTCACGCTTCAGGCCTACGGCAATGTCTTCCTGCTGGGCACTGGCCCGGGATTCCAGGCCCATCATTGCAGCGAAGTCGTCGGCACCGGATTCGGCAGTGCGGGTTACGCCGAGCAGTGGCAGGCCGTCGACCGTTTGGGCCTGGGCGCGGATCAGTTGCAGCTCGCGCTCCACCTCATCGGCCAGCTCCGGGCGGCCGCTGCTGACCAGCTTGTCGCGAGCCAATGACAGCCGCCCCAGGTGCAGGGTGGCGTCGAGCAAGGGCAGCAAGTAGCGATTGGCCTCGGCGTTGCCACTGTCGCGGGCATAGCTGGCCATCTGCTCGAAGTTCGCCCCCAGCTCCCGCTCGGCTTGCAGCAGCAGGGCTTGTGGGTCGCCGGCCAGCTTACCGGCGGCCAGCAGTTCGTTGGCGGTGAAGGCCTGCAGGCTATCCAGGCTGGGGCGCAACTTCTCGGCCAGCTCTACGGGCCAATCCGTCAGTGCGGCCTGCAACTGCTGGGTCGCCTCCATGGCTGCGGCCTGACGCAGGGCATCGCCGCTGCCCAGGTAGGCCTGGATATTGCGCGCCGTCTGGTTCTGGAACTGCTGAGACAGGCCCAGATAGCGCTCCATCAGCTGGTAGGGGCGCTCGAGGGCGCGCTGCGACCACCACAGGGTGGCGCCCAAGGCGATACACACGGTCACCAGCAATAGGGTGTTGAAATTGGTCAGCCACTTCAGGCGCATAGCCGCGAATTTCCTGCGCAGGTGAGAGGTAGGCGCCTGAAGTTATTGCGATTTTGTGACGGGGTGATGACGCCAGGGGCTTGGTGTCAGAAAAAAGTGGCACAGTGCCTCTATTGGTGTGGCTGGCACTGGCCTCTTCGCGGGCTTGCCCGCTCCCACAGGTTTACCTCCAGACTTGAGGTATGTGAAATGCCTGGGGAAGCGGGCGAGCCTGTTAAGAAGCCGGCACAGTGAGTGCGAATCTCAGGGCTCTACACGAACGACGCAATTACGCCCCGCATGCTTGGCCCGGTACAGCGCCTCGTCCGCTGCACTGGCCATGGTCAGTGCATCCAGCCCCTCATCCAGTTGCACCACCCCTGCACTGAAGGTGCACTGCAAATCCCGCGGCTGCGCCGGGTAGAGAATGTCGGCAAAGCGCCGGCGAATTTCGTCCAGCACCTTGTGTGCGGCGTCCAGCGCGGTATTGGGCATGACGATGGCAAACTCTTCGCCACCGTAGCGGCCAATAAAGTCGGTCTTGCGCAAGCGCTGCTTGAGGAATAGGGCAAGGCTCTTGATCACGCGGTCGCCCATGGGGTGGCCGTGGCGATCGTTGATCTTCTTGAAGTGGTCGATGTCGAGCATGGCAAAGCTCAACGGCTGCTGCTCACGGCGGGCGCGGAAGCTGCAGTCTTCCAGCAGCTGCAGGATATGGGTGTGGTTGTACAGCCCGGTCAGGCTGTCGCGGACCATGCGTGCCTTCAAATGGCGGGCGCGGGCGGCGCGGTTGCGCACGGTAGTGATCAGGTGGCGTGAGCGAAACGGCTTGGTCAAAAAGTCATCACCGCCTTCGCTCATGGCATCCAGTTGCTTGTCCAGGTCGTCCTCGGCAGACAGGTAGATGATCGGCACGCTCACATAACGGTCACTGTGGCGGATTACCTTGGCCAGCTCCGGGCCGGTGCAGGCCGGCATGTACAGGTCGAGGATGATCAGGTCGGGCTGGAAGTCGGCAAGCTCGGCCATGGTGCGGATCGGGTCGGTCAGGCTGCGGGTGAGCATGCCGGCGCCGGCCAGTACACGCTCGGTGTACAGGGCCTGGGTGCGCGAATCGTCGATGATCAGCACGCGCAGCGGGTCGTGCGGGGTGGCGTTGGTCAGCAGTTCGACCTTTTCCAGCAAGCTGGAAGCTTCCAGGCTGCCGGTGAGAAAGTCCTGGCCACCGGCGCGTACCGCAGCCAGACGGGTCGGGGTGTCGGCTTCGTGATGGCTGAAGAACAGCAACGGAATGGCGCGTGCCAGGCCCTGCTGCACCCGAGCAGCCAGCAGCAAGCCCAGGCCGGCGCCGGTGAAGTCGACATCCATGATGATGGCCGAAGGCGGGTACTCGCTGATCGAGGCGAGAAACGCCGCAGCGCAGGGCAACGCCTGCACCACCAGACCAAAGAATTCCAGTTGCTGGGCCAGGCGCTGGGCACGCTCGTGGTCCTGCAGCAGGATGTACACCGGTTTGCGCACCGGCAGCAGCAGCGGGTCGAGCGGGTCGTCCTTGCGCAGGCCGTTACGCGTCAGCTGTTGGACGGGGCACTGCGGGCTCGGCTCGACTGCTTGGCTCATGTCCTGGCTACTTATAGGTTGGGATGTGCAGGGGCAATGATGGCTCTATGCTAGCAGCTCTTTTCACGTGCGTGAGTGCCCTGCGTCAACAAAGCGGGCAGAACGAATATTCAGTTGCTGACTGAATGGTCGCTTATGCGTACGGTGGTGTCTGCTTTATAGTGCAGCCATTCGGGCTTCCCGTGGCACGCTAGCGCAGGCCTGTGGTCAAAGCCCCTGAACCGTCGTGACTGATAAGGACAAAGCCATGCTGGACTGGAAAAACCGCGAGGCCAAAGCCGAGCCCCGTGAGCGTGTCGACGGGCGCGGCGCTGCCGCCCGTAGCTACCTTGGCGGCCTTTGGAGCCGTGCCCTGGGGACCCTGATCGGGTTGTACCTGCTGGTGTGTATCGGCCTGGGCTGGTACTGGAGCCAGGAGCCTGCTCTGTTCCCGGTGCAGCAAAACGCCCAGGCCGCAGCCGAACGTGCTGGCCAGCAGATGGTGGTGGGCTATACCACCGTCGAAACCCTCAAGACCGTGGCCGGCACCTTGCTGAACAAGCCGGGCGGCTACATTTCCAACGACCGCTTCCCGCCAGGGCTGTGGATGGACAACATGCCAAGCTGGGAATATGGCGTGCTGGTCCAGGTCCGCGACCTGTCCCGTGCCCTGCGTAAAGACTTCGCCCGTTCGCAGTCGCAGTCCACCGAAGACGCCGACCTGGCCAAGGCCGAGCCGCGCTTCAACTTCGACAACAAGAGCTGGATCCTGCCATCGAGCGAGTCGGAGTTCGAAGAGGGCATCAAGTCGCTGACCCGCTACCAGACCCGTCTGGCTGCCGGCGACAAGGGCGCTATCTTCTATACCCGCGCCGACAACCTGAACAACTGGCTAGGTGACGTCGCCACCCGTCTGGGCTCGCTGTCGCAGCGCCTGTCGGCCAGCGTTGGCCGGGTCAAGCTCAACACCACGCTGAAGACCGAGTCGGTCGTTGCCGGCCAGGCGCCGCAGGTGGATGAGGAGCTGGTGGAAACCCCATGGCTGCAGATCGACAACGTGTTCTATGAAGCCCGTGGCCAAGCCTGGGCGCTGTCGCACCTGCTGCGTGCCATCGAGGTGGACTTCGCCGACGTGCTGGCGAAGAAGAATGCCACCGTCAGCGTGCGTCAGATCATCCGTGAGCTGGAGGCCTCGCAAGAGTCGCTGTGGAGCCCGATGGTGCTCAACGGCAGTGGCTTCGGCATGTGGGCCAACCACTCGTTGGTCATGGCCAACTACATTTCCCGGGCCAACGCTGCGGTTATCGATCTGCGTCAGCTGCTGTCGCAGGGCTGATGATGGCTATCAGCCCAACCGAGGCCGCCCATCGGGCGGCTTCCGACCGCGAGCTGGTCACCTGGGTGGACGAAACCGACCAGGTACTGGGCGTCTTGCCCCGTGCCGAGCTGCGCGAGCGTGGCCTGATCGGTCGCTGCACGTTCATTCTGCTGTTCAACAGTGCCGGTGAATTGTGTGTACACCGGCGTACGCTGAGCAAGGCGCTGTACCCCGGCTATTGGGATGTGGCAGCGGGCGGCATGGTCGCGGCTGGCGAAGCGTATGCCGAGTCGGCCGCGCGCGAGCTGGCCGAAGAGCTAGGCATCGAGGGCGCCGAGCTGCGCTTTCACGAGCGGTTCTATTTCGACCAGCCGGATAACCGCTTGTGGTGCGCGGTGTATTCGGCGGTGTCGGATGCGCCGTTGCGGTTGCAGCCGGAAGAGGTTATTGAAGCGCGCTTCATCGGTCTGGAACAGGCTGAGCAGGAAAGCCTGAGCAAGCCTTATTGCCCGGACTCGTTGGCGGCGTTGCAGCGCTACAAGGCCACTTTGTAGGCTCGGGTTTGCCCGCGAAATACCGGCCCAGACACCCGTTTCCCAGGGCAAGGGCTTTGCCCTTGTTCGCGGGTAAATCCGCTCCTACACAACCGGCGTATTTATCGTTACACTGCGCGCCCTTTTCGGGCTGCCGCAATTCTTGCAGCAGTAGCGCCGCCCCTGCCAGAGTGGGGCTTCGCGGTCGGCCTCAACCCCAAGGCACGACCAGTTTTTGTCCTCAGCACCGAGGAACAAAAGTGGCCAAGAAAGCTTCTTCCTTTTCCGCCCTTGGCGGTCTCGTGTACTCCACCGACGCCGGTCGGCACTGCCCCGACTGTGGCCAGCCGGTGGACGCCTGCACCTGCAAGCAGCAAATCATCCCCGAAGGCGACGGCATTGCCCGCGTGCGCCGCGAAAGCAAAGGCCGTGGCGGCAAGACCGTGACCACCGTCACCGGCGTGCCGCTGCCGCCCGATCAGCTCAAAGAGCTGGCGACCACACTCAAGCGCCGCTGCGGTACCGGCGGCGCCTTGAAGGACGGGGTTATCGAGATCCAGGGCGACCATGTCGAGCTGTTGATCGGCGAGCTGACCAAACAGGGTTTCAAGGCGAAAAAGTCCGGCGGCTGAGGCCATCGCGCGATTTTTTGCCCAGCGCTTTCTAAACTCGTTCCCGTGGTCAGAGTCTATGCCTGAGCACGGATGAATCGTCATTTTCAGCTTTTACACTCGCCCCGCTGCCTGCGGGCAGTGTCTTCGACTTATCTATAGGGGACTTGAATGTCCGTACGACGCACACGCAAAGACGATGGTAGCCAATGGACCGTGGCCGACAGCCGCAGTGTTTATGGTATCCGCCATTGGGGCGCTGGCTATTTCGCCATCAATGAAGCCGGGCGCGTCGAAGTACGCCCCAACGGCCCTCAAAGCGCTCCGATCGACCTGTTCGAACAGGTCGACGAACTGCGCCAGAGCGGCTTGTCGCTGCCCTTGCTGGTACGCTTCCCTGACATTTTGCAGGACCGTGTGCGCCAGCTGACCGGTGCCTTCGACGCCAACATCGCGCGCCTGGAATACCAGAGCCAGTACACCGCGCTGTACCCGATCAAGGTCAACCAGCAGGAAGCGGTGGTGGAAAACATCATCGCCACGCAAAACGTTTCCATCGGCCTGGAAGCCGGCTCCAAACCCGAGTTGCTGGCAGTGCTGGCGCTGGCGCCGAAGGGCGGCACCATCGTCTGCAACGGCTACAAGGACCGTGAGTTCATTCGCCTGGCGCTGATGGGTCAGAAGCTTGGCCACAATGTGTTCATCGTCATCGAGAAAGAGTCGGAAGTGGCCCTGGTGATCGAAGAGGCCGCCGAGCTCAAGGTGAAACCACAGGTTGGCCTGCGCGTTCGCCTGTCGTCGTTGGCCTCGAGCAAGTGGGCCGACACCGGTGGCGAGAAGTCCAAGTTCGGTTTGTCCGCCGCCCAGTTGCTTTCGGTGGTGCAGCGCTTCCGCGATGCGGGCCTGGATCAGGGCATCCGCCTGCTGCACTTCCACATGGGTTCGCAGATTGCCAACCTGGCTGACTACCAGCACGGTTTCAAGGAAGCCATCCGTTATTACGGCGAACTGCGTGCGCTGGGCCTGCCGGTCGACCACATCGACGTGGGTGGCGGCCTGGGTGTGGACTACGACGGCACCCACTCGCGCAATGCCAGCTCGATCAACTACGACATGGACGACTACGCCGGCGTGGTGGTGGGCATGCTCAAGGAGTTCTGCGACGCGCAGGGCTTGCCGCACCCGCACATCTTCTCCGAGAGTGGCCGTTCGCTGACCGCGCACCACGCCATGCTGGTGATCCAGGTGACCGACGTCGAGAAACACAACGACGACGTACCGACCATCGAGAACAAGGAAGCCCTGCCCGAGACCGTGCAGTGGCTGGTCGACCTGCTTGGCCCGACCGACATCGAGATGGTCACCGAGACCTACTGGCGCGCCACCCACTACATGGGTGATGTGGCCGCGCAGTACGCCGATGGCAAGCTGAGCCTGGGCGAGAAGGCCCTGGCCGAGCAGTGCTATTTCGCCGTGTGCCGCCGCCTGCACAACTCGCTGAAAGCCCGCCAGCGCTCGCACCGCCAGGTGCTGGACGAGCTGAACGACAAGCTGGCCGACAAGTACATCTGCAACTTCTCGGTGTTCCAGAGCCTGCCAGACACCTGGGCCATCGGCCAGGTCCTGCCGATCATCCCGCTGCACCGCTTGGACGAAGAGCCGATGCGGCGTGCGGTATTGCAGGACCTGACTTGCGATTCCGACGGCAAGATCAACCAGTACGTTGACGAGCAGAGCATCGAAACCAGCATGCCGGTGCATGCGGTGAAGGAGGGCGAGGATTACCTGCTGGGCGTGTTCCTGGTGGGTGCCTACCAGGAAATCCTGGGTGACATGCACAACCTGTTCGGTGACACCGACTCGGTGAACATCTACCAGAATGCCGACGGCAGCGTGTACCACGCGGGTATCGAAACCCACGACACCATCGAAGACATGCTGCGCTACGTGCACCTGTCGCCGGAAGAGTTGATGACGCATTACCGCGACAAGGTCGCCAGCGCCAAGATCACTGCGCGTGAGCGGACCCAGTATCTGGATGCCTTGCGCCTGGGCTTGACCCGGTCTTCGTACCTGTCGTCGTAATTGACGGGGCCGCCCCGCAAAAACTGCACGGTTTGCTTGTTTTTGTGGGCGCGGCCTCGCGTCGCGATATGAGGGCGAAGCCCTCACCGTGTCATATCCGGTAATGGTCCTGTCCTCGCCCGTCGCATTCGCGGCGCTAACTTTGAATGCACAATTCAAAGGAGAACGACATGGAACGTCCAGGCTCCCATCGTTTACGTAATGGCCGGGTGTCCGAATCCGGGCGCCTCTACCTGTTGACTACAACTACCCGCAGCCGAACGCCGTTGTTCAAAGACTTCCGATTCGCCAGGACCGTGATCCAGCAGTTGCGGTTCAGCGATGAGCGCAAGGCTTGTCGATCGCTGGCATGGGTGTTGATGCCGGATCACCTTCACTGGCTCATCGAGCTGGGTCCAGTGAGCCTGGGTAGGCTGATGTGCGAATTCAAATCCAGAAGCAGCTGTGCCTTGTACAAGGCCGGTGTTGAAAGACGGCATATCTGGCAAACCAGCTTTCATGACCGGGCTTTGCGTCGCGAGGAGGATGTGCGAGCGGTGGCCCGCTACATCATCGCCAACCCCATTCGGGCCGGCCTGGTGCGGCGGGCTGGCGAGTATCCCCACTGGGACTGTGTATGGCTGTGAGCATGTGAGGGCTTCGCCCTCATTTCGCGACACAAGGCCGCTCCCACAGGGACCGCTAAAGCAGGCCGACCCGCTATCCCCCAATCAGCCAGCCCGCGAAAGCAGGCCGACCCGCTATCCCATGTGGGAGCGGCCTTGCGTCGCGATGGGCCGCAAAGCGGCCCCAATCAGCCAAACCACAGGTCTCTCTGCTGCAACCGCCACCCGACCCACCCCAACGTCACCGCCCGCAACCCCATGAACCCAAGAAACGCCATCCACAACCCATGGTTGCCCAACCCGCTCATGGCCAGTGCCACCGGCAGCGCAATCAACACCGAAACCAGCATTGCATTACGCATTTCCCGCGCCCGGGTCGCGCCGATGAACAAGCCATCCAGCAAGTAACTCCACACCGCGATCAACGGCAGCAACGCCAGGTAGGGCAAATACGGATAAGCCGCCGCCCGCACACTGTCGATATCAGTCTGTAAGTCGATGAACAGGTGTCCACCCAGCAGGAACAGCCCGGCAAACCCCACGCTGGTGATCAGTGACCAACCACAAGCGACCACCAGCGAGCGGCGCAAAGTGTCGCGGTCACGGGCACCAATGGCATGGCCGCACAAGGCCTCCACCGCATGGGCCAGCCCATCCAGCGCATAGGCCGTCAGTAGCAGGCCATTGAGCAACAGGGCGTTGGCCGCCACGGTCGCTTCGCCCAGACGCGCGCCCTGCACGGTGATCAGCAGGAACACCAGTTGCAGCGCCAGGCTACGCAGGAAGATGTCGCGGTTCACCGCCAGCAGTGGCCTCCAGGCCTGCCAGCGCTTGAGCGCTGCCCACACGATCTGCCCCGGGTAAGCCCGCAGGGCCGGGCGGGTCAGGGCCAAACCGAGCAGGGCGGCAGTCCATTCGGCAATTACCGACGCCCGCGCCGAGCCCAGTACACCCCAGTCCAGGCCCAGCACGAACCACAGGTTCAAGGCGATGTTCAGCAGGTTGGTGGTCAGCAGGATGGCCAGTGGCGCCCTGGCGTTCTGGGTGCCGAGGAACCAGCCGACCAGCGCGTAACTGGCCAGCGCCGCAGGCAGGCCAAGCAGGCGGGTATGGAAGAAGTCTTCGGTGGATTGCTGCAGGGCTGCGCTGGGTTGCATCGCATGGAGTGCGAGCTGGCTGAAGGGCAGGGCCAGCAGGCCGATCAACAGGGCGAAGCCGACCGCCAGCAGCAGCCCTTGCACCAGTACCTGGCGTAGCGCTGCACCGTCGCCACGGCCGGCGGCCTGGGCAGCGAAGCCGGTGGACCCCATGCGCAGGAAGCCCATCAGGCCGACCATGAAGGTGAACAAGGTGGCGCCCACGGCCACGGCGCCCAGTTGGTGGGCGTGCGGGAGATGACCGATGACCGTGCTGTCGACCAGCGCCACCAGCGGTACCGAGATGTTGGACAGGATCATCGGCGCGGCCAGCGCCCAGACCTTGCGGTGGGTGGGGCGGTGGCGCCAGTCGGCAGCGAGTTGGGGCATGTGCATTCCATGAGATTTTGGGGCCGCTGTGTGCCCCTTCGCGGGCTTGCTCGCTCNCCCGCGAAGGGACGCCATGCGGCCCCTTTAACGAATGGCCACAGTGTAACGACCAGGCAACCATTTAGCGCGACCATGGTCTGACCTGGCGCGCAACGCCGGGTGCTGCACCTGACGTTGCGCTATAGTTGCTGCCCTCACGTACACGCTGCCCAAGAGTTCCTATCTCATGTTCAACAAAGGATTGTTGCTGGCCTGCGCGCTGGCGTTGCTCAGTGCCTGTGACTCTTCCACGCCGGGCAAACCGGCGCCGGTCGAGAAAACCGTGGCGCCCGCGCCCGCCGAAACCCCCGCCCCCAAGCGTGAGGACCCGGCCGTGCTCGCCAAGCGCTACGAGGGCCGCGAACTCACGGTGCTGGACGTATCGGAAGTGCAGCTCGATGGCGCGGCAACGCTGTCGATCAGCTTCTCAGCACCGCTGGATGCCAAGCAGGACTTCGCCACCAAGGTGCACCTGGTCGACACCGTCAAGGGTAAGCTAGATGGCGCCTGGGAACTCTCCGACAACCAGATGGAGCTGCGCCTGCGCCACCTGGAGCCGCAGCGCAAGCTGGTGCTGACCGTCGACAAGGGGCTGCTGGCAGTCAACGGCAAGCAGCTGGACAGCGAGTCGATCACCCGCCTGGAAACCCGCGACATGCAGCCGACCATCGGCTTTGCCAGCCGCGGCTCGCTGCTGCCTACCCGCCTGGCAGAAGGCCTGCCGGTGATTGCTCTGAACGTCGACAAAGTGGATGTCGAGTTCTTCCGCGTCAAGCCAGACATGCTCTCGACCTTCCTGGCCAACTGGGGACGCAACAGCAGCCTGTACTACTACCAGTCCAAGGAAACCCTGGACATGGCCGAGCTGGTCTACAGCGGCCGCTTCGATCTAAACCCGGCGCGCAACACGCGCGAGACCGTGTTGCTGCCGATTGCCGGCATCAAGCCGTTGCAGGCGCCAGGCGTGTACCTGGCAGTGATGCGCGCCTCGGGTACCTACGATTATTCTCAGCCGGCAACCCTGTTCACCCTCAGCGACATCGGCGTGTCGGCCCACCGTTACCGCGACCGCATTGACGTGTTTGCTCAAGCCCTGGAAGGCGGCAAGGCGCTGAGCGGCGTCAACCTGGAAATCCATGGCGAAAAGGGCAAGCTGCTGGCCCAGGCCACCACCGATGGCAAGGGGCATGCCCAACTGCCAATCACGCCAAAGGCCGATACCCTCATTGCCACCCAGGGCGTGCATACCACGCTGCTGCGCCTGAACACCGCAGCCCTGGACCTGGCCGAATTCGACATCACCGGGCCTCAGGCCAACCCGCTGCAGTTCTTCATCTTCGGCCCGCGTGACCTGTACCGCCCGGGTGAGACGGTGCTGCTCAACGGCCTGCTGCGCGACCAGGACGGCAAGCCGGTCAAAGCCCAGCCGGTGAGCGTGGAAGTGCGTCGCCCGGATGAACAGGTGAGCCGCAAGTTCGTCTGGGAAGCCGACAGCAATGGCTTGTACCAATACCAGTTGCAACTGGCCACCGAGGCCCCGACCGGCCGTTGGCAACTGCTGCTCGACCTGGGTGGCGGGCGCAAGCAGGTCTATGAATTCCTCGTTGAAGACTTCCTGCCCGAGCGCCTGGCGCTGGAGCTCAAGGGCAGCAACACACCGCTTTCGCCGGATGAAGATGCGCGTATCCAGGTCAATGGCCGTTATCTCTATGGTGCGCCGGCCGCCGGCAACCGCCTGAGCGGTCAGGCCTATGTACGCCCGCTGCGCGAGGCAGTACCGGCGTTGCCTGGCTACCAGTTCGGCTCGGTCACCGAAACCGATCTGAACCAGGACCTGGAACTGGACGAAGTCACCCTTGACCAGGCCGGCAAGGCGGTGGTCGATATCGAAAGCCGTTGGGCCGAAGCCCGCTCTCCGCTGCAACTGACCGTGCAGGCCAGCCTGCAGGAGTCGGGTGGCCGGCCGATCACCCGGCGCCTGGAGCAGCCTATCTGGCCGGCTGAGCGCCTGCCGGGCCTGCGAGGCCTGTTCGAAGGTGAGGAGACCGATAGCGACGGGCCCGTGGAATTCGAATTCCTGGTGGCCGACCGCGACGGTAACAAACTGGCGGCCGACGCGCTTAAGGTGCGCCTTGTTCGCGAACGCCGCGATTACTACTGGAATTACTCGCAAAGCGACGGCTGGAGCTACGCCTACAACGAGAAGTTCCTGACCCAGAACGAAGAGACGATCAGCGTCAAGGCAGGTTCCACCGCCAAACTCAGCTTCCAGGTTGAGTGGGGCCCTTACCGCGTCGAGGTCGAAGACCCGCAGACCGGTCTGGTGTCCAGTGAGCGCTTCTGGGCCGGCTACCGTGCCCAGGACAACGCTGAGGGCGGCGCGGTGCGGCCGGACCAGGTCAAGCTGGCGCTGGACAAACCCTCCTACACCGATGGCGCTACCGCCAAGGTCACCGTCACCCCGCCCGCTGCGGGCAGCGGCTACCTGATGATCGAGTCCAGCGATGGCCCGCTGTGGTGGCAGGAGATCGATGTGCCCGCCGAGGGCAAGACCTTTGACGTGCAACTGGACAAGGCCTGGGCCCGTCACGACCTGTACATCAGCGCGCTGGTTATCCGCCCTGGTGAGCGCAAGGCCAATGCCACGCCCAAGCGCGCCGTGGGCGTGCTGCACCTGCCGCTGGACCGCGCCGAGCGCAAGCTTGCGCTGAGCCTGCAGGCGCCGGAAAAAATGCGCCCGAAACAGCCTTTGACAGTGAAGGTAAAGGCCGCCAACGCCGATGGCAGTGTGCCCAAGCAGGTGCATGTGTTGTTGTCGGCGGTGGACGTGGGCATCCTCAACATCACCGATTTCAAAACCCCCGACCCGTTCGCCAGCCTGTTCGGGCGCAAGGCCTATGGTGCCGATCAACTGGACATCTACGGCCAGTTGATAGAGGCCGGCCAAGGCCGCCTGGCCAGCCTGGCGTTCGGTGGTGACGCAGCGATGGCCAAGGGGGGCAAGCGACCCAACACTACGGTAACCATCGTCGCCCAGCAGAGCCTGCCGGTGACGCTGGACGACAAGGGTGAGGGCCAGGCCACGGTCGACATCCCTGACTTCAACGGCGAATTGCGGCTGATGGCGCAGGCCTGGACCGAAGAGCACTTCGGCATGGCCGAAGGCAAGACCGTGGTCGCCGCGCCGTTGATTGCCGAGCTTTCGGCCCCGCGCTTCCTGGCCGGTGGCGACCGTACCAGCCTGGCACTGGACCTGGCCAACCTGTCCGGCCGCGCCCAACAACTGAGCGTCGAAATCACCACGGATGGGCAACTGAGCCTGGCGGCCAATGCCGTGCAGAGCGTTAACCTGGCCGAAGGGCAGCGCTCGACGCTGATGATTCCGGTGCAGGCCCAGGGGGGGCTGGGGCAGGGCAAGGTGCATGTCCGGGTGACGGGCCTGCAACTGCCGAACGAGCCGGTCAATGCGTTCGAACGTGAGTGGACGCTGGGCGTGCGCCCGGCCTACCCGGCAATGCTCAAGCACTACCGTGTGGCCTTGAAGGACCAGCCGTGGACTCTGCCCGAAGCAGACCTGGCCGCCTTCGAACCCGCTGGCCTGGAAGCCAGCCTGGCCTTGTCGAGCCGGCCGCCGCTGAACCTTGCCGAGCAGATCCGCGCGCTGCAAGCCTACCCCTACGGCTGCCTCGAACAGACCACCAGCGGCCTGTACCCTTCGCTGTACGCCGATGCCGACAGCCTCAAGCGCCTTGGCATCAAGGGCGAGCCGGCGGATGTGCGCAAACGCAAGATCGAAATGGGCGTCGAGCACCTGCTGGGGATGCAGCGCTACAACGGCAGCTTTGGCCTGTGGAGTTCGGACAGCGAGGAAGAGTACTGGCTGACCGCCTATGTGACTGACTTCCTGCTGCGTGCCCGTGACCAAGGGTATGGCGTACCCGCCGAGGCATTGAAGAAGGCCAGTGAGCGCCTGCTGCGTTACCTGCAGGAACGCAACCTGATCGAAGTCGACTACAGCGAGAATGCCGACCACACGCGCTTTGCGGTGCAGGCCTACGCGGCGCTGGTGCTGTCGCGCAGCCAGCAGGCGCCGTTGGGTGCCCTGCGCGGGCTGTTCGAACGTCGCGCCGATGCCCGCTCCGGTCTGCCGCTGGTACAACTGGCAGTGGCGCTGGACAAAATGGGCGACAAACCGCGTGCCGAGCAAGCCTTGCAGGCGGGCCTGGGCATCAGCCGTGGCAAAGGCTGGCTGGCCGATTATGGCAGCGCCCTGCGTGACCAGGCACTGATCCTGGCGCTGCTGCAGGAAAGCAACCTGGCCAGCAGCCAGGTCGATCAGCGCCTGTTCGCCTTGTCCGATGAACTGGCGGCCAACCGTTGGTTGTCGACCCAAGAGCGCAATGCACTGTTCCTCGCTGGCCGTGGCCTGCTTGGCAAGCCGGAAGGCCAGTGGCAGGCACGCCTGGACAGCGCGGGTGAAGTGCGCGAGTTGAACAATGCCGAGGCCGGTATGAAGCTGGAGGGCCCGTTACTGGCCTCGCCTCTGAGCGTGCAGAATGAAGGCAACGAGACGCTGTACCAGCAGCTGACCTTGTCCGGCTACCCGCGACAGGCACCTGCTGCTGGCGGCAACGGCCTGCAGATTCACAGAGAGTACCTGGGCATGAATGGCCAGCCGCTGGACTTGCACAACCTGCGCAGTGGCGACCTTGTGCTGGTGCACCTGGCGCTCAAAGCTGAGGACCGCGTGCCGGATGCGTTGGTGGTGGACCTGCTGCCGGCCGGCCTGGAGCTGGAAAACCAGAACCTGGCTCAAAGCGCCGCCAGCCTGGACAACGCCAGCAGTGCAGTGAAGGCGTGGCGCGAGTCGATGCAGAACGCCAGCGTGGTGCATCAGGAGTACCGTGATGACCGTTATGTTGCCGCGCTCAAGCTTGACGGCTATGGCACCACCCACCTGCTGTACCTGGCGCGAGCAGTGACCCCGGGCACCTACCGCGTGCCGCCGCCGCAGGTCGAGTCGATGTATCGGCCGAACCTGCAGGCCGTGGGCGATGGGCAAGGGGAGATGACGGTGAAAGCCCGCTAGAGACCCGCTCTACGCGGAAAGTGTGGGAGCGGCCTTGCGTCGTGATAGGGCCGCAAAGCGGCCCCGACAATTCAAGCGGCGAAGCTGAAAGTNCGACGCAAGGCCGCTCCCACAAAGACCGCGCAGATCAGTGGATCACCCAGCTCATCACCCACAGCCCCAGCACCAGCCAGATGATTCCGAGGATGATCGAGGCGCGCATGAATGCGCGGATTGCCGAGTACAGCAGCATCAGGCCGATGATCAGGGCCAGGATGCTCAGCAGCGAAGTGTCCATGCCCAAGGTGCGCGACAGGCCATCGATGAAGTTGCCACCGGCATTGGCCAGCAGGTTGAACAACCCGCTCAATGCGTCGACGATGAAGCGGATCAACGACCCCAGTGCCTGGCCCAGCCACTCGAAAAAACCTTCTACATGCATAGTTGCTTCCTGATGAAAAAATCGGCGAGGTTGTCGTCCCAAAGCCTTTGGCCATTACCTGGCGAGGTCGGTTCCCGATGCCAAGCTTAGCGCGACCACGGTGCCGTGCGGGCAGGTTGTTGCGTGCCACGCTGATCAGTCTGCTGGTGCTCGGCAGCCTGTTCTGGCTGGCTGATCGTATCTGGCCGCTGCCGCTGCCGGGTGATGACCTGGCCCGGGTAGTGCTGGCCGAAGACGGCACGCCCTTGTGGCGCTTTGCCGATGCTGATGGCGTGTGGCGCTACCCCGTCAGCCCTGAAGAGGTTTCGCCGCTTTACCTGCAGGCTTTGCTGACTTATGAGGACCGTTGGTTCTACAACCACCCAGGGGTCAACCCCCTGGCATTGGTCCGCGCGGCCTGGCTGAACCTGCGCGGCGGGCGTGTTGTGTCGGGCGGCAGCACATTGTCGATGCAGGTGGCACGCCTGCTCGACCCGCACGACCGTACCCTGGTCGGCAAACTGCGCCAGCTATGGCGCACCTTGCAGCTGGAATGGCACTTGTCCAAGCGCGACATCCTGCAGATCTACCTGAACCGCGCACCTTTCGGCGGCACGCTTCAGGGCGTGGCGGCAGCCAGCTGGGCGTACCTGGGCAAGTCGCCCCTGCACCTGACACCTGCCGAAGCGGCACTGCTGGCCGTGTTGCCCCAGGCACCCAGCCGGCTGCGCCCGGACCGCCACCCCGAGCGTGCCCAGCGTGCCCGGGACAAGGTGCTGCAGCGCCTGGCTGAGTACCAGGTATGGCCGGCCCGGCAAATTCGCGAGGCGGCCGAGGAGCCGCTGGTGTTGGCGCCACGCCAGGAGCCGGCCCTGGCGCCATTGTTGGCCCGGCGCCTGAACAGCGCTGACAGCCCGCCGCTGATCCGTACCACGCTTGACGCTGCGCTTCAGCGGCGCCTCGAAGACTTGCTGCTGGGCTGGCGCGCACGGCTGCCGGAGCGTACCTCGGCCGCCATTCTGGTGGTCGAAGCGCAGAGCATGGCGGTGCGCGCGTACCTGGGCTCGATAGATTTGTCTGATGAGCGCCGCTTTGGCCATGTCGACATGGTGCGCTCGTTACGTTCGCCCGGCTCCACCCTCAAGCCGTTTCTTTACGGCATGGCACTGGACGATGGCCTGATCCATTCCGAATCGCTGTTGCAGGATGTTCCACGACGCTATGGCGACTATCGCCCTGGCAACTTCTCCATGGGTTTCAGCGGGCCGGTGTCGGCCAGCTCGGCGCTGGCCCTGTCGCTCAACCTGCCCGCCGTGCAATTGCTGGAGGCCTACGGCCCGAAACGCTTTGCCGCACAACTGCGCATGGCGGGCATGCCGTTGATACTGCCACCCCTTGCCGAGCCCAACCTGTCGTTGATCCTGGGCGGTGCCGGCAGCCGGCTGGAGGACCTGGTCGGCGGCTACGCGGCGCTGGCGCGGGGTGGCAACAGTGCGCAGGTGCGCTTGCAGCCACAGGCCCCCTTGGTGGAGCACCGGTTGCTGTCACCGGGGGCGGCGTGGATCATCCGGCGTATCCTCAGTGGCCAGGCGCGCCCGGACCGCGACCCGCACGCCGAACTGGTGCAGCGCCCGCTACTGGCCTGGAAAACCGGCACCAGCTACGGCTTTCGCGATGCCTGGTCGATTGGCGTGGGGCCGCGTTACCTGATCGGCGTATGGATTGGCCGCCCCGACGGTACACCGGTGCCTGGGCAATTCGGCCTGGCCTCGGCGGCGCCGCTGATGTTGCAGGTGCACGATCTGTTGAGCAATCGCGACAGCCAACGCGGCATCAGCGTCCCGGTAGCGCCGGTACCTGCGAATATCGGCGTTGCGGCGATCTGTTGGCCGCTGGGCCAGCCGATGAGCAAGCAGGACACCAACTGTCGGCGTCAGCGCTTTGCATGGACCCTGGACGGCACCACGCCACCCACCTTGCAGGCAGCCGACCAGCCGCTGGGCCTGGGCTTGCGCGAAAAAGTGTGGGTCAACGAGCAGGGCTTGCGGGTCGATGGTAGCTGCCCGGGCGCCAAGGCGCGTGACATCGCCCTGTGGCCGGCGCCGCTGGAGCCTTGGCTCCCCCGTGTCGAGCGGCGCATGGCACGTTTTCCGGCCATCGACCCGGCCTGCCCGCCGCAGGCGCCGGCCAGTGCACCACCGCTGTCGATTGTCGGCGTGCGCCCAGGCGACAATCTGCGCCGCCCGGCCACCAGCACTGAGCCGCTGCAATTGCAGGTCTCTGCCTTGGGGGGTGGTGGACGGCGCTGGTGGTTCCTCAACGGCCAGCCGTTGGGTGAAACCCAGGGGCAGGACAGCCTGTTGCTGCGTTTGCCACAGGTGGGGCAGGCCGAACTCAGCGCGCTGGACGAAAGCGGTCAGACGGCGCGGGTGGCGTTCCAGGTCAGTGAGTAGGTGTTCGACGACAGCCGGGCCAGCACCTACGCTTGCAAGTGACGGGTGTGACCGGCTGGCGCCCCGCAACCCATGGGAACATGGAGTGCCCTATGCGTCCTCTGGTCGTGCCCCTGATGTTGCTGCTTTGGGCACTTGCTGCCCACGCCGACCCGTTGCCGGGGTTTCTCGACAGCCATGAGTACGAGCGGCGTCTGCCCAGCGCCAACCTGCCGATGACGGACTACTCCCCTGTGAACCCCCGCATACGGCTGGCCGGGGCGGCTATCGACAACCCCGACTGGGCCCCGGCCAACACCCGGCTGGTACTGCATAAAGTGCGCTTCGAGGGCGGCACGGTGTTTCCCCTGGGCGACCTGCGCGAACACTATCAGCCGCTGATCGGGCGCGAAACCACGTTGGGTGAATTGCAGCAATACACCCAGCGCCTGACCCAACGCTACCGGCAGGAGGGCTACTTGCTGTCGTATGCCTACCTGCCTCCTCAGGATGTGGCCGATGGCAGGGTCAACGTGGTGCTGGTCGAAGGTTACGTACGTGATTACCGCGTGGACGGCGATATTGGGCCGGCCAGCGAGTATTTGCAGCAGCTGCTGGCGCGCATTGAGGCCGAGCGCCCACTGACCCGCGAAACGCTGGAGCGCTATCTGGGCCTGGCTACGCGCATGCCAGGGGTTGTGGTAGAGGCCGAACTGGCAATGGCGCGGGCTGCCGATGGTGTCGCCCAGTTGACCGTGCATGCACGGCGCAAGCCGCTCAGCGCCGCTGTGAGCGTGGCCGACTCCAGCCGTGATGCTGCACAGGCCCTGATCACCGTAGCCAGCAATGCCCAGACCCGCCATGGCGAACGCGTCACGGCCAGCTGGCTGTTGCCCCCTGGCAATGACCGGGTCTACTACCAGCGTCTCGATTACAGCCAGTACCTGGACGCCGCCGGTAGCCAACTGCTGCTGTCGGCGTCGCGCTACCGCAGCGAGCCCGCCACGCGCATACGTTTGGACGATGGCCGCGATATCACCCGCGAGCAGGACAGTGAGCGCTATGCGATCGGCCTGCGTCAGCCGGTGCTTGTCAGGCCGAATGAGTGGCTGGCGGTGCAGGGCCACGTGTACTCGGTCAGTGAGCATGATGAAGACCGGATGGCCGAACAGCCACCGTCTCGCAAGTACGACACTTATGTGCGGGCGCTGTCATTCGAAGGTGACTGGCGCAAGGTGGAGCGGGGGCGTTTGCGTATCGTCAGTGCCGGGGTCCATCAGGGGCTGGACTACCTGGGGGCACGCAGCGATGCTGACTACGATCTCGACTTCCTGCGCTTGCGGCTTTCCGGTTTGCAGAGCGACACCCTGTTGGAAAACGTGCAGGGGGTGGTGTCCGGGGCGTTGTACTGGAGTGATGATCGATTGCCCGACAGCGAGCGTGCGGGGTTTGGCGGGCAGCATTTCGGGCGCGGTTACCCGCGCGATCAGGCGGACGGTGACAAGGGCTGGGGTGTGGCTTACGAGGTCAACTACAGCGTGCGCAGTAGCTGGCTTGCGCGGGTTCAGCCCTATGCGGTGGTGGATACCGCTCAGGCCTGGCATAACCGGGGACCGGTGGAGGACGCCCATCTGGCTTCGGTGGCGCTGGGCGTGCGGTTAGGGGGTGGGCATATGTTCAATGTGGCGCTGGAAGTGGCCAAGCCGTTGGCGGATGTGGCGCTGGATAGCCTGGACCGTCGGCCTCGGTTGTCGTTGAACCTGGCGATCCAGTTGTAGCAGGCAACTATGGGCTTGCAGGAGCAGCCTTTCGCAGCGCAAGGCCGCTCCAGAATGGTGTGCCGAGCCTTCACTCAATGGGTCGTGAACCGCTGGTGCACGGGCGACGAGCTGGGGGTCAGCGCCAGAGCCAGTTGGGTGCGGTTGTGCATATGCGTCAAACGCAAAACCTGAGACACATAGAGCTTCACGGTGTTTTCGGTAATGCCCAGTTCACAGGCGATCTGGTAATTGGTCTTGCCCTTGCTAACCAGGCGCGCCACTTCCAGTTGGCGTGGTGACAGTTTCTCGAACGCTGCTGGCAGCTCGCTTTCGCTTTCTTCTGCATCACTGGCACGCCGGTGGGTGCCTTGGCCACGGGCTTTTTCCAGGTCCTGATACAGTTCGTCCACCGACTCGGCCAGTTCCTGCAAGCGCTGGTTCAGCCCACCCAGATCACGGAGGTTGCGCTGGCGCTCCAGCAAAGCCGCTTCTTGCCGACGGACGCCTGCCAGCAGTTCATCAAGGTCCATCGGCTTCTGGTAGTAATCGGCAAAACCTTCGCGTATCGCCCGGATCAAGTCCTGTTTCTCGGCACGCCCTGTCAACATGATGGCTTCGAACGTGCGCTGGCTGCCGTTGATTTCCTTCAAGGCGCGCACCAACTCGATGCCATCCCGATCGGGCATGTGCAGGTCACAGATGAGCAAGCCGATGGTCGGGTCCGCCACATAGTGCTCGATGGCTTCGTCGGTTGAGAGGGCTGTAACGCAGGCATAGCCCTTGGTTTGAAGGAATTCACTCAGCTGTTCGACAATGACCGGTTGGTCATCAACCACCAACACCTTTACTTCACTCACTGATCTGGACACGATCAACTCCCTGTTCTTATACGGCCCTGCTCCCGTGCCAGACGCTCTGGCAGCTTAAAAGTAGTCGCACTCAGCGAATATGTACAAGGTCTGTACAAGTCATCGGACCACTGGAAGGGTTATTGGATCCATACGGCCGTTAGAAGAAAACCTGATAACACATAGGGGACGAACGCCTGCTTGTCGCCCATTTCTTCGGTCAGGGCCTGCAAACGCTTCTTGACCTTGGGGTTGAGCAGCGTCCACAGGCGGCGGCGGGTCAGTAGCCAGACCAGTACAGTGACACCCGCGCCAATGAAGGTGCCGAGCACATATTGCGGGCTGGTGGCCAAGGCCAGGGCGCCCATGAGCTTGACGTCGTCGGCGCCGAAGCGGCCGAGCATGTAGCCTGGCAGGGTCAGCAGCATGACGATGGCCAGCGCCCAACCGGCCTCGCTGGCTTCGGCGCCTATCCAGCTGTGACCGGTGCTGAACAGCCAGGCCAGGGCGCAGCCAGCCGCCCCCAGGGTCAACACGTTGGAGATCTGGCGTTGACGCACATCCTGTTCGGAGCACAAGGCAAGCCACAGCAGGAGAACAATGCTTTGCATTGGCAGGTCGCCTTTCCCAAATGTTGAACACTTCTACCCGGTCAGTCAGGTTTCCTTAAATGAAGATAGACGGGAACGTGCGGGGGAGTGCGGTTGGCATCGGAAAAAAGGCGTGCGTGGAATGGATTTTGTCGTAGTTGACACAGGCCAGGTCGGTGACGCAGTCGTACTCGGAATCGCCATCTATGTAGGCGTGCGTTCACCCGCGAACATCCGCAAAGCCGGTGCCATGCACCGGGTCAATTGCTTCGCGGGTAAACCCGCTCCCGCAGGGCCACGGTGCATGCAAAGCCGCGGTCCAACGCTATTTTTTGCTGCCCGGTGGGTAGTTGCCCAGCACCTTGGCCACGGTGTTGCGGATTGCGCTGTTACGTTCTTCCGGGCTTGGCGGGTAGTTGTTCATGATCTGCTCGGCACTGCCGCGCCATACCAGCTTGCCGTCACGCCCATCGAACATGTCGACCTGGATGGTGGCGACCTTGTAGTCGACACTGCGGGTTTCGTTGTACATCGGGCCACCCCAGTAGCCGCCCCAGTAGCCACCCCAGCCACCGCCGTAGTTGGTGGTGATCTGTTGTTGGCGCTGCTCCACGATCAGGTATGTGCGTACTGCCAGGTCGGGCCGCGCTCCGCCTTGTACCGGACGCAGGCCGCGCTGGTCGAGTTGGTCTGCCACCGCCTGGCGAATGCGCTGCTCGGTGAGGTCGCTCTTGATCCGCGGGTCATCCGGGCGGTATTGCAGGCCCGGCTCCTGCCATGCCCAGCTACGGTAGGCGGCAAAATCGCGGCTGGCATCGAAATCCTGCTGGACGTTATTGCTCGAGCAGGCAGCGAGCACTAACGCGAATGACAGTAGAACGAGACGGCGCAACATGATGGTTCTCCGTTAGCTATTAACTGGGAGGATAGCCGCTGAGTGCCTTGTGCACAGAATCGCGCAAGGCACTTTCGCGTTCGCGGGGCGAGTCCTTATTGCTGCTGCTTTCGGCGCTGGCGCTCCAGACCGGCTGGCCGCTGCGGGCGTCGTACAGGTCGATGCGCACCACCAGGACTTCGACCTCGTAGGTACGCACGATGGGTACGCTGGCATAGCCTCCATAACCGTGGCGGTAGCCGCCATAGCCGACCCCCCCATAGGGATACGGCCCGTAGTAGGGGTCGTATGTGTCGTAGTCACGCACTTGGCGCAAGCGTTTTTCCAGGCGCATATCGGCGCTCACCAGCAAGTCGCCAGGGCCTGTGCGAGCGGGGCGCAGGCCATGCTGGTCGAGCGCACCGCTGACGGCATCGGCCAGTTGCGCCGGGTCGGCATCGACAGCGCCGCTGGGCAACTGGCCGTTGCGCCAGCTCCAGCTGCGGTAGTGCCCATAATCACGAGCGGGCGCAGGGTATGCACTGGCGTCGAAGGTGGTGGCCGCCTGGGCAGAGGCTGGTGGTAACGGGCGGCTGCTGGCCACATAAGGGTTGCTGCCCTGGCAGCCAGCCAGGGCAATGGGCAGCAGGGCCAGGCACAACAGACGGTACGGCATGTGTTCCTCCTGGCGCGGCGGATTAGCGGGGGCGGCAAACCCAGTGCAGGTAGCGGCCAAGCCCGGCGAAGGTGGGGTGGCGACGGTGGGCCAGTTCCATTTCCAACAGGTCGAGCAGCTCGGCCTTGCCCTGGAATTCCTTGGGCATATAGTCGTGAAACACCCGCACGCCGCTTTCGCTTTCAACCTGCCACATAGGCTCAAGTTGCGCCTTGAGTTCGCGTGGATCAAGCGGTTTCTGTGGGGTCAGGCTCTGCTTTTCACCCTCCAGCCGGTTGCTGCGCAACTTGCGGAAATGGCCCTTGAGCAGGTTGCGATAGACCAGTGCGTCGCGATTGTAGAAGGCCAGCGATAACCAACCGCCGGGGGCCGTGAGCTGGTGCAGCACCGGCAGGATGCTCTCGGGTTCGGCCAGCCATTCGAGCACGGCGTGGCAGAGCACCAGGTCGTAGCGCTCGGTCAGCTGGCCGAGCAGGTCTTGCCAGGGCGCCTGGATGAAGGTCGCGGTCTGGCCGGCCTCGGCAAAGCGCGCCCTGGCGCCGTCGAGCATGGGCGCCGCAGGTTCGGCCAGGGTCAGCTGGTGGCCGCGCTCGGCCAGCCACAAGGCCATGTGGCCCAACCCGGCGCCGATGTCGAGGATGCGTAGCGGGCGGTCGGGTAGCGCTTCGGCCAGGTCGGCCTGCAGCACGGCCAGGCGGATCGCACCCTTGGCGCCGCCATAGATCTTTTCGGCAAAGCGGGTGGCCAGCTCATCGAAATGACGGTCGTTCATCGGGCGAAGCGCCTCTCGCTGTCGGCCAGCTTGGCACGCACCACTTGGTCCATGTCCAGACCCAGTTCGCTGCACAGCAGCAACAGGTAGAGCACCACGTCACCGATTTCCTGGCCGGCGTGGGCCAGTTTGTCGGCAGGCAGCTGGCGCGATTCGTCCTCGCTCAGCCACTGGAAGATTTCTACCAGTTCGGCCATTTCGACGCTGGCGGCCATGGCCAGGTTCTTCGGGCTGTGGAAGCCGCGCCAGTCGTTGGTGTCGCGGATCTGATGCAGGCGTTGGGTGAGTTCTTGCAGGTTCATCGGGGGTCTCCTATTGCTGCATAGCTTCTGCCCAGGCCCGATGCAAAGCAAGCGTATACCGCCAGGAAAGGCCCGGCCCTAAAGGCACTCCCAACGGCCGACCATATGCAGCACGTCCCCGTGCCCGTCCAGGCGCAGTTGGCCCGAAGGGCCCGCTTCACTGGCACTGAGCACCACCTCTGAAGGCAACCTGACCGGCTTGCGGAAGTCCACCTCAAAGGCAAAGCCACTGTGCGGCAAGTGCCCGCGCAGCGCGGCCAAGGCCATGGCCTTGGTCCACATGCCATGGGCAATGGCCGTTGGAAAGCCGAACAACCGCGCACTGACAGCACTGAGGTGGATAGGGTTGTAATCCCCGCACACCTTGGCATAACGCCGGCCGATATCACTGTCGGCATACCAGCGGGTGGCCTCGGGCAATGAATCAGGCGCCGTGTCGGCGGGCTCACTTGCCTCGCCTTCCAGGGCCAAGCCACGCACCAACATGCGGCTGGTCTCGCGCCAGAGCAGGCCGATGCCATCTTCAGCCTCGGTGACCAGGTCGAAGGTGCCACCTTTGGCATGGCGCTGCAGGTTGTGCGCGTACACCGCAAAACGCAGCCCTTCGACAGCACCCAGGGGGCGCAGCACTTCGATGCGGTTGTGCAGGTGTACCAGGCCAAGCAGCGGGAAGGGGAAATCATCGGCAGTCATCAACTGCAATTGCAGGGCAAACGCCATCACATGTGGATAAGTCCCCGGCAGGCGGCCATCATCGGGAAAGTGGCAAAGCCTTCGATACGCCCCCAGGTTGCCCGGCTGAACCCGAATGAAACAGCGCAGGCCATCGTCCGGCAGCCGGTCGCCGCTGATGGAGCGTTTGCTGGCTGCGCGCAGGTACAGGCTGGCGCGGGCGGCCGGGTTGTGCAGGTCGTGCCATTGTCGGCTCATGTTCAAGCCCCCATCAGTGCCTGGCCGCACACCCGCAGCACCTGGCCGTTGACCGACCCGGAGCCTGGCTGGCTGAGCCACGCAATGGCTTCGGCGACATCCTGCGGGCGCCCACCCTGGCCCAGCGAACTCAAGCGCCGGCCCGCCTCGCGCAGGCCCATGGGCATGGCTGCAGTCATGTGGGTTTCGATGAAACCGGGGGCGATGGCGTTGATGCTGCCACCGCGCTCGGCGAGCCGTGGCGCCCAGGCCTGGGCCAGGCCGATCAGCCCGGCCTTGCTCGCGGCATAGTTGGCCTGCCCGCGGTTGCCGGCAATGCCGCTGACCGAGGCCAGCAGGGTGATGCGCGCGTTTTCCCCCAGCGCGCCGTTGTCATACAACGCCTGGGTGAGCACTTGCGGTGCCTTGAGGTTCACGGCCAGCACGGCGTCCCAGTATTCCGGCGTCATGTTGGCCAGTGTCTTGTCGCGGGTGATACCGGCGTTGTGCACCACGATATCGATGCCGTCGGGCAGGGCCGCGAGCAGTTGCGTTGCCGCATCGCTAGCGCATATATCCAGTGGCAGTGCCTTGCCGCCGAGGCGTGCAGCGAGGGCGTCGAGGTCCTGACTGGCCTGCGGTACATCCAGCAGCAGTACATCGGCGCCGTCCCGTCCCAAGGTTTCCGCAATGGCGGCGCCGATACCGCGCGCAGCCCCCGTGACCAGCGCACGGCGGCCGCCGAGTGGGCGGGTCCAGTCCTCCACCTGGCTGGTGCAGGCTTGCAGGCGCAGTACCTGGCCAGAGATGAAGGCACTCTTCGGCGAGAGGAAGAAGCGCAGGGCGCCTTCCAGCTGATCTTCGGCACCGGGGGTGACATACAACAGCTGGGCAGTGGCGCCGTTGCGCAGTTCCTTGGCCAGTGAGCGGCTGAAGCCCTCAAGGGCACGCTGTGCAACGCTGGCCAGTGGGTCGTCGAGGCCTTCCGGTGCACGGCCCAGCATCAGGACATGGGCGCATGGGGCCAGACTGCGTAGCAGCGGCTGGAAAAATTCACGCAACTGCTTCAGTGCATCGCTGTCGGACAAGTGACTGGCATCGAATACCACGGCCTTGATTTTCGGCCCCAGTCCGGCCACCCAGGCTTCAGCCTGCAGGTTGTCGGCATTGAAGCTGTATACCTCGTCAGTGAGGCGCGGGGCGATGGCTTCGACCTGCTTCGCCAGTGGCCCGCCACCCAGTACCAGGGCACCTTCCACCGGCCGCAGGCGGCCAGCCTGCCAGCGCTCCAGTGGCGCCGGGCGTGGCAGGCCAAGGGCATCCACGAGGCGGCGGCCGAGATTGGAGTTGGCAAAACCGAGGTAGCGATCGCTCATGAGGGGTCTCCCGAAAGGCAAGCTTGAAAGTGTGGACCAACTTTGCGGCAGGGTCGTTCGAATGCGGTAAAAACACCTAGGCTGTACCGAACAAATTGTTTCAGGAGGAACACGCGCATGCGTTCAACTCGCCGGGTCGCGATCCTGGGCGGCAACCGGATCCCTTTCGCCCGCTCCAATGGCGCCTACGCCACGGCCAGCAACCAGGCGATGCTCACGGCCGCGCTTGAAGGCTTGATCGAACGCTATCGCCTGCACGGGCTGCGGTTGGGCGAGGTGGTGGCCGGTGCCGTGCTCAAGCACTCGCGCGACATGAACCTGACCCGCGAGTGCGTGTTGGGTTCGCGCCTGTCACCGCAGACCCCGGCCTATGACATCCAGCAGGCCTGCGGTACCGGGCTGGAGGCTGCGCTGCTGGTGGCTAACAAGATTGCCCTGGGGCAGATCGACTGCGGTATTGCAGGCGGTGTCGATAGCACCTCCGATGCGCCGATCGCCGTCAACGAAGGCTTGCGCCATATATTGCTGCAGGCCAACCGTGGCAAAAGCCTTGGCGAACGGTTAAAGCCCTTCCTCAAGCTGCGGCCTCATCACCTGAAACCCGAGCTGCCACGCAATAGCGAGCCGCGTACGGGGTTGTCGATGGGCGAGCATTGCGAGCGCATGGCCCACACCTGGCGCGTTGGCCGCGCCGAGCAGGACGAATTGGCGCTGCTTAGCCACCAGAAGCTGGCCGCTGCCTATGCCGAGGGTTGGCAGGACGACCTGTTGACGCCGTTTCTTTCGCTGGCGCGGGACAACAACCTGCGCCCCGACCTGAGCCTTGAGCAGTTGGCCAGGCTCAAACCAGCCTTTGACCGCAGCGGGCAGGGCACGTTGACGGCGGGTAATTCCACGCCGTTGACCGATGGTGCTTCGCTGGTGCTGTTGGGTAGCGAAGCGTGGGCGCAGCAGCAGGGGTTGCAGGTGCTTGCCTATCTGGTCGATGGCGAAACTGCTGCGGTGGATTTTGTCACGGGGCGCGAAGGGTTGTTGATGGCGCCGGTGTATGCCGTGCCACGCTTGCTGGCACGCAATGGCCTGACGCTGCAGGACTTTGACTACTACGAAATCCACGAAGCCTTTGCTGCCCAGGTGCTGTGCACGCTCAAGGCCTGGGAAGATGCCGATTACTGCCGTGAGCAGTTGGGCCTGGAGGCGCCGCTGGGCGCGATCGACCGCAGCAAACTCAATGTCAAGGGCAGTTCGCTGGCGGCCGGGCACCCGTTTGCGGCAACCGGTGGGCGGATATTGGCCCACCTGGCCAAGCTGCTGGCGACGGCGGGTAAGGGGCGCGGGCTGATTTCGATCTGTGCGGCAGGCGGGCAGGGGGTGACCGTTATCGTCGAGCGCTGAAGCACCTCCAGGGTAACTGCAGAGGCGGTGAGTGCCTCGATCATGATCCAGCTGTTAGGCTTGTCTGGTCAGAACTACAAGAAAATACCATGCCGATCATCGGACACCCCCGCGCTATCCCCGCGCTGGAACACCTGCCCAGACCGCTCTACGCCCGTGCCGAAAGCCTTGGCGCCGGTTCGTGGACTACCCGCCACCAGCACGACTGGGTGCAGTTCTCCTACGCCATCAGCGGTGTACTCGGCGTGTACACACGCGACGGCAGTTACTTCGCCCCACCGCAGTGGGGGGTGTGGATCCCTGCCGATGCCGAGCATGAAGTGGTCACCTCGATGCAAGCCGAGATGCGCAGCCTGTATGTGCGCCGTGATGCCTGCCCATGGGCGCCGGAACAATGCCGAGTGCTGGAAGTCACGCCGCTGGCGCGCGAGCTGATCAAGCAGTTCTGCCTGTTCCCGGCAGATTACCCAGAGGACGACAGCGCCGAATCGCGTCTGGTGGCAGTGCTGCTCGATCAGTTGCGCACCTTGCCGGAAGTCGGTTTTTCGCTGCCGTTGCCCCGCCACCCTGGTTTGCTGGCGCTGTGCAATGGCTTGATCGCTGCACCAGACCAGCCGCAGACCTTGCAGCAATGGGCGCGGGAGCTGGGGTGTTCGGAGAAGACACTGATGCGGCTGTTTCAACGGGAGACCGGCTTGAGCTTTCGTAATTGGCGCCAGCGCATGCGGCTGTTGTCTTCGCTGGCGTTGTTGGAGGCGGGGGAGAATGTGACTGAGGCGGCGCTGGGGTGTGGGTATGACTCCACGTCGGCCTACATTGCGGCGTTCAAGCAGCTGTTTGGCGCGACACCGGGGGAATTGAAGCTCTGATTTTCGGTTGCCTGAGCCGGCCCTTTCGCGGGGTT